>NZ_JBVIIM010000006.1:0-329816 GCF_055569765.1 Streptomyces sp. NPDC031365 | reverse complement strand
CTCGGCGTCCGACAGCACGTCCACGTCACCGACCCGGCGCTGCGGATCGGCGGCCACCGCCTCCAGCACCCGCACCAACCGCTCCGCCACCACCTGTGCAAAGTCACGGTCCACGAGGTCCGGCTGGAAGTCGAGCCGGAACGACAGCTCCTCGCCGGGGTGGGCGACCAGACCGTACGTGTAGTGCATGGCGGAGCGGCTGCGGGCGCCCTCCAGCCGGATGCCGCCGAGGTCGGCAGACCGGTCCAGGCCGGCGCTGTCCAGTGGGTAGTTCTCGAAGACCATGGACGTGTCGAAGAGCTCGCCCCGGCCGAGGGCGCGCTGGATCTCGGCGAGTCCGGTGTGCTGGTGTTCCAGCAGTGCGGACTGCTCGCGCTGCAACCGTACGAGCATCCGCCCGACCGGCTCCGCCGGGCTGAGCCGGAGCCTCAGCGGCAGCGTGTTGATGAAGAGGCCCACCATGTCCTCGACGCCGGGCAGGTCGGCGGGACGGCCCGAGACGGTCACGCCGAAGACCACGTCGTCCCTCCCGAGCAGCCTCGACAGGACGAGGCCCCAGGCACCCTGGACCACCGAGTTCAGCGTGACGCCGAGTTCACGCGCGCGTTCGCCCAGCCGCCGCGTGGTGGCGGCCGGCAGCCCGAAGGTGACCTGCTCCGGCAGCAGCGGCTTACGCCCCTGGTCGGCGGGCGCCACCAGCGACGGCTCGTCGAAGTCCGCGAAGACCTCCTGCCAGGCCGCACGCGCCGCGTCCTGGTCGCGTCCGGCGAGCCAGGCGAGGTAGTCACGGTACGGGCGGATGCGCGGCAGCGCCGACGCGTCGCCGTCCGAGTTGTAGAGGGCCATCAGTTCGCGCAGGACGACCGGCAGCGACCAGCCGTCGAGGATCGCGTGGTGCACCGCGACCGCCAGCCGGTGGCGGTCGGCGGACAGCCGCAGCAGGGTGAAGCGCAGCAGGGGTGGCCGGCCCACGTCGAAGCGGCGGATCCGGTCCTCCTCGACCAGACGCGCGGCCTCGGCCTCGCGCTCGGCGTCGGGCAGTGTGGACAGGTCGTGCTCGTCCCACGCCGCCGGGGCCTCACGGAGCACCACCTGCGCCCACTCGCCCGACTTGCGCTGCCGGAACGCGGCCCGCAGGTTGGTGTGGCGGCGGATCAGCGCGTCGGCGGCGGAGCGCAACCGCGACGGGTCGAGCTCGCCCGCCAGGTCGAACACGAGCTGCACCGTGTAGATGTCCGCGCCCTCATCGTCGAAGACGCTGTGGAAGACGAGCCCTTCCTGGAGCGGCGACAGGGGAAGGATGTCCTCGATGGGGCGGGACTTCTTGTTGCTCACGTCGTTCCTCACTCGTCTTCCGAATCCGCGAAATCTCCGAAGAAGTCGTCTTCGAGTTCGTCGATCTCGTTCTGGCTGATGGAGAGCAGGGCCACGTCGGACGGTGTGAGGCCGCCCGCGTCGGGCCGCTGCGCGTGCTCGGCCAGGCCGAGCAGGGCGGCGAACCAGTAGTCGGCCAGCTCGCGCGCCGCTGCCTCCGGCAGCAGCCGGGTGGCCCACGTCCAGGTGGCGACAAGCTCGGGGCCGCCGGGTCCGTCCTGGGTGAGCGCGTTGAGTTCCAGCACATGGGTCAGCGGTGCGTCCGGATCGTCACCCGGGACGAGCGCACCGGTGTCGGGCACGGCCGACCAGTCGGCCGCGTCCTGGGCCGTGACCCGGCCCAGGTAGTTGAAGCCGAGCTGTGGCCTGGCCAGTGCGGAGAGCACCGCCTTCGTCCGCGGGTTGAGGTGGCGCAGCAGACCGAATCCGATCCCGTTGTCCGGTACGGAGCGCAGCTGTTCCTTGACCGTCTTGAGCACGCGCCCCGCGGTCGTTCCGCCGGCCAGCGCGTCCGCGCGCGCGGCGCGGTCGCCGGTGCCCGCGTCCAGCCGGACCGGGTAGAGGCTGGTGAACCAGCCGACCGTACGGGACAGGTCGGAGCCCGGCAGGAGCTGTTCCTCCCGCCCGTGGCCCTCGATGTCCACCAGGACCGAGGTCTCGTCGCTGTCCCGCCACGCCGCCACGGCGATGGCGAAGGCGGCGAGGAGTCCGTCGGCGACGCCCGTGCCGAAGGCCGCGCCGATCCGGGTGAGCACGGTCTCGGTGACGTCGGTGGGCAGCCGGAGGGTCAGGGTGCCGGACGACCGGTGGGTGTCCAGGGCGGGGTCGAGCGGTGCGCTGCCGATACGGGGTTCGGTGCCGCCCCGCAAGGTCTGCGCCCAGTGGGCGAGCTCCTCGACCCGCACCGGATCGAGCGCGGCGGCCCTGAGCCCCAGGGCCCACTCCCGGAAGGAGGTCGTGACGGGGGCGAGTTCCGGCGTCCGGCCGGCCGCGGCCGACTCCCACGCCTCGGCCAGATCGGCCACGAGGACGCGCCATGAGACGCCGTCGACGACGAGGTGGTCGGCGAGGAGCACCAGCCGCCCGGACACCTCGGTTCCGCGGTCCAGCCAGACGGCCTGGAACACGATGCCGTCGGCCACCGACAGGCGGCCCAGCGCGGCGAGGGCGTGCTCGGCGGTCAGGCGCCGCACCTCGTCGGGATCGGCGCCCCGCGCGTCGACCCGGCTGACGCAAGTCCGCGCGTCCACCGTGCCCGGTGCCGGGATCTCCAGCGCCGGCTCTCCGGAGGTGCCGGTCATGCCGCGCATCCGCAGGGTGTCGTGCCGGTCGAGCACGGCCTGCACAGCGGTCAGGAGGTCGGCGTGGCGCATGGCCGCGGGCACCTGGAGCACGACGGACTGGTTGAACAGGTCGACCGAGCCGCCCCGTTCGGTCAGCCATCCCATGATCGGCGTCGCCGGGACCGGTCCGGTGGCGTCCTCCGGCGTCCGCTCGGGCGCCTCCTGGGGCGTCCGACCGGACAGCACGGAAGCCAGGGCGGCCACGGTCCGGTGGTCGAAGACGTCTCGCGGGCTCAGCGTGAGACCCGCCTTTCGGGCCCGGCTGACCAGCTGGATGGACATGATGCTGTCGCCGCCGAGGTCGAAGAAACTGTCGTCCACGCCGGCCGTGCCGATCCCGAGCACGTCGGCGAAGAGTGCGCACAGCGTCTCCTCGACCGGCCCGGACGGCGGACGCCCGCCTCCCGCGGCGCGGTACTCGGGTGCCGGGAGGGCCTTGCGGTCGAGCTTGCCGTTGGTGGTCAGCGGAAGCCCGGGCAACTCGACGAGCGCAGCGGGCACCATGTAGTCCGGCAGCTGCTCCGCCAGGTCGGCCCGGAGCCGGCTCAGGTCGAGGGGGCCGTCCGCCGGGACGACGTACCCGGTGAGCCGCTTGTCGCCGGGCTGGTCCTCCCGTACGAGCACCGCTGTGGCGAGGACGCCGGGCCGGGAAGCGAGCGCCGCCTCCACCTCCGCGAGCTCGATGCGGAAGCCGCGCACCTTCACCTGGTCGTCGGCGCGGCCCACGAACTCCAGCAGCGCGTCGCCGTTCCACCGCACCAGGTCACCGGTGCGGTACATACGGGTACCGGGCGCGCCGAACGGATCGGCGACGAACCGCTCGGCGGACAGCCCAGGACGGGCCCAGTAGCCGCGGGCCAGACCGGCGCCCGCCACATACAGCTCACCGGCGACCCCGTCCGGCACCGGGTGAAGTGCCGGGTCGAGCACGTACAGGCGCATGTTGTCGAGCGGCCGTCCGATGGGCACGACGCTGGAGAACCGCTCCGCGTCCTGCGCGCCCACCGGGTTCCGGGTGGCGAACACCGTCGTCTCGCTGGGACCGTATCCGTTGACGATCTCGATACCCGGGCAGCGGGCCAGCACCCGGCGCACCGCGGCAGGGGGCACCACGTCACCTCCGGTCCACACCTGCCGGACGCGGTCGAAGGCCTCGGGCTGCTCCTCGGCCATGACGGCGAACAGGCCCGCCGTGAGCCACAGCCCGGTGATGCCGTGTCCGGTGATGAGCGCGGCCAGGGACTCCACGCCGAGGTCGCCCGCCGGGGCGACGACGACCGTGCCCCCGCCGAGGAGCGCCACCCACAACTCCAGCGTGAGCGCGTCCCAGGCGTGCGGGGAGTGCAGCAGCACCCGCTCCGCGCAGCCCGACTCCCACCACCGGTCGTACGCGAGATCCGCGATGTCGCCGTGGGTGGCGGCGACGCCCTTGGGGTCGCCCGTGGAACCCGAGGTGAACATCACGCAGGCCAGCGTGTCCGGCAGCGGCGTACAGCCGGGCGTCGTGCTCTCCTCGTCGGCCAGTGCGCGGGCCGTGTCGGGGTCGTCGACCACGAGGACCTCACGACCCTCCGCCACGGCCAGCGCCCGGGAGCGCAGGGCACGATCGGCGACGAGCAGGGGTGCCCCGGTCTCCTCGACGATCCACCGCAGCCGGTCGTCGGGATAGGTGGCGCTCAGCGGTACGTAGGCGCCGCCCGCCTTGAGCACGGCGAGCACGGCGACGACCAGGTCGGCCGAGCGTTCCATGAGCAGGATGACCCGCGACTCGGCGCCCACGCCGGAGCGGCGCAGCCGGTGCGCGAGCCGGTGGGCCCGCACCGTCAGCTCGGAGTAGGTGAGGGTCTCACCGTCGGCGACGATCGCCGCCTTGTCCGGGGTGGCCGCCGCGCGGCTCTCGAAGAGCCCGAGCAGCGTTCCGCCGGGCGTGGGGCGTGCCGTGTCGTTGCGGCCCTCCAGGAGCGTGTGACGCTCGGCGTCGCCGAGCACGTCGATACGGGTGACCGGACGGTCCGGGTCGGCGAGCGCCGCCTCCAGCACGCGGACCAGGCGGGCGGCGAGCCGCTCGGCGGTGGTGCGGTCGTACAGGTCGGTCGCGTAGTCGAGGCGGCCGGTGAGCCCCCAGCCGTCCGGCCGGCTGCGGGTGAAGGCGACGGACAGGTCGAACTTGGCCACGTCCGTGTCCAGTGTGTGCCCTGTCACGGTCAGCCCGGGGAGCCCGACGGCGTGGGCGAGGGCCTCCTGCTCCGCCGTGTCGTCCAGGGTGAGGACGGTCTGGAACAGCGGGTGGCGGGAGGTCGAGCGCGTCACGTCCAGCGCGTCCACCAGCCGCTCGAAGGGCACGTCCTGGTGGGCGTACGCGTTGAGGTCGAACTCGCGGACGCGGGCGACCAGTTCGCGGAAGGTGGGGTTGCCGGACAGGTCGGTGCGCAGGACGAGGGTGTTGGCGAAGAAGCCGATCAGGTCCTCGACGGTGTCGTCGGTGCGTCCGGCGATCGGGGTGCCGATCGGGATGTCGGTACCCGCTCCGAGCCGGGACAGCAGGGTGGCCAGTGCCGCCTGCACCACCATGAACGGGCTGGCTTCGAGTTCCCGGGCCCTCGTCGTGAGCCGTTGGTGCAGCGAGGCCGGTACGTCGAACTCCACCGAACCGCCGGCGTAGGTGGCGACAGCGGGCCGCGGCCGGTCCGACGGCAGGTCCAGCTCCTCGGGAAGGTCTTCCAGAGCCTCACGCCAGAAGGCGAGCTGCCGCGAGACGAGGCTCTCCGGGTCGTCCTCGGAGCCCAGCATGTCGTGCTGCCAGAGCGTGTAGTCGGCGTACTGGACGGGAAGCTCGTTCCACTGCGGGGCGCCGCCCGCCCGGCGGGCCGCGTAGGCGGTGGCCAGGTCACGTGCGAGCGGACCGGTCGAGCGGCCGTCGCCCGCGATGTGGTGCACCAGCAGCAGCAGTACGTGCCGATCCGCCGCCTGCTCCCAGAGCACGGCGCGCAGCGGGATTTCGGCGCTCAGGTCGAAGGTGTACCTGGCCGCCTCCCGCAACTGCGCCTCGGTCGCGACGGTGTGCAGCCCGGGCCGCGCCTGGTCCAGCACCATCTGGTACGGACCGTCGCCGTCCTCGGCGAAGACCGTGCGCAGCGACTCGTGCCGGGCGACCAGATCGGCCAGCGCCCTCTCCATCGCGTCGCGGTCGAGGACACCGGCCAGCCGCAGCGCCAGCGGAATGTTGTAGGTGGCGCTGGGGCCCTCGAAGCGGTGCAGGAACCACAGCCTGCGCTGGGCGAACGACAACGGGATCCGCTCGCCCCGGCGCTCCTGGCGCACGACGGGGCGCCGCGCGCCATCGGCCCGCGCGCTCGTCTCCGCACCCGTGTCCGCGCCCGCCTCCAGTGCCTGCCCGAGGGAGGCGACCGTCGGTGACTCGAACAGGTCGCGGAGGGAGAGTTCGATGCCGAGGGTAGCGCGGATGCGGTTGGCGAGCCGGGTGGCCAGCAGGGAGTGGCCGCCGAGGTCGAAGAAGTTGTCGTCGATGCCGACCCGGTCCACGCCGAGCACCTCGGTGAACAGGCCGCACAGGATCTCCTCGCGCGGCGACCGCGGTGCCCGGTACCGGTCCTGGGCCGCGTACTCCGGCGCGGGCAGCGCCTTGCGGTCCAGCTTGCCGTTGGTGGTCAGCGGCAGCGCCGCGAGGAGCACCACCGCGGACGGCACCATGTACTCCGGCAGTTCCGACGACAACCGCGCGCGCAGCGAGGCGACGTCCGGCGGGACCTCGCCGGGTACGGGCACGGCGTACGCGACGAGCCGCTTGTCGCCGGGCCGGTCCTCGCGGACGACCACCGCGGCCTGGGCGACCTGAGCATGGCCCAGCAGGGCGGCCTCGACCTCGCCCAGCTCGATCCGGAAGCCGCGGATCTTCACCTGCTCGTCGGCGCGGCCCAGGTACTCCAGTTCCCCGTCGGCCGTCCACCGGGCGAGGTCGCCGGTGCGGTACATGCGCTCGCCCGCCGCGGTGAACGGGCATGCGACGAACCGCTCCGCGGTCAGTCCCGGACGGTTCAGATAGCCGCGGGCCAGACCGGGACCCGCCACGTACAGCTCGCCCGTGACTCCCGCCGGAGCCGGCCGGAGCGTCCCGTCGAGCACGTACACCCGCAGGTCGTCGATGCCGGGTCCGATCAGGCTGGGGGAGTGGCCGGCCCACAGGGACCTGTCCAGCACGCGGGCGCTGACATGCACGGTGGTCTCGGTGATGCCGTACATGTTGACCAGCACCGGCTCGCTGTCACCGTGCCGCCGTCCCCACGCACCGAGCCGGCCCAGGTCCAGGGCCTCGCCGCCGAAGACGACCCAGCGCAGACTCAGCCGGTCGCCCAGCTCCGGATGGTCCTGGTCGGCCTGGATCAGCTGGTAGAAGGCCGAAGGCGTCTGGTTGAGCACGGTGACGCGTTCCCTCACCAGCAGCCGCAGGAACTCCGCCGGCGTCCGGCTGACCTCGAACGGCACCACGACCAGCCGGCCGCCGTGCAGCAGCGCCCCCCACAGCTCCCACACGGAGAAGTCGAACGCGCTGGAGTGGAACAGCGTCCACACATCGTCCGGACCGAAGCCGTACAGCTGCCGGGTGGCGGTGAACAGCCGCACCACGTTCCCGTGCGGCACCACGACACCCTTGGGACGTCCCGTCGACCCCGAGGTGTAGATCGTGTAGGCCGGGTGGGCCGGGCGCACGGTGCCGCGCTCGGCAACGGTGAGATCGCCGTCGCCGTCCTCGTATCGGGCCATCGCCCGTACGGTCTCCTCCGCGTCCAGCACCAGCATGTGCCGGCCGGGGGCCGCGGGCAGCCGGCCGGCGACCTCGGCCGCGGTCACCACGAGCCGGGGCGCGGCGTCGGCCAGCATGTACTCGATACGGTCCGCCGGATACCCGGGGTCGACGGGCACATAGGCCGCGCCCGACTTCACCACGGCCAGCAGGGCGACCACGAGCTCCGCCGACCTCGGCGCCGCCACGGCGACGAACCGTTCCGGCTCCGCGCCGTGCTCGACGAGCAGCCGGGCCAGCCGGTTGGCCCGCGCGTTCAGCTCGGCGTACGACAAGGACTGCGCGCCGAAGGAGACGGCCACCGCATCCGGGGTGCGCTCCGCCTGACGCTCGAACAGTTCGGCGAGCGTCTCCGTGGGCGCTTCCACGGTGCCCTTCCCGGCCGCGGTCAGCAGCCGCGCGCGCTCGGCGCCGTCGGTGACGTCGACGCGGGTGACGGGACGGTCCGGGTCGGTGAGCACCGCGTCCAGCACCCGCAGCAGGCGCGCCGCGAGTGACCGCGCGGTGCGGCGGGTGTACAGGTCGGTGCTGTACGTCAGCGTGCCCTGCAGACCGGCCGGTGTGCCGTCGGCCGCATGCCGCTCCTCGAACGCCACGACGAGGTCGAACTTCGCGACCCCGGCGTCGAGCGACTGGGCGCGGACGGAGAGCCCCGGCAGCGAGCGCAGCGAGTCGAGCGCCTGCCCCACGGTGTCGTTCCAGCTGAGGACGGTCTGGAAGAGGGGATGGCGGGAGGTCGAGCGCACCGGGTTGAGGACTTCGACGAGCCGCTCGAAGGGCACGTCCTGGTGGGCGTACGCGTTGAGGTCGAACTCGCGGACGCGGGCGACCAGTTCGCGGAAGGTGGGGTTGCCGGACAGGTCGGTGCGCAGGACGAGGGTGTTGGCGAAGAAGCCGATCAGGTCCTCGACGGTGTCGTCGGTGCGTCCGGCGATCGGGGTGCCGATCGGGATGTCGGTACCCGCTCCGAGCCGGGACAGCAGGGTGGCCAGTGCCGCCTGCACCACCATGAACGGGCTGGCTTCGAGTTGCCGGGCGCTCGTCGTGAGCCGTTGGTGCAGCGAGGCCGGTACGTCGAACTCCACCGAACCGCCGGCGTAGGTGGCGACAGCGGGCCGCGGCCGGTCCGACGGCAGGTCCAGCTCCTCGGGAAGGTCTTCCAGAGCCTCACGCCAGAAGGCGAGCTGCCGCGAGACGAGGCTCTCCGGGTCGTCCTCGGAGCCCAGCATCTCGCGCTGCCACAGGGCGTAGTCGGCGTACTGCACCGGAAGGCCGGGCCCCGCCCACACCCGTCCGGCGGCACGTGCCGCGTAGGCCGCCGTCAGGTCACGCGCCAGCGGTCCGACGGACCAGCCGTCGCCCGCGATGTGGTGGACCACGAGCAGCAGCACATGGTCGTCGGGAGCGAGGGAGAACAGCCGGGCACGCAGCGGTGGTTCGAGCGCCAGATCGAAGCCCCGGCCGGCCTCCCGCCGCAGCAGCCCCTCAAGCTCCCGCTCGTCCGTACGCACCGACTCCAGGCGCGGCCGGGCGGCGTCGGCGTCGAGCACCCGCTGGTGCGGCCCCTCGGCGTCCTCGACGAAGAGCGTACGCAGCGACTCGTGCCGCGCGACCACATCGGCGAGCGCGTTCTCCAGCGCCTCCCGGTCGAGTTCGCCGCCGAGCCGCAGCACCGCGGGAATGTTGTACGTCGCCGGGGCCTGCGTGAACTGGTTGAGGAACCAGAGGCGTTCCTGCGCGAAGGACAGGGGCAGCCGCCCCGGCCGCTCACCCACCCGGACGCCGGCACGGTCCGGCGCCCCGCCGTCCCTCGCCGCCAGAGCCGCCGGGGTGGGCGCCGCGAACAGGTCGCGGAGGGAGAGTTCGGTGCCGAGGGTGGCGCGGATGCGGTTGGCGAGCCGGGTGGCCAGCAGGGAGTGGCCGCCGAGGTCGAAGAAGTTGTCGTCGATGCCGACCCGGTCCACGCCGAGCACCTCGGTGAACAGGCCGCACAGGATCTCCTCGCGTGGCGACCGCGGTGCCCGGTACCGGTCCTGGGCCGCGTACTCCGGCGCGGGCAGCGCCTTGCGGTCCAGCTTGCCGTTGGGAGTCAGCGGTAGCGTCTGAACCGACACGAACGCCGACGGCACCATGTACTCCGCCAGTCGTGCGGCGGCGTGCCGGCGCAGCTCCGCCGGGTCGGCCGCGCCGCCCGCGACGGGCACGACGTAGCCGACGAGCCGCTTGTCCCCCGGCCGGTCCTCGCGCACCACGACGGCGGCGCGCGCCACCGACGGGTGGGTGCCCAGAACGGCCGCCACCTCCCCCGGCTCGATCCGGAAGCCACGGACCTTCACCTGGTCGTCGGACCGGCCCAGATACTCCAGTTCCCCGTCGGCCGTCCAGCGGACCAGGTCACCGGTGCGGTACATCCGCTCGCCGGGCGCGAAGGGGCACGCGACGAAGCGCTCCGCGGTCAGCCCCGGACGGTTCAGATAGCCGCGGGCCAGACCGGGACCCGCGACGTACAGCTCGCCGGGCGTCCCCACCGGCACGGGCAGCAGCGAGCCGTCCAGCACGAACAGCCTGCTGCCGGTGATCGGGACCCCGATCGGCGGCACGCGCTCCCCGGACAGCGGCCCGCTCATGCTGGCGCACACCGTCGTCTCGGTGGGCCCGTACGCGTTGATCATCCGGCGGCCGCGGGACCAGCGCGCCACCAGGTCGGGGGCGGCCGCCTCGCCGGCCACCACCAGCGTCGACACGCTCTTCAGCGCCCCCTCCGAGAGGACGGCCAGCGCCGACGGGGGCAGCGTCACATGCGTGACCCGCCGGCGCACCACCAGCTCCCGAAGAGCGGGGCCCGGTGCCAGGCGGTCGGCCGGGGCGACAACCAGGGCGGCGCCCGTCAACAGGGCCATGCCCAGCTCGGAGACGGCCGCGTCGAAGCTCGGCGACGCGAACCACAGCACCCTGCTGTCCGGCGTCACCGCGAACACCTCGGACTGCCCGGCCACCAGGCTCGCGATGCCCGTGTGGCTGACGGCGACGCCCTTGGGCAC
Source organism: Streptomyces sp. NPDC031365 (assembly GCF_055569765.1). Taxonomy (NCBI): domain Bacteria; kingdom Bacillati; phylum Actinomycetota; class Actinomycetes; order Kitasatosporales; family Streptomycetaceae; genus Streptomyces; species Streptomyces sp. NPDC031365. The sequence continues at coordinate 319,236 of NZ_JBVIIM010000006.1, read as the reverse complement.
GCCGGTCGAGCCCGAGGTGTAGATCACATAGGCCGGGTGCGCCGGGGAGAACGGCGGCAGGTCACCGGCCTCCTGACGGGCGACATCGGCTCGGGCACCGGCGAGCCAGGCCGCGTCGACGACCAGCGCCGGATCGGCGTCCCGCAGGATGTGGGCGACGCGTTCGGCCGGGTAGTCCGGGTCCACGGGCACATACGCCGCCCCCGACTTCATGACGGCCAGCAAAGTGACCGCGAGGTCGGCCGAGCGCGGCAGCGACACCGCGACACGGCGCTCCGGGCCCGCCCCGTGCTCCACGAGCAGCCGGGCGAGCCGGTTCGCCCGGGCGTTCAGCTCGGCGTACGACACCTCGCCTGCCTCGGACACCACGGCGGTCGCGTCCGGGGTCCGGGCGACCTGCGCCTGGAAGAGCTCGGGCAGTGTGCTCGGAGCGGGCTCCCCGGTCCGGGTGCCCCAGGTGTCGAGCAGCAGCCGTCGCTCGGCCCGGTCCAGCAGCTCCAGGCGGCCGACGGGCAGGCCGGGCCGCTCGGTGAACGCCTCCAGCGCCCGCAGCAGCCGGTCCGCGATGCCGGCCGCCGCCGTACGGTCGACCAGGTCGGGCTGGAAGTCCAGCCGGAAACGCAGCTCTTCGCCGGGCACGGCGACGAGACCGTAGGTGTAGTGCACGGCGTCGTGGGTGCGGGCCGCCGTCAGCCGGATGCCGGTGCCTTCGGCGAGCGCTCCGAGCGCCGTGGGATCGAGGGGGTAGTTCTCGAAGACGAGGGAAGTGTCGAAGAGTTCGCCGTGTCCGGTGGCGTGCTGGATGTCGGCGAGTCCGAGGTGCTGGTGGTCGAGGAGGCGGGTTTGTTCGTTCTGGAGGCGGTGGAGGAGGTCGCCGAGTGTTTCGGCGGGGTTGACGGTGAGGCGCAAGGGGACGGTGTTGATGAACAGTCCGACCATGTTCTCGACGCCGTCGGTTTCGGCGGGGCGTCCGGAGACGGTGATGCCGAAGACGACGTCGTCGCGCCCGAGGGAACGGGCCAGGGTGAGCCCCCACGCCGCCTGCACCACGGAGCTGACGGTGACACCCAGCGCACGGGCGCGCTCGGTCAGCCCGGTGGTCGTCTCCGCCGGCAGGGCGAAGTCGACGGTGTCCGGCCGCTGCGGGACCCGCCCCGCCGTGGCCGCGGCCGTCCGCGTCGGCTCCTCCAGCCCGGCCAGCGCCTCCCGCCAGGCCTGTTCGGCGGCCGCGCGGTCGCGGCCGGCCAGCCACGCCAGGTGGTCGCGGTAGGGCCGTACGGGCGGCAGCGTGTCCGCCCCCCGGTACAGCTCCAGCAGCTCACGCACCACCACCGGCAACGACCACCCGTCCAGCGCCACATGGTGGGACGTGATCGCGAAGCGGTGCCGTGCGGTGCCCACGCGCACCAGCGCGAACCGTACGAGGGGCGGTCGCGCCGGGTCGAAGCGGCGGGCCCGCTCGGTCTCCAGGACCCGCTCCGCTTCCCGTTCGCGCTCGGCCTCGGGCAGCTCCCGCAGGTCCACCTCGCGCCAGGCGAGCGGCACATCACTCAGGACGGCCTGTACCGGCCGGTCCAGGCCCTCGTGGACGAACGCCGCCCGCAGGGTGGCGTGCCGGTCCAGCAGCGAGGCCGCGGCGGCGGACAGGGCGGCGGAATCGACCGGACCCTCGATGTCCAGGACCAGTTGCGTGGTGTAGACGTCGGCGGAGTCACCGTCGGCGGTCCGGTCGAAGAAGTGGTGGAAGAGCAGGCCCTCCTGCAGCGGTGACAGCGGCAGCACGTCCTTCAGGCGCGGCAGGCGCCGTTCCAGGACGTCGATCTCCCGCTGGCCCAGCCGCGCGAGCGCCACATCGGACGGGGTCAGCCCGCCCGCCTCGGGGCGGCGGCCGTGCGCGGCCAGGCCGCGCAGCACGGCGAACCACTCGTCCGCCAGCGCGCGTACGTCCTCCTCACCGAACAGCCGGCTCGCCCAGGTCCAGGTGGCGACGAGCTCGGGACCCTCGGATCCCTCGACGGCGAGGGCGTTCAGCTCCACGGTGTGGGCGAGCGGAGTGCCGTCGTCGGAGGAGCCTCCGATGCCCTGGCTGCCCGCGACGACCGCCCAGTCCGCGTCCTCTCCCTGGGCGGCCCGGCCCAGGTAGTTGAAGCCCAGCGCGGGGCGCGGCAGCGCCGACAGCTCGGCCGAGGCGGCCGGATCCAGATACCGCAGCACCCCGTAGCCGATGCCGTTGTCCGGCACCGCTCGCAGCCGCTCCTTGACCTGCTTGAGCAGCAGGCCGGCCTCCCGCCCGCCCGCGCGAATCCCGGCCCGCCCGGGCCCGTCGAAGGCGCCGGTGTCCAGACGTACCGGATACAGGCTCGTGAACCAGCCCACGGTGCCGGCCACATCACCCTCACCGGTGCCCGTCACCTGGTCACGTCCGTGGCCCTCGACGTCGACCAGGACGGACGTGCCCCAGTCGGGCCGCCACGACGTGGCCGCCAGCGCGAACGCGGCCAGCAGCACGTCCTCGGCGCCCGCCCGGTAGCGGGGGCCGACGGATGCCAGGACGTCCGCCGTCACCTCGGCGGGCAGACGCAGGGTCAGCGAACCGGCGCTGCCGTACGTGTCGTGTCGCGCGTCGAGCCGGACCGCCGCGGAGCCCCGGGCGCCATCGCCCGTGAGGACTTCGCGCCAGTAGGGGAGTTGGCCCCGGTAGACGCCCTCGGTGCCGGACTTCTCCAGCGCACGCGCCCATGACCGGAAGGAGCGGGTCGCCGGAGCAGGGTCCGGTGCCCGGCCGGCCACCGCCGCGGCGAAGGCCGCCTCCAGGTCCGGCAGCAGGATCCGCCACGACACGCCGTCCACGACGAGGTGGTGCGCGACCAGCGCCAGCCGCCCCGACCGCTTTGGCCCGCGGTCGAACCACACGAGCTGCACCATGACCCCGTCGCGCGGTGCGAGCCGCGCCCGGGCCTTTGCGGCGTGCCGGGTCATCAGCGCGTCCAGCTCCCCGCCCGTGACACCCACGGCGTCGACCCGCCGCAGGCACGCCGCCTCCCGGACCGATCCCGGCTCGCCGATCTCCAGGGCCCAGGCGGTGTCCCCGGCCAGCCGCATGCGCAGCGCGTCATGGCGGTCCAACAGGGTCCGTACGGCGGCCAGCAGGTCACTGTGACGGGTACCGGCGGGCACGCGCACCGCCACGGACTGGGCGAACCCGTCCGCGGGGCCACCGCGTTCGGCCAGCCAGTGCGCGATCGGGGTGAGCGGAACGGGGCCGACGGCGACGTCTTCCCCGCTCGCGCCGCTCTGCTCCGCACCGGCCTGCGCCGCGCGTTCGGCGACCTCGGCGAGGCCGGCGACCGTACGCCGCTCGAACACATCGCGAGCCGTCAGGACCAGGCCCTCGCGCCGGGCCCTGCCGACCAGCTGGATGGACATGATGCTGTCGCCCCCGAGGTCGAAGAAGCCGTCCTCGACGCCGACGCCGGTGACTCCCAGCACCTCTCCGAAGAGCCGGCACAGGGTCTGCTCGGCCCCGTTGCGCGGCTGCCGGCCGCCCTTGCCGGTGGTGGACGGGTCCGGCGCGGGCAGAGCCTTGCGGTCCAGCTTCCCGTTGGGCGTCAGCGGCAACGCGTCGAGGGACACGAAGGCCGACGGCACCATGTAGTCGGGGAGCGTCCGCGCCAGGTGGTCCCGCAGCCGCTCGGGCTCCGCGCCCTCGCCCGCGGGCACGACGTACGCGACGAGCCTGCGGTCCCCGGGCCGGTCCTCCCGGACCTCGGCCTCGGCCCATGCGACACCGGGGTGCGCGGCCAGCGCGGCACCGATTTCGCCCAGTTCGATACGGAAGCCACGGATCTTCACCTGCTGGTCCGTGCGCCCGACGTACTCCAGAACACCGTCCGCCCGCCACCGCGCCACGTCCCCGGTGCGGTACATGCGGGAACCGGCGGGACCGTACGGGTCGGCGACGAACCGCTCCGAGGTCAGCCCGGCCCGGTGCAGATAGCCGCGGGCCAGACCGATGCCCGACAGGTACAGCTCACCGGGCGTGCCGACCGGCACGGGGCGCAGTGCGCCGTCCAGGACCCGGGTCGCGATGTTCCAGATGGGCCGCCCGATCGGCACGGATGCCCCCGTGTCCTGCGGGCGGCACGCCCACGCGGTCACGTCGATCGCGGCCTCGGTCGGGCCGTAGAGGTTGTGCAACTGGGCGCCGAACCGCTCGTGGAACTGCTGGGCCAGCTCGCCCGGAAGCGCCTCACCGCTGCAGAACACCCGGCGAAGCGACGTGCAGTCCGCCGTGTCGGGCTGCTGGAGGAACGCCTGGAGCATCGACGGCACGAAATGGACGGTCGTGACCCGTTGGCTCCGGATCAGCTCGGCGAGGTACACGGCGTCCTTGTGACCCTCGGGCCGGGCGACGACCAGCGCCGCGCCCTCGGCCAGCGGCCAGAAGAACTCCCACACCGAGACGTCGAAGCTGAACACCGTCTTCTGCAGGACCCGGTCCGTGCCGTCCAGTCCGTACGCGTCCTGCATCCAGCGCAGCCGGTTGGCGATGGCCGCGTGGTCCACGACCACGCCCTTGGGGCGCCCCGTGGAACCGGAGGTGTAGATGACGTACGCGGGGTGTGAGAGCGCCAGGGGGGCGGTCCGCTCCGCGTCCGTGAGGTCGGTGCCGGGCCGGCCGGCCGTGTCCGCCTCGTCCAGCAGGATGCGGGTGATGCCGGTGTCCGGAATCCGCTCGGCCGGCCCGCTCCGGGTCAGCAGCAGCTGCGGAGTGGCATCCTCCAGTACGTACGCGATACGGTCCGCCGGATGGTCCGGGTCGACCGGCAGGTAGGCTCCGCCGGCCTTGACCACCGCGTAGACGGCGACGACGAGGTCGAGCGAGCGCGGCAGGGCGATCGCCACACGGCGCTCCGGACCCACCCCGTGCTCGACGAGCAGCCGGGCGAGCCGGTTCGCCCGGGCGTTCAGCTCGGCGTACGTCATCTCGCCTGCCTCGGACACCACGGCGGTGGCGTCCGGGGTCCGGGCGACCTGCGCCTCGAACGACTCGGCCAGCGTGGTCAGCGCCACCGGGTGTGCCGTGTCGTTCCACGTCCGCAGCACCTGCTGCCGCTCTGCCGTATCCAGCACGTCCAGCCGGCCGACGGGCAGCCGCGCGTCCGCGACGAGGCTCTCCAGCAGCCGGCCGAACCGGGCCAGGTACGCCTCGGCGGCGGTGCGGTCGACCAGGTCGGGCTGGAAGTCCAGCCGGAAGCTCAGCCGCTCACCCGGGACCAGCACCAGGCCGAGGGCGTAGTGCACCGCATCGTGCGGGTACACCTCGCCGATGCGCAGGCCGGCCGCCCCGGCGGTGCCCTGGAGGGCGGTGGGGTCGAGGGGGTAGTTCTCGAGGACGAGGGAGGTGTCGAAGAGTTCGCCGTGTCCGGTGGTGCGCTGGATGTCGGCGAGTCCGAGGTGCTGGTGGTCGAGGAGGCGGGTTTGTTCGTTCTGGAGGCGGTGGAGGAGGTCGCCGAGTGTTTCGGCGGGGTTGACGGTGAGGCGCAGGGGGACGGTGTTGATGAACAGTCCGACCATGTTCTCGACGCCGTCGGTTTCGGCGGGGCGTCCGGAGACGGTGACGCCGAAGACGACGTCGTCGCGTCCCAGGGAACGGGCCAGGGTGAGCCCCCACGCCGCCTGCACCACGGAGCTGAGGGTGACCCCCAGGGCGCGCGCACCCTGGACCAGCTGCTCCGTCGCCGCCACCGACAGCGCCGACTCCAGCCGCTCCGGCCGCTGCGGGACCCGCCCCGCCGTGGCCGCGGCCGTCCGCGTCGGCTCCTCCAGCCCGGCCAGCGCCTCCCGCCAGGCCTGTTCGGCGGCCGCGCGGTCGCGGCCGGCCAGCCACGCCAGGTGGTCGCGGTAGGGCCGTACGGGCGGCAGCGTGTCCGCCCCCCGGTACAGCTCCAGCAGCTCACGCACCACCACCGGCAACGACCACCCGTCCAGCACGGCGTGGTGGACGCTCAGCGCCAGCACGTGGCGGTCCGGCGCCGTGCGGGCGAGGAGGAACCGTGCGAGCGGCGGCGCGGCCAGGTCGAACCGGCGCTCGCGCTCACGCCTCAGCAGAGCCCGCAGCGCGGTGTCATCGCCCGCCTCGGCCTCCGTCCAGTCCAGCGTCACGTCGTCCTGGGTGAACTGGAGCGCCCGGCTCAGGCCCTCGACGAGGAATCCGGAGCGCAGTGCCTCGTGGCGGCCGAGCAGGGCGCGGGCGGCCGACCGCAGGGCGTCGGCGTCGAGCCGGCCCACGAGTTCCACGCCCACCTGGAGGGCGTAGATCTCGGGGGCGTTCTCGTCGAAGACGCTGTGGAAGACCATGCCCTCCTGCAGCGGCGACAGCGGCAGCACGTCGCCGGGACCGGGCAGGGCTTCGGCCACCCGCTCCAGTTCCGCGCCTTCCACCGGCGGGAGCAGGGCATCCGGACGCACCTGTGCGTCCGCGCTGTTCGTGACCCCGGCCAGCCCCGCCACGGTGCGGTGTGTGAACACGTCCTTGACGGTGAGGGGGAGCCCGGCCCTGCGGGCGAGGCCCACCAGCCGCACGGCGATGATGCTGTCACCGCCCAGGTCGAAGAAGCTGTTGTCGATGCCGATCCCGGAGACTCCGAGGATCTGCTCGAACAACCCGCAGAGCAGCTCCTCGCGGGCGTCGCGCGCACCGCGTCCCGACGCGACCACGTCCCCGGCCTCCGGAGCGGGCAGCGCCGCCCGGTCCAGCTTGCCGTTGGGCGTCAGCGGCAGCTCGGCGAGCGCCACGAACACCGACGGCAACATGTAGTCGGGAACCTCCCGAGCCGCGAACTCCCGCAGCTCCGCGCTGCCGGCCGCGCCCACGGTGTACGCCACCAGCCGCCGGTCACCGGGCCGGTCCTCCCGGACCACCACGGCGGCCTGGGCCACCTCCGGGTGCCGCAGCAGTACGGCCTCGATCTCCCCGGGCTCGATGCGGTAGCCCCGCACCTTCACCTGGTGGTCGACCCGGCCGAGGTACTCCAGGTCGCCGTCCCGGGACCAGCGCACCAGATCCCCCGTCCGGTACATCCGGGCACCCGGCCCGCCGAACGGATCGGCGACGAATCGTTCCGCCGTGAGACCGGACCGGTTCCAGTACCCCGACGCAACACCCGCGCCCGCGATGTACAGCTCACCCGCGGTCCCGACCGGCGCGGGGCGCAGTGCGCCGTCCAGCACGTACACCCGCGTGTTGGCGATCGGCCGGCCGATCGAACCCCGTGCCCCGTCGCTGGGCGACACCTCGCCCGCGGTCGACCACACGGTCGTCTCGGTGGGCCCGTACACATTGAGCACCGACCGGGCCGCGTGCAGCAGCCGTCCGGCGAGATCGGTGGGCAGCGCCTCGCCGCCCACCATCACCCGCACACCCGACAGGACGGCTGCGGCGTCCGGGACGGCGTCCACCAGTGCACGCCACAGGCTCGGCGTCGCCTGCGCCACCGACACCCCGGCCGTCGTAGCCAGCGCCGCCAGCGCCTCCGGATCACGCACGGTGTCCCGGTCCGCGAGCACGACCGTGGCGCCCGACAGCAGCGGCACGAACAGCTCCAGCGCCGCGATGTCGAACCCGACCGTCGTCACCGCGAGCAGCCGCTCCCCGGAGCGCATCGCCAGCGACTCCCGGAACCAGGCGAGGAAGTTCACCAGCGCCGCGTGTCCGACCACCACGCCCTTGGGCCGGCCCGTTGAGCCGGACGTGTAGATCACGTAGGCCGCCGCCGACAGCGGCACCGGGCCGAGGGCCGTGTCCGCGAGCCGCTCGGCAGCCGCGGCCGAAGCGGACAGCCACTCCTCGTCGATCACGAGTGCGGGAGCGGCGTCGTCGAGGATGTACGCCCGGCGCTCCGCCGGGAACTCCGGGTCCACCGGCAGATACGCCGCCCCCGACTTCATCACCGCGAGCAGGACGCACACCAGGTCCGCCGAGCGGGGCAGGACGACCGCGACCCGGCGGCCGGGACGCGCCCCCTGCTCCGCCAGCAACCGGGCAAGGCGGTTCGCCCGCGCCTCGAGCTGCGCGTACGTCACTTCCTCGCCCTGGAACACCAGGGCCACCGCTTCCGGTGTGCGGGCCGCCTGCGCCTCGAACCACTGGGGCAGCGCGGGTTCCTCCACGTCACGTGCGGTGGCGTTCCACCGTACGAGCACCTGCTCGCGCTCCGCCGGCGCCAGCACGTCCACCCGGCCCACCGCTTCGTCCGCGTCCGCGGCCAGCGCCTCCAGGGCCCGCACGAAGCAGTCGAGGGCACGCTCGGCCGCCGCGCCGTCCACCAGATCGGGCTGGTGGTCGAGACGCAGCGCCAGCTCGGCGCCGGGGTGGACCACCAGACTCATTGCGTAGTGGGAACCCTCGTGTGCGCGGGCGTCGGTGAGAGCGAGCCCGGCGTCGTCGGCGAGCGCGCCGAGGGCGGCGCGGTCCAGGGGGTAGTTCTCGAAGACCGTCGTGGTGTCGAACAGCTCGCCCAGACCCACCCAGCGCTGGATGTCGGCCAGACCCGTGTGCTGGTGCCGCAGCATCGAGGTCTGTTCCCGCATGAGCCGCACGGCGAGAGCGCCGACCGACTCCGCCGGATCGAGCCGGACCCGCAGCGGCAGCGTGTTGATGAACAGGCCGGCCATGTCCTCGACGCCGTCGAGCTCCGCGGGCCGGCCGGCGACCGTCGTGCCGAAGACCAGGTCCTGCCGGCCCGTCAGCCGTGACAGCGTCAGCGACCAGGCCGTGCTGGTCAGCGAATTGAGCGTGACGCCCAGGTCACGGGCCCGCTCTTCGAGCCGTGCGGTGAGCTCCGCCGGCAGTGTGCGCAGGATGCGCTGCGGGGCCGTCGGTGTACGGCCCGCCGTGCGCGGGGCCACCAGGGTGGGCTCCTCCAGCCCCTCGAGAGCGGCGGTCCACGCCGTACGGGCGGCGTCGGCGTCCCGCCGGGCCAGCCACCCGAGGTAACGGCGCATCGGCTGGGGCCGTGGCCGCGGACGGCGACCCGCGTAGGACTCCAGCAGATCCCGCACCACGATCGGCAGCGACCAGCCGTCCAGGACCGCGTGGTGGGCGGTGATCGCCAGACAGTGGCGCCCGTCGCCGGTGCGCACCAGCAGGAAGCGCACGAGTGGCGGCCGGTCCAGAGTGAAACGCCGCACCCGCTCCCGGGTCAGCAGCTCCTCCAGCGCGGGGCCCTCGGCAGTGGCCGACTCCCGCCAGTCGAGGACGACTTCGGAGGCAACGGTCTGCACGGCGTGGCTGAGCCCGTCGTGCACGAAGCCCGCGCGCAGCGCTTCGTGCCGGTCGAGCAGGGCCGCGGCCGCGGCCTTGAGACCGGCGACGTCGAGGGCTCCGCCGAGTTCGAGCACGACCTGCACGGTGTAGAGGTCGGGGCGGCTCTCGTCGAAGACGCTGTGGAAGACGAGCCCTTCCTGCAGCGGTGTCAGCGGCAGCACTTGTGTGCTCTCCGGGACGCCGAGTCGCTCACGCTCCTCGTCCGGCAGGGGGGAGTCCAGGACGAACGTTTCGTCGTCCGCCGGGGCGCCCGCCTCGACCGCGACGGAGGCGAGGCCCTGCGCCGTACGGTGGGTGAAGACGTCCTGCGCGGTGATCGCCAGTCCTGCCCGGCGCGCGCGGCTGACCAGCCGGAGTGCCAGGATGCTGTCGCCGCCCAGGTCGAAGAAGCTCCGGTCGGCGCCGGCGGTCTCCAGCCCGAGGGTCTCGGCCATGAGCGCGCACAGCTGCCGTTCGCGCGCCGTCCGCGGCGCCGCGCCCCGGGACTCGTAGCGCGGCTCCGGCAGCGCCCGCCGGTCCAGCTTGCCGTTGGCGTTCAGCGGCAGGGCGTCGAGTGCGACGACGGCCGACGGGACCAGGTAGTCGGGCAGCGTACGGGCCACCCGCTCGCGCAGTTCCGCGGGGTCCGCGCCGCCCACGACGTAGGCGACCAGCCGCTTGTCGCCGGGCCGGTCCTCCCGCTGCACCACCACGGCGCTCTTCACCGACGGGTGGTCCGTCAGCACGGCCTCGATCTCCGCCGGTTCCACCCGGAAGCCGCGCACCTTCACCAGGTGGTCGGCGCGGCCGAGGTACTCCAGCTCCCCGTCGGCCGTCCAGCGGGCGAGGTCACCCGTGCGGTACATCCGCTCGCCCGGGACGAACGGGCAGGCGACGAAGCGTTCCGCGGTCAGCCCCGGGCGGTTCAGGTAGCCGCGCGCCAGACCCGCGCCCGCGACGTACAGCTCACCGGGGGCGCCCAGGGGCACGGGGCGCAGAGCCGCATCGAGCACGTACACGCGCGTGTTGGCGATGGGGCGTCCGATGCGTACGGATGCATCGGTGACCTCCGCGTACAGGCTGTCGCCGCTCGCCTCGGAGGAACCGTAGAGGTTGAGCAGCCGCGCCTTCGGCAGGGTTTCGGCGAACCGCCGGGCGTAGGCGGGCGGCAGGGCCTCGCCGCTGGTCACCCACAGGGCGCAAGGGGCCAGGGCTCCCGTGGTGTCGCCCTCCAACAGCTCGGCGAGCAGGCTGGGGACCACCGTCGTGCGGGACACACCGTGCCGGGCGATGAGCGCGGTCAGTTCGGCGGCACTCCGGGACGCCTCCGTGCCGCACAGGACGACGGGGGCGCCGTGGACGAGGGGGCCCAGCAGCTCGGTGGTTCCGTCCACGAAGCTGAGCGAACTCTTGGCGAGTACCGGCCGCTCGGCTTCGAAGGGGAAGACCCGGCCGAACCACAGGAGCCGGTTCACCGCGCCGCCGTGCAGGCCCAGAACCCCCTTGGGAACACCCGTGGACCCAGAGGTGTAGATGACGTAGGCGGGGTGTGCGGGACGCAGCGGACGGAGCCGGTCCGCGTCCGCCGGGTTGTGCGACGGCTGCCCGGCCGTGTCCAGTTCGTCGAGGACGAGCACCTCGGCGGAACCCAGCGGAGTCCGGCCGGCGAGCTCCCGCGTGGTCAGGACCAACCCCGGCGCGGTGTCGCCCAGCATGTGGGCGATCCGCTCCGCCGGATACCCCGGGTCGACCGGCAGGTAGGCGGCACCCGCCTTGAGGACGGCCAGCACGGCGACGACGAGGTCGGCGGTACGGGGCAGGACCAGGCCGACGTACTGCTCCGGGCCCGCACCACGGCCGATCAGCAGATGGGCCAACCGGTTCGCCCGGGTGTCGAGTTCGGCGTAGGTGAGCGTGCCGGAGTCGTGGAGCAGCGCGGGGGCGTCCGGCGTGCGCGCCGCCTGCGCCTCGAAGAGCGCGGGCAGGGTGACCGGCGGCAGGCCGGCCACGGTGTCGTTCCACTCCCTCAGCGTCCGGTCGCGCTCGGCGACGGTGAGCAGATCGAGGTCGGCCACCGGCCGGTCGGGCTCGGCGGCGGCCCGCTCCAGGAAGGCGATGAACCGGTCCTGGTGGCGGGCGACCTCCTCCTCGCTGTACAGGGCGGCGTTGCCGCTGAACTCCAGACGCATCCCCGCCGCGCGGCTGCCCGCCCCACCGGTAGTGCGGTAGACGTTGATGACGAGGTCGGCGACGAGCCCGGTCGACAACTGCTGGTACTCCGCCGGGCATGAGCCGAAGGCGAACTTTTGCTCGAACGCCATGACGTTGAGCTGGGGGCCCGTCAGGGCGGCCGCCTCACCGGACAGACCGAGGTCGGCCCGCAGGAGATCACCCCGGTAACGCTGGTGCCGTACCGTCTGCCGGATCTTCTCGGCGGCCTGGCGCACCAACTCGGCAAAGGTCGTCGTCGCGCCGACGGAGAGCCGAACCGGCACTTCGTTGGCGAGCATCGCGGGCGTGCTCAGCTCCGCCCGGGAACGGCGGGCGGCCATCGGCAGTTTGACCACCACCTCGGAGGCGCCGAGGAAGCGGTGCACATACGCCCCGGTCGCGGCGAGCATGGTCGCGGACCAGCCGCCCACGGTGCCGCGCCCGGTGCCGAGCAGCGCGTCGGCCCGCTCCTGCTCCAGCGCGACGGTACGGCGCACACTGGGGCCTGAGGGGGCCGTCCGCCCCGCGAGCGGAGTGCCCTCGGGCACCTCCGTGTATTCGGACCGCCAGAAGGCGGCGTCCCGCGCGTGCTCGGGTGACGCGCGGTAGGCGGCGTCCTCGTCGAGCAGCCGGGAGAGCGGCGCACTGGTGGCGGGCGCGGGGTCCAGGCCGGCCTCGAAGGCGGTGTACAGCTCGGCGAGCCGACGGCAGTAGAGGAACTGTCCGAAGCCGTCCATGACGATGTGGTGGTACCGGAAGTAGAGCAGGCTCCGCCGGGGTCCCAGCGCGAACAGCACGTGTGCGTACGGCGCTTCGGCCGTCAGGTCGACCGCTACGGCGAGGTCGTCGCGCATCCATGCCTCGGCGGCCGCCGCCGGGTCATCCGCGCCCGACAGGTCCCGCACCAGCAGAACGGGCTCCGCGTCCGCCTCCACGGTGAGCCGCAATCCGTCGGGCGTGTCGTGGAACCGCGTCCGCAGGGTCTCCGTCTCGGCGACGGCCCGTGTCACCGCACGCCGCAGAACGGCCTGGTCGACCGCGCCGTCGAGGTTGAAGACCACGCCACAGTTGAAGAACGGGTTCTCGGGCTCCAGTTGCTGCGCCACCCAGATGCCGGTCTGAGCGGAAGAGGCGGTAAGGAGAGCGTTTTCGTCGGACACTTTCTTCCCATCCCGGAACGGAACAACTGCGGCGCGGCAGGTCGGTACGGCAGCAGGGGCTGCACGCCGGGGCGGGACGTCGTGCTCGACGACGTCCCGGACACCGGCGCTCTTGGCAGGGCTGCTCTTGCTCAGGCTGCGCGGGCGAGTTCCGCGGTAATCGCCTCGATGAGCGCGTCGACGGTGGGGTTGTCCCACATCATGGTGGGGTCGACCGTCAGCCCGAGGTGGTCCTCGATCTCGGTGGCCACCGTCAGGGCGTAGAGCGAGTCCAGGCCGTACTCGCTGAGCGGCATGTCCGGCCGGATCTCGTCGGGGGACATACGCAGGTGCTCGGCGAGCCGCGCGACGAGCCAGTCGCGCATGGCCTGCGGGTCCTCTCTGACCAAGGACTGTTCCATCTCACGTCTCCAATCAGGCTGAGGGGGTGCGTCTCGGGTTGAGGCCGAAGCCCTGGGACCGCTCGAAGCGTTCGAGCAGCCGGTCCCACAGCGGGCCTTCGAGGTACGGGGGCAGGCTGCCGGCCGGCCCGCCGAGGGGGCCGCGCAGCCGGTGCAGCGAGGCCGCCGCCCAGACCGGATCCGACAGGAACGGGTCGCCGGCGAGCCGGGCCTGTCGCCATGTCTCGAAGCACGCCGCGGCCACCAGGACGTTCACATAGCGAGTGGTCAGGTCGTACGTGTGCGAGCTAGCCGCGACGGACAGCTCACCGGCCGGGAGCACCGCGCACTCCTCCGCCAGCCGGAAGAGCTCCTGCGCGAAGTGCTCGCCGTGCGCGCGGAGAGCGGCGTACGCGCGCCCCTCGCCGTCCGGCATGGAGGCGAGGGCGGCGGCGAGCGTGGTGCTCAGGCTCTCGCGGCCTCCCGCGGTGATCGCCAGCCGGCGGAAGTCCATCGGCGGCAGATCGGCGCCGGGCCGGAACAGGGCCGCCGGCGCGACGGCGGACCCGAGCCAGGAGCGGCGGGCCAGCAGAGGAAGCTGCGGAAGCAGCGACACCTGGCACGCGGCGCGCGCGGCATGCCCGAAGCCCACCGGCTGGATGTCCCGCAGCAACTTCTGGAAGATCTGGGAGGGACCCTCCCGCAGGTAGAAGTGCGCCCCGAGGACCGACGACAGCTGGTTCATGGCGTCCATCAGTGCCTTGGACACGAAGTACTTGACGGCCTGGCCGTGGATCGCCGTCTCGGCTGGCAGCAGGTGCAGGGCACGGGTCGCGACGGTCGCGAAGCAGTCCGCGGTGAGCAGGTCCGAGAACGCGCCGGTCAGTACGGACCGTACGTGGGGGAGGTCGGCGGCCCTTCGCCCGTGCAGGTGACGGCCTCGGGCGTGGCGCAGCGTGGTCTCCAGCGCCGTGTCGACGATGCCCGTGGACATCGAGACCAGCGTGGTGCGGGTGACCTGGAACGACCGCAGGGCGGTCTCCAGCCCCAGCCCCTCGCCGCCGAGCACGGCGTCGGCGGGCAGCGGGCAGTCGCGGAACTCGATACCGCCGAGCTGCACTCCGCGCATGCCGGTGGTGCGGAACCGCGGCAGATAGGTCATTCGGCCGGCCGGAAGCAGGGACTTGTCGACGTACACCTGGGAGTGGCTGCGGCTGCCGGGGGCGAGCGAGGTACGGGCGAACACGACCACGGCCTCGGCGCGCTGGACGTTCGTGATGACTTCCTTGCGGCCGTTGAGCAGCAGTCGTCCGTCCCCGCTCGGCAGCGCGGTGAACTCGGTGCGCGCCATGTCGTTGCCATGGGCCAGTTCGTGGTACGCGACGGCGACCCGCCGGCCGTTCAGCAGGTGCTCGGCGGCGGCCCGGGTCTGCTCTTCGCTGCCCACGGTCCAGATGTTGACCCCCGCGATGAAGGAGCTGGCGCCGTATCCCAGGCCAAGGCAGGGGTCGCGCCGGTAGACCGTGCGCATCACATCGACGAGGTGATCGAGACGGGTGAGACGGCCACCGAAGGCGGCGGGCACGAACTCGGCGTTCAGCCCGTACTCGTGCAGGGCGGCTTCGCCCTCCGGCGACATCTCGCCCCGCTCGTCGGCGGCGACCATGGCGGCGTGGCTGAGGGGATTGCCCGGGTCGGTGGGGTCACCGAGCAGCCGGTCGAGTGTGTCGAGCCGGGCGGGCAGGGCGGGGACGGCGTGGGCGGTCGTCACAGCACGCTCCCCTGCGGGTGCTGCGCCGGACGGACGGCAGGGGCGCCGCCCTCGGTGCGCAGCAGCTGATCGGCCAGATGGTCGAACGCCTCGGCCCGCGCCTCGTCGATCCGCAGACCCAGCCGGCCGAGCACCAGGGCCAGCCCGGCTTGCAGCCACAGGCTGTCGTACTGGGTGCGCGCGCTGTCGAGCCACAGGTGGACCAGGGCCGCTCCCGCGAAGCACAGTTCGTACTCGGCGGCCAGGTCGAAGGCGGGCTGGGGGACGTCCCGGGGCGTGCGGTCCACTTCCTCCATGGCGGCGTGCACGGACGTCGCGGCCGCTACGAGCTCGTCCGCCATCCGCGACGTCTCCCGCGGCAGGAGGCCATTCGGGGCAGCCTCCTTGAGCCGTCCGACGGCCTCGGGCAGGAGCTGCACGATGCTGCATCCACCGGTCGACAGCACCTGCAGCCGGGTGAGGTCGAAGGCGGTGGCGGGTGCGCTCGGCATGGTCATGGCCAGCGCCTCACGGTCGGCGGTGCCGGCCCGCCAGGCCCGGGCGAGCAGGGGGAAATGGTCGATGAGCAGGTTGCGGTTGACGGCGGTGCTGCCGTCGAAGACCGCCACGATCCGGTGGTCCCGCTCCAGCTTGGCGAACGCGCCGTCCTCGTAGCTCTCACTCAAGAAGCCGCGCACACCGAGGAGTTCGGATATCCGGTCGAGGGTGTGCTGGACGAGCGTCGGCACGAACGCCTTGGTGACGGCGGAGATGACGGCGAGCTCGGGGGTGACCGTGTGGATGCTCCGGGCGGCCAGCGTGGTGACCGACTCGGCGACGGCCAGCGCGGCGGCGGACTCGCCCAGGATGCGGCGGACCCGCGGCAGGTCCGCCAGGTCGCGGCCGTAGAGGTTGCGGGAGGTGGCGTAGCGGGCGGCGATGGACAGCCCGTGGTCGAGCGCGCCGAGTGACAGGGCGGCGCACACGGTGCGGGTCAGCTGAAGGGTCTTGAGAACCGTCTCGATGCCGCTGCCGACCGGTCCCACCAGCGCCTCGTCCGGGACGATCGCGCTGTCGAAGGCGATGCCACTGATGTCGGCACCCCGGATGCCGTGCGTCCGCACCTTGGGCAGCGTGCGGTACGAGCCTGGGGCGAGCTGCTCCTTGTCGACCAGGAACAGGCTGAATCCCCGTGGTCCTCCGGCCTCCGACGTGCGGGCGAGCACGCACAGGTACCGGCCGCGCGTAGCGTTGTTGATCAGCCACTTCTCGCCGTCGATCCGCCACCCCTCCTGCTGTGCGAGGGCGGTGAGCTCTCCGGACAGCAGGTCGCTGCCGTGGTCCCGTTCGCTGAGGGCCCAGGACACGACGGCGTCCTCGCACACGGCCCCGGCCAGCCGGGCGGCCTGTGCGGAGGAGCCGGCGACCCAGACGGGGGCCGAGCCGAGGAAGGTCTTGCCGTGGGCGACGGCGACCGTCAGGTCCCGGCGCGCGACGGTGCGCTGCAGCCGGACCAGCTCGACCATGTCGCGCAGCCTGCCTCCGTGGCGGGCGTCCGCGTAGTAGGAGGAGAGACCGAACGTGTCGAGCGCTGCGCAGGCTTCGGCGGGGAACTCCTCCTCCCGGTCGAGTTCGGCCATGGCGGCGCGGGTGAACAGCGGACGATTGTCGGGGCGGTCGAGGAACTGGTCGAGCACGCGTACGGATTGATGCAGCACAGTGGATCCCTCGGGATGCGATGGCTGAGCCGGTGAGTGCGCCTCAGATGCGTGCCGCACCTAAGGAGGCGGCACCGGGTGTCGTCAGGAGACGGCCTGCTCGAGCCTGCGGTCGAGCTTCGCGAACAGCGGTTGCAAGGCTTGGGCGCGGAACATGTCGCGCATCTGCAGGCGCTGGATCTTGCCGCTGGTGGTGCGCGGTACGGCGCCGCGGCGGACCAGGACGAGGCCCGCGAGGTGGGCTCCGAACCCGGTGAAGACGGAGCGCCGGATGGAGGCGGACAGCCGCTCCAGCTCCTCCTCGCCGGGCCTGCCACGGAGTTCGTGCACCAGGACGAGGAGCTCCTCCTCAAGACCGTTCTCGTCCCGTGCGGGGACGGTGAAGGCGGCGCCGAACAGGTTCTGGAGCTCGGGGTGGAGGCTGCGCACCTCGTACTCGATGTCCTGGGGATAGAGGTTGCGGCCCCGCAGGATCAGCATCTCTTTGATGCGGCCGGTGACGTAGAGCTCGTCGTCCAGGACGGCGCCGAGGTCTCCGGTGCGCAGAAAGCCGCCGTCGGCCTGGAAGGTGCGCTCGTTGACCTCGGGCTTCTGCCAGTAGCCGTGTCCGATGCTCGGTCCGCGCAGCCAGATCTCCCCGATCCTTCCGGGGGGAACGTCCTGGCCGGTGGCGGGTTCGACGATCCGCAGGTCGAAGTCGGCGGGAAGACCGCACGAGACGAGCTCCCGGCCGGCCCGCGCGTCGTCCACCGGGACGAGCGCACCGTCGGAAAGCAGCGCGTCGTCGAATCGCCGAACCACCGGTTCACGCCTTACGGAACTGCTCACGAAGACAGTGGCCTCGGCCATTCCATAACACGGTGCGAGGGTTTCCGCGCGCAGTCCGGCGGGCGCGAAGCGCTTGGCGAACGCGGCCAGGGTGGCCGCCTGAACCGGCTCCGATCCATTGCAGGCGTATTTCCATCGGGACAGGTCGAGCTTGGCCATTTGCTCGTCGGTCACACTGCGGCTGCACAACTCGTAGGCGAAATTCGGTCCCGCCGAAATGGTGATGTCGAATTCATCGATCATACGCAGCCACCAGTGCGGCCGCTTGATGAAGCTGGACGGGCTCATGAGCACGCACGAAGTCCCCTTGGCCAGGGGCGGCAGGATAATTCCCATAAGGCCCATGTCATGGTAGTGCGGAATCCAGGACCCGAAGCGCGAGGTCTCGTCGAGGGCGAAAGACCGCCATACGATGTCGGCGTTGTGGAGCAGGTTTCCATGAGTGAGTACGACACCCTTGGGATCGCCCGTCGAGCCCGAGGTGTACTGGAGCAGCGCGAGGCTGCCGCAGTCGAGCCGCGGAAGCGTGGCGACGTCGAGCGGGGTGGCTTCGAGGCGGTCGGTGACCAGAACCTCGTCGGCCCGCCGCCCCGCGGTCTCGGCCCAGGAGCCCACTCCGTCCATACTCCGGGAGTCGGTGAGCACCACCGAGACCTGCGCGTCGGCCGCGATGGCGGTGACCCTGCGCTGGTGGTGCTGGTACTGCCCCGGCAAGGGGGAGGGCACGGCCACGACGCCGGCGTAGAGGCAGCCGATGAACGCAACGGTGAAGTCGAGGCCCTCCGGGTAGAGCAGCAGGGCGCGGTCGCCCGGGGCGCAGCGTTCGAGCAGTGCGGCGGCGACGGTGCGGGCCCGGTCGTCCAGTTCCGCATAGGAAAGGGACATCCGCCCGTCGGCGGCATCGAAATCGGATATGAAAGTGATGGCTGGTTCAGAGCCATGGTCGGCTGCATTGCGGCGTATGGAATCCGCGAAGTTTGCGTCTAACACGAGTCCCCCGTTGACCTACGTACTCGTTCGGTCGCTCGGTCGTTCGATCGACCTTAGGCATGGATGATCTTTTCCGTCAAGCTCTTTCGTGGTTACGGAGTGTTGCTAACGACCCTTCCGACAGCATGAAAGGTCAACCACTCGTGGAGCGTCAACTGTCTTTAGTCACACCCGGTCCAACGAAAGTTGGGCCCACAGCGAAAAGCGGAGGGGTATCCTCCGCTTCAGTGGCGTGATGTGAGTCACACCTGGATCGTTTCGAGGCAGCGACAGGGGGAGCTTGACGCTCTTTTGGTTGCTGATCTACGGTCGGGCGGAATCGCCGTACTGTCGGTGTGTGAAGGTTGTGTGAATTGAATCGGCGAGATGGAATTCAATTCGCATCGAATTCTGCGCCATGCGGCCGCCGAACCGGGGGATGAGGCACACCATGATCAGCACTCTGGACCTCGCCAAGTCGTACCGCGGGGTCGACGCACTGCGCGGGGTGACCCTCCACGTGGAGGAAGGGGCCGTGCTGGCGCTGCTGGGCCACAACGGCGCCGGCAAGACGACTCTCGTCAACATCCTCTCCACACTGCTGCCCCCCAGCGGCGGCACCGCAACCGTCGCCGGGCACGACGTCGTGCGCGAAGGCCGCCAGGTCCGCGAACGGATCGGACTGACCGGACAGTTCACCTCGGTCGACGAGAAGCTCTCCGGACGCGAGAACCTGGTCCTCATCGGCCGCCTGCTCGGAGCGAGCCGACGCCAGGCCCGTGGCCGGGCCGACGACCTGCTCGACGCGTTCGGTCTGACGGCAGCCGCGGACCGGCCCTGCCGCACCTACTCCGGCGGGATGCGACGACGCCTGGACCTGGCACTCAGCCTCGTCGGCCGGCCACGCGTGCTCTTCCTCGACGAACCATCCACCGGACTGGACCCGGCCAGCCGGATCGCCCTGTGGGAGCGCGTCGAGTCACTGGTGGCCGACGGCACCACCGTGCTGCTCACCACCCAGTACCTGGAGGAGGCCGAACGCCTCGCCCATCAGGTCGTCGTCCTCTCCGAGGGCACGGTCGTGGCCGCCGGCACCCCCGCAGAACTCAAGGCCCGCGTCGGCGAGCGCCGCGCCCACCTGTCGGTCACCCGGCGTGGTGACGCGACCGAAGTCGCCGCCGCCCTGCGCCGGTCCGGGCTCTCGGCGGTGGAGACTGCGCAGGAGGGCACCGTCAGTGTGCCCGTCGCCGAGTTCACCGACTTCGTCCAGGTGGTCCATGCCGTCGAGGACGCCGAGGTGCCCGTCGTCGGACTGTCGTTGTCCGAACCCTCGCTCGACGACGTCTACCTCTCCCTGGCGACCGGGTCCTCCACCGTTCCCACTCCGCGCTGATCAGCCGACGCCTCAAGGAGCGACTGCCATGGCCGTCACGGCCCCCGCCGACCCGGATGAGTCCGTCACCTCCCGGGCGGTCCCGCCCTGGCGTCCCGCCGGCGCGGCGACACAGTTCACGGTGCTCACCGGGCGCGCCCTGCGCGGCGTCTTCGCCGACCGAAGGATCGTCGCGCTCACGTTCCTCCAGCCGCTGATCTTGCTGGTCATCTTCAGTGAGGTCTTCGGGAGCATGGCCAACCCGCGACACTTCCCACCGGGAGTCGGCTACATCGACTACCTCATGCCCGCGATCCTCGTCACCAGCGGCATCACCTCGGCCGTCGGATCCGGCGCGGAGCTGATCCGCGACATGGACAACGGAGTGCTGACCCGGTTCCGCGCTCTCCCTGTGGACGCGCGGTGGGTTCTCGTCGCGCGCGCCGTGGCCGACGTGCTGCGCACGGGTGCCCAGATCGTGTTGCTGCTGGGGTGCGCCGCGGCCCTCTTCGGCTTCCGCCCGGCCGGCGGCCTGCTGGGGGTGACCGGGGCCCTGCTGCTGTCGCTGTTGGTCATCACCGCACTGACCTGGATCTTCATCGCGCTCGGCGCGTGGGTGCGCAGCGCCAGGGTGATGCAGGGCATCAGCGGATTGACGCTTTTCCCGCTGATGTTCGCGTCAAGCGCGTACGTTCCCGTCGACGCGCTCCCCGGCTGGCTGCAGGCGGTGGCCCTGGTGAACCCGGTGTCCTACGCGGTGGACGCCACCCGGGCGCTGGCACTGGACTGGCCGCTCGGCGACGCGGTGCTCGGAGCCGTCGCGACCAGCCTGCTGACGGGCGCCGTCGCCATGTGGGTGGCGGTCCGCGGCTTCAAGCGGCCACTCGTCCGCTGACCGGTGCGCCCGGGCGGGGTGCCGTGGCGGGGTGCGGTGGTGGGGTGCCCGGGTGATCAGTCCCCCCGCCGGAAGTACTCGATGATGCTCTTGTTCACCGCGTCCGGGTTCTCCAGATATCCGTAGTGTCCACAGTCTTCGATCAGTTCGAATGTGGCACCTGGAATGGCCTGTGCGACTTCCCGTCCCAGATGTGGAGGCGTGATCATGTCGTCGGAGAAAGCCAGCACATGACACGGCCGGGAAATCGCTCGGTAGGCGGACAGCCGGTCGGCCATGGCCGAGAAGTTCAGCTGCACTCGCTCACCCGGCCCCATAGGCCGGGCCATTTCCAGCAATTCCAGCCAGTCCCGCGCCAGTTCGGGATCGGCCAGCGTACGCGGTGACAGATTCTGCGTGGCACGGATCACCGCGGCGTACGCCTGCGGCAGTTTCACCCCCGAATCATGCAGCGCGATTTCCGCCTCGGCCATGGCTTTGCGCATGAGGTCGGCCCGCCCGCGCGTGGCCATCAGCACCGCCTTCTTCACCAGGTCAGGCCGAGTGAGCAGCAGTTCCTGCACGATCTGCGCCCCCAGGGAGGTACCGACAGCCAGACACGGCCCGATCTCCAGCACCTCGATGAGCGCGGCTGTGTCCGCCACCATGTCGTCGACGGTGAAACCCCCGGCGCATTCATCGGTCGGCGGAATGCCGCGGTTGTCGAAGGTGATGACGCGGTAACCGGCGGCGGTGAGGGCGGGAACTTGATGCAGGTCCCATACGCGCCCCCTGCTGCCGCTGCCCATCACCAGGAGGACCGGTTCGCCGTGACCGTGGGATTCCCAGTGCACCCGAATGCCATTCACGTGCGACCATGCCATGTTCTCCTCCTATGACGCCAGACGGCTTTCCCAGAGCCTAAGTTGATCACCCGCGGCAGTCAACGAATTCCAAGGACGGGCATTCACGGACCGCTCGGGAAGAAGAAGACACGCGGAAAGAGAGGACGCCCGCGCTATGTGCCGGGCGCCCTCCCTTTCGGGCGGCACGGGGGCTGACCGCCCTGGTGGGCTCAGGCCTCGGCCAGGCGGCTTCGACTGCGTGCCCACACGATTTCGAGAAGCACGCCGGCGACCGCCGCCGAGGCGACCGCGGCCCACGGCGCCGCGAGGCCCGCGAGCTTCAGCTGGAAGAACTCCTGGAGGTACGGCACCACCAGAACCACCGCGAACGCCGCCGCCATGGTGAGGACCAGCAGCACGCGCCACCAGGTGTACGGGCGGGCGATGACGGCCAGCGCCCACAGTGCGGTGAGGAACAGCGCAAGCGTGGCCGCGGACGTCTCGGTCTGCAGGTCGTCGTCGTACACGGACCGCGCGATCAGGTACGACACGGATGTCGCAGCCGCGGCCAGCGCACCGGCCGGCACGGCGAACCGGAGCACCCTGCCCACAAAGTCGGGCCTGGCCCGCTCCGAGTTCGGAGCGAGGGCGAGGAAGAACGCCGGGATGCCGATGGTGAGGGAGCCGACGAGCGTGATGTGGCGCGGCAGGAAGGGGTAGGGCACCTGGGCGATGACGATGACTAGCGCCATCAGCACCGAGTACATCGTCTTGGTGAGGAAGAGATTGGCCACCCGCTCGATGTTGCCGATGACCCGCCGGCCCTCCGCCACCACCGACGGCAGTGAGGAGAAGTCGTTGTCGAGAAGCACGATCTGGGCAACCGCCCGCGTGGCGGGGCTGCCCGCGCCCATCCCCACGCCGATGTCCGCGTCTTTGAGCGCGAGCACGTCATTGACTCCGTCCCCCGTCATCGCCACGGTGTGCCCACGGGACTGCAGTGCGCCCACCATGTCCCGCTTCTGGCGCGGGCCGACCCGCCCGAAGACCGTGTTCTTCTCGACGGCGTCGGCCAACTCGCCGGGTTCCTCCGGGAGGAACCGGGCGTCCACCGGATCGTCGGCCCCGGGCAGCGACAGGGCCGTGGCGACGGCTCCGACGGACACGGCGTTGTCACCCGAGATCACCTTGGCCGAGACGCCCTGTTCGGCGAAGTACCGTAAGGTCGCAGGCGCCTCCTGCCGGATGCGCTGCTTGAGGACGACGAGCGCGCAGGGGACCACCGCGTCCGGCACCGCGGACGGATCCTCCAGGAGCTCGCCGAGGGGCCGGTGGGACCGGGCGAGCAGCAGGACCCGCAGGCCACGAGCACCGTAGACGTCGGCCGCCGTGAGCACCTCGTGCCCGGCCGGCAGCATCGTGTCGGGGGCGCCGAGCAGCCACACGGACTCCTCACCGGACGGCTGGGTGAACGAGGCGCCGCTCCACCGGCGGGCCGAGGAGAAGGGCGCGGTCGCACGGCACTCCCAGTCCTGAGGAGCGGGACGGGACTCGATGATCGCCTGCATGCTGGCGTTGGGTCGCTCGTCGGCGGCCCCGAGCGCGCCCAGCACGTCGTCGACGGGCACGTCGCGCCCCAGGCGGTACACCTCGTCGATGTCCATCCGCGCCTCGGTGAGCGTGCCCGTCTTGTCCAGGCACACGGTGTCCACCCGGGCCAGACCCTCGATGGCGGGCAACTCCTGGACCAGACACTGCTTCTTGCCCAGCCGCACCACACCGACCGCGAAGGCCAGTGAGGTCAGCAGGACCAGACCCTCCGGGACCATGGGCACCAGACCGCCCACCATGCGCCGGATCGCCTCCGGAAGGTCGTCGTCGTTGACCGCGAGCTGGGTGATGATCAGCGCGATGCCGGCGGGAACGATCGCGTAGGTGACGAACTTCAGGATCCGGTCGATACCGTTGCGCAGTTCGGAGTTGACCAGGCTGAAGCGGCGTGCCTCCTCGGCGAGTTGTGCCGCATACGCCTCGCGGCCCACCCGGGTGGTGACGAAGGCCCCGGCACCGGCCACCACGAAGCTGCCCGACATCACCACGTCACCGGGCTGCTTGTGGACCGGATCGGCCTCACCGGTGAGCAGCGACTCGTCGACTTCCAGATTGTCGGACGCCTGGATGGTGCCGTCCACCACGATCTTGTCGCCCGGGCCCAGGTCGATGACGTCGTCGATGACGATCTCGGCGGCGCTGAGCGTGACACGCTCACCGTCACGCCACACACGTGGGCGGCTCTCGCCGACGATCGCGAGCTGGTCCAGCGTGCGCTTGGCACGCACCTCCTGAATGATGCCGATCAGTGTGTTGGCGAGGATCACGCCGCCGAACAGCGCGTCTTGGACAGGGCCGACCACCAGGATGATGACGAACAGCACACCGATGATCGCGTTGATGCGGGTCAGCAGGTTGGACCGGACGATCTCGCCGACACTCCGACTCGACCTGCTGGGAACATCGTTGACGTGACCCGCGGCCACCCGTTCGGCGACCTGAGCCGTGCTGAGCCCGAGTATCCCTCGTGCCGGAAGCTCGCGAGACGGACCGCCCCCGGCACTCGGGCCGGTCACCTCAGCGACACCGCCGGACTCGTCCAGCCGCTTCTTCATTTTCCGGTGCCCTCCGCCATGACCGCTGCCGCTCCGGCGCGGACCGGCCCGCGCTCTCCCCGCGAAGGACTCTAGGAGCGCGTGCGTGATCGTCACCAGAAACGAAGGACGACTGTTCCCCCTGACTTTCGACAGGGAGGGGTGGCGGCGAAGGTCGTCGCCGGAGGTCCTGGGACAAGGGGTCGTCAGCCTGGACCAGCTGCCCGAACGGCCACACTCGACTGCCGGGCGGCGTGGGCACACCGAGCCTTGCTCCCGGCGCCGGCGGGCACCGCCGGAGAAACGATTTGCTGACGCTCGTTTGACGCACGGGCGCTATGAGCGCTGGCTGAAACTGGCCAACGACACTGGCTGACCTGGCCTTTCGTATCCCAGGCGCATTTTGCACATCTTCCCGATGACGCATCACGTGGAGTGCGTTGCCATCCTTGAACCGGTCGCAAAGGGCGGCTGACCTGCGGTTTTGCGCGTGCGCATTATGTGCGGTGTGGGCGTTACGGGCGATATCTTGACGCTGAAATGACGCTCGTGACGCTCATTTGACGCTCGTTCTGATGGGCCGTCAGGGAGTTCTGGGGGCAAGTCAGGGCTCGTTTTGCGGGACTGATGGCAGTGCACCGCTGGAGAGCAGCGGTACGCGTGGGTGCCGTCCTAGTCGGTTGTCCCGGAAGGGACCAGCCACCCCGCTAGCGTGCCGCGACGTGCGATCGCGCCGCTCTGACCACCTGGCTTCCAGCGTTGCTGGGCGCCGACGCCGGCGCCGAGGGGGGGGGAACCGAAGACCGAACCTCTGCGACGCAGGGTTCCGTGCGGCCAGGGTGCCTACTTCTGATGTCGCCGAACCGGGTCACTTTTCGGCCAGTCGCACCTATGATCACGGAAACGCATGGTCGGGGCCTGTGCGGTAGTGGGTGGGGAGGCGTCATGTGGTCGGACAACGAGACGGATCTGGACCTGCTCGGTTTCGACTTCCTCGTGGACGAAATGGTTGTCGCACTCACCCAGCCGCGGCTGCTTCCGCTGACGATGGGAGTCACTGGTGGTTGGGGATCGGGCAAGAGTAGCCTGTTGAAGATCGTTTCAGCTGAACTCGCGGACCTACCAGACGATGAAACGGGACACTTCGTCGTCGTCTCCTTCAGCCCGTGGCAATACGAAGGGTACGAGGACATCAAGGCCGCCCTGACGGAGGCGGTCCTGGCGCGCCTTCAGCAGGAGGTCGAGGCCGATGGCCCGCAGGCCGAGCAGGTGGGACGTCTCAGGCGCATGGCTACGAGCTTGCGTCGACCGGTCCGGATGCTTGTCGGCACCGCCCTGCCCGTCGGTGCCGCCATAGCCGCTGGCGCTGTGGACCCTGCCCTCGCGGATGCAGCGTCCATGATTGCTCAGGGCATGGTCGGCTCATCAGAATCGTCCCAGGACTCCGCCGGATACAGCTCCGAGGAGGAGCCTGAGCCCGTAGCGGCGGGCGCGTTCCGGCAGCAGTTCGGTGAACTGGTGGAGTCATTGCATAAGGTCCGGGCCGTAATCGTGATGATCGACGACTTGGACCGGTGCCTGCCGCATACCGTCGTGGACACCTTCGAAGCCATTCGACTTTTCCTAAACGTCGACAAGAGTGCGTTCGTCATCGCTGCCCACGCCGAGGTCGTCCAGGCCGCCATCGACCAGCGCTACCCAGGGCTGAGGCGTTCCGGGGCATCCGGACTGGGAGCGGAGTACCTGGAGAAGATGCTTCAGGTCGAGATCAACATTCCGGCGCTCTCCGCGCCGGAGGCCGAAACCTATATGCATCTCCTCCTATCCGAACTACATCTGTCACAGGCCCAGTTCACGGCAGTGAAAGAGGCGGTTGACCAGCGTCGGCGCGGCAGCGCACTCGGAGTCGCCCTGAACGTCGGCATGGCCGCGGATACCTTGGGGCCCGACATGCCGCCGGAGCTGTACCGAGACATGATCTGGGCCGCTGCCGTCGCGCCAGTCCTTGGCAGCGGGTTGAGGGGCAACCCTCGGCAGATCAAGCGGTTCCTGAACACCCTGAGAGGGCGTTTATGCAGGTCAAGGCAGGTAAGCGGCTTATGCGAGTGCCCCACTTCAGCACGGCTTGCCCTGTAGGTACTGAATGTCACTCAGTAAGGCACGAACCTTGTCGTCCGTCTCATCCGCTTCTGGTCTCGGAAACCCGTCTGACGTAGAGATGCAACAGAACCTCCCAACTTCCTGCGGAACGGAGTCTTCCGGCTCGGTCGTGATCACGCTGGGTCGTGAGTGAGCGCAAGCCTTACCCCAGCGACCTGTCCGACGCCCGATGGGCCCTGATCGAGCCGACGTTGACGGCCTGGCGAAAGGCCCGACTCGACCGCAGGCCCAGCGGCCAGCCCGCGAAAATCGACTTGCGCGACGTGTTCAACGCAATCCTCTATCTCAACCGCACCGGAATACCCTGGAAATACCTCCCGCACGACTTCCCCGGACACGGCACCGTCTATTTCTACTACGCCGCCTGGCGCGACGAGGGAATCTTCAACCAACTCAACTACGACCTCACCGCACTGGCACGCGTGAAGGATGGACGCAAGCCCGAACCGACCGCCTCCGTCATCGACACCCAGAGCGTGAAGACCTCCACCAACGTGCCTCTGACCAGCCAGGGAACCGACGCTGCCAAGAAGATCGTCGGGAGGAAGCGCGGCATCCTGACCGACACGATCGGCCTCATTCTCGCCGTGACCGTCGCCGGTGCCGGCCTCTCGGAAAACGCCATGGGAATACGTCTCCTCAACCAGGCCAAGGAGACGTACCCGACCATCGCGAAAAGCTGGGTCGACACCGGCTTCAAGAACGCCGTCATTGAGCACGGCGCCACCCTCGGGAATTGACGTCGAGGTCGTCAACCGCAACCCCGAGAAACGTGGCTTCCACGTCGTAAAAAGGCGCTGAGTGGTCGAGCGCAGCATCGGATGGATCATGATGCACCGCCGCCTCGCCCGCGACTACGAGACGCTCACCACCAGCTCCGAAGCCATGATCCACATCGTCTCGATCGACAACCTCGCCAAGCGTATAACGGACGAAGCCACCCCCACCTGGCGAGGGACCTACTAGGAGATAAAGGGCAATCCGCCTAGATCAAACGCCCTCTCAGATGTTGGTTGTGACCTGGGTCTCGTGGTCGCCAGGCAGCCGGGGCGGCGTCGTGGCCGACGGGACTGTGATAGCCGAGGCTGCTGTGCAGTCGTCACAGAGATCCTTCCGGGGACTCCACCCCTGATCCTGGATGTCCGCCGAAGCGGATCGAGCCCGTATCGCGGCACTCTCACTCGCACAGACACCACTCGACGAAAAACGGAATACTGGGGTCCACCCGCCCCTCCTGATCCGCCACCGCCGCCGTACAGAAAAACCGGACCTCACCGAACTCCAACTCCATCGTCTTCACCAGATTCCGCATCCCCAGCCGCTCACACAGCCAGTCCCGAACTGTGTCGCTGTCGTCCGGGCGGTCGGGCAGCAGGGCGGGCTGCCCGACCAGCAGGTCCCTCTTGCTGACGGCGACGGCGAGCCGGGCTTTGTCCAGCCGGGTGCCCATGGTGCGTACGGTCTGCACCGAGCGCGCGAACACGTCCTCCGGGTCGACCGTCGAGGCCAGTGTGCGGTCCACCTTTGGGCCCGCCGGATCGAGGCGAGTCCAGAACGCGTCGACAGCCATCGGGTCGAGCACGAGGACGAAGGTGCGGGCTTCTCGGACGTAGCGCAGCGCGTCGGTCTCCTCGCGGTTCACGAACCGCTCGCCGGCTGTGTCGAAGATATGGACGAGGCGCTCGGTGCGGCCGCTGCCGCGTACCAAGGAATGGGCTCGGGGCAGCGCCTTCTGGGTGGGGCGGGTGTGGCCCTGGATCTCCAGGACTTCGTTCAGCACCCGCTGGTTGGCACTCGACTCGGGGTCCGCGAGCCGGATTGCCGGTCCGCCGTTCTCCGCCGCGTCCTCCAGCGACTTCACCATCGCCGCCATGAGCTGTGTCTTGCCCGCGGCCCGGCCGCCGATCAGCGGCAGGATCAGCTCGGGCATGTGCCCGGCGTCCGGGTTCATGGGTTTGCCGCAGTGTTCGTGGACGCAGTAGCCGCTCAGCCGGGCGTTCCTGCCCATCAGCATCAGCAGTGTCGGTATCCGTTCGTCACAGGCGCACCGGCGCCGGAAGAGACCGAAGGTGCCCGGCCGGATGTCGGCGTGCCGGCGTCGGCAATTCGCGCGGGGGCAGTCGTACGCCGGATAAGGGACGCGCTCGAAGCAGCTCGGGCACAGCATTCCCCGGGGCAGCCCGCGCAGGATCATCACCGCTCGGTCCGTGGTCCGCAGAGTGAGCGCGGTCAGCCGGGCGCCGCCCGCCAGCAACGCCACCGCGAGCGCCTGGACGCCGAGCAGCACGCCCAGCACGGGCGCGCCGAGGCCGGCACCGAGACCGAGACCGAGACCGAGGGTCACGCCGTACGGCACTGAGGCGGCCCGGTGCACGGTCGGCGCGGTGAACTGGGCGGCGACCACCCGACGGTAGGCGTCCGTCATCGTGCGGACGTACAGCCGCCGCCCTTGCACGAGGAGTTGGCGCAGGTCACGGGTGGCGGGGCCGTAGAAGTAGTTGCGGTGGGCCAGTTCTTCGGTGGGGCGGTACGGCGGGATGGTCACGAACTCGTGGGTGCGCAGGCGCAGCACGCCGTTGAGTAACTGGCAGTAGCGCCAGAGAAGTTCACTGACCAGGGCGGCACCGCGAAGGGCAGCGATCAGCGGTGCGACGAGCAGGTAGATCAGCAACAGGCACAGATAGGCGGCTGGGACGAGGATGAACATCACGATGTCGGCCATCGGCGATCACCGCTCCTCCGGTCGGGGGCCGTCCGAAGATCGCCGCTGGCTCAGCTTGCGGCTCCACTTCTTCACGCGACCCCGACGGTGCTCGGCGTACCCCTCGTAGGTCTCGGCGAGCCGCGAGTCGTAGGGGCGCAGTGCGCGGGCCATACGGTCCAGTTCTGCGGAGGACCAGTGCTGGGCGATGTGCAGGCGCAGCGCCTTGACGATCTCCAGGTGTGCCTGCGGCAAGGAGACTCGTTCGCCGTTGACCGCGACCACGCCGGTGACATGGCTGAACAGCACGTCGCCGACACGGCCCGAGGTCACAGCGTCCCGTTGCACGGCGCGCAGATAGCCGTCGGCGAGCGAGAAGCCGAACTGCCCGATCTCCGTGCGCACCAGGGCCGGGTCGGCCGGCAGCCGGAGCATGGCGGGGACCAGCCGGTACTGCTTCAGCGCGCGCGGCGCCGCCCAGGCGTCGACCTGCGGGATCCGGAATGCTCGGGCGAGTGCGGTGGCCTCGGTGGCTCGGCGCAGGGCCGTGTCCAGCCCGAGCGTGATCTGCACGCACTCCTGGGTGGCCGGCCTCAGCCAGGCGAAGCGGCCCGGCACGGTGAGCGCGTCGCACAGCACCAGGCAGGACCGCAGGGCGTGCTCGTCGCTGACCCGCTGTTTCACCGCGCGGTCGAACCACTCGCTGACCGATTCGTCCACTGGCTGGTCCGCGGGCAGCCGACGGGCGATCTCGGTCGCCTCCCCGTGCCGCCAGGTCGGCGACGGCTGTCGCCACAGCCCTCGCAGCAGCTCCGCGTCCGGCGAGGACTGGCCGCGCACCTCCAGGATCCTGAACATCAGGTCGACCGTGCGCGCGGGCACCCTCTCTGCCTGTGCCCGCCAGTAGTGCTCCAGGAGCCGAGGCCGCTCACCGAGGTCCCGCTCGTTCAGCAACTGGGCGGGGAACTGGGCGAAGAGCTGTTCCTGACCGCCCCGCGCGTCCAGTACCTCCTGCACCGCCGTCGCGAGCCCGGCCCTGAACTCCGGGAGGGTGTGGACGAGGCGGGCGACCTCTTCCTGCAGGCCTGTGCCCGCGCCCGAGAAGCCGAGCAGTGCGCGGGCCACGTCCAGGCTCCGGGCCGCGAGCAGCTCCGGCGACGGGGCGAGCCGCGCTCCCACCGCCCACAGCAACAGGCGGACCCGCTGGCGGCTCGTGGTGGCCTCGTCGAGCAGGCTCTGCCACAGAGCCGTGGCCTGTTCCCGCTCGGCGGGACGAGTGAGGGGAACGGGACCCGGTGCGTCCTCCACGCCGGTCACATAGGCGCGGATTCGGGACTGGTGGAGCTTGCCCTCCAGCTCCCGGTGCAGCGCGGTGTCGCCGCCCGTCTCGGCGGCCGCGCTCAGCACCGCGAGCTGGTCGTCGTCCAGGTCCCGGTGCTTGTGGTGGATGTCCGCCACCACCGCCGCACGGCGCGGTCCGAGATGATCGGCGCCGGGCAGCCAGCCGATCACCGCGCGGACATCGGCGTCGGCCAGTTCGATGCCACCCGCCGCCGCGGCTGCCGCCACCGGGGCGTGCCAGTCGCCCAGAGCCTGCTCCTGACCGTGCGTGTACTCGGCTGTCCAGGACCACACCGAGCGGATCGAGCCGACCCCGATCCGGGTCAGCAGGCGTACCAGGGGATGGGTAGGTACGACCTCCGGGAAGCGGCCTGCGGAGAAGTCGAAGACGGTGTACGACTCCTCGTCGTCAGGGCCGAACGCGAGGTCCGCCCCGGGCACCGCGCCGATCAGATGCAGGCGGCTACGGGTGGGGCGGAAGAGGTAGGTGGCGAAGGACAGGGAGCGGGCCATCGAGGGGGGCAGAAGATACGAGACCGTCGCGAACCAGTGGGCGATCCGGTCGGTCGTCTCGTCGATCACTACCACCGAGCCCTCCTCGGCGAGCGCCGTGAACACCGCGGCCAGCAGGGCCGGCAGCTGCTCCGCGTACGGATGCGCGCGCAGGAAGGCGCGTGCCGAACGAGGGGACAGCGGGCCGCGTGGCAGGGGCGCGTGCAGCTCAGGGATCTCGGTCGTCTCGGCTACTCGTGCAGTCCATATTGGGGAGTCCCACAGTTCGATCGCGAGCAGCCCGCCGCTGTCCGGTGCGAACTCGCCCTCGGTGTACAGGGCGTGAGCGAAGTAGTTGCCGAAGCGGCGCGCCGAGTCCCGGCCGACGTACCGCACGCACAGCGTGGTGGCGCCGCCCTGCCGGCCGGGGGTGTGGCAGAGATTTACCGGGCAGCGGGCCAGGAGTTCGGGGGTGTCCGACTCGATCTGGAAGCGTGGTGGTTCGTACCCGGCCAGTCCTTCCACCTGATCCCGGGTCTCGACCGACACCCGCTCGCTCACCGCGTTGAACTGGAAGCCGGAGGAGCCGCTGAGCCCGTGTTCGCAGGAGGTGTAGTAGAGCTGCTGGAAGCTGCTCATCCCCGGCCCGCCTTCGGCACCGAACCGAACTCGCTCAGCAGCCACAGAAGCGGATCCGCGACCCGGTAGGGCTGGATCCCGGTGTCGGCGACCCGGGACTCGGGAGTGGCGCTGCGGCCCAGCGAGGAGACACCGAAATAGCGGTAGCGGGCGAAGGTGTTCTCCAGCGACTGGTCGATCGGCACCCCGTCCCACTCCTTGAGCAGCCGGCGCACCTCCTCGTGGACGCTGAGGCTGTCGCCGACCTCGAAGTGGCCGCGCGCGGGCGCGTGCGACCGCAGCGGGCTGCCGTTCTCCAGCAGATGCCAGAAGGCGTCCATCTTGGAGAAGACCACGGCGATCGGGGTGTCGATCTTCGTGGCCTTGCCGCCTCGGGCGGCCAGCAGCATGCTGCTCATCCGGCTCAGCACATTGATCGGCGGGTCGATGCCGTCCATCCCGGGCAGTGCCGTGCCCGGCGCCGCGATGTCCCGGGCACCCGGCATCTGGAGCGGGTCGAGCAGCAGGATGATGCCGTCCGCGTTGGTCAGATACCGGGTGTTGAGCTCGACGCTCTCCCGGCTGTTGAAGTCCTCGCCCGCCGTGTCGAAGAACGACAGGACGGTGTGCTGCGGCCGCTCCCCGAAGAGCCCTTTGCGGCGCAGTCCGAACCGGAACACCAAGGGTTCCACCCGGTTGGCGTTGGTGGTCGCGGTCTGCGTGGGCGGGAACATCTGCCGGTCCCGGTAGAGCCGGTCCTCGTACTCCGAGCTGTAGCGGCGCATGGTGGCGTCGTCCAGGCCCATCAGCGAAGCGCCGTACGCCTCGCCGACCTGGTTGCGCATCTCGTGCAGCAGCACGGTCATGTAGATCGTCTTGCCGGAGGACCGCGCGCCCACCATGGCGATCAGTCGGTTCTCCACCATGCCGAACTGCACCGGCAGTCCGACATGGCAGACCGGGCATATGCGGTACGTCGTCTCGCCGTCGCAGTCCGGGCACACCGCCGTCGACTTGCGGCCGTCGGCGGGGAAGTCCGGCCCCACGTCGTGGCTGGGGCGCTTGCCGAAGCGTTCGTCGAGGACCGGGTCGCGGCGGCGCTGGCACTGTTTGCGGGTGCGGCTGAGCCGACTGTTGCAGCGGAACCGGATCTCCCGCGGGGCGAAGGTCTCGTAGCAGTAGGGGCAGGTGAGTCGTCTGGCCATTCAGGTCACTCGCAGCCGGTGCAGCGCCGTGGGGCGGATGTCGATGTCGGATTCGTGGTCTTGGCCCGAGTCGGGGCCGTCCGCGGGGAAGCAGACGAGCCAGGACGGTCCTCGGGTGCTGGGCAGGGGGAACTCCACGGTGAGGGGGGTGCTGGCCGGCAGGCGCTGGGCGGGGACCTCGTGCAGGACGGTTCCCTCGGCCGTGCTGGTGGGGCGGTAGCGGCCGAGTCCGTGGACGATCCGGAGGGCGGGGAGGTCACAGCCGGTCCGGGCGGTGAAGGTGACGCTCGCGACGCGGGCACCGGTGAGACGGCGGCGCAGAGAGGGCTCGTACTCGATGATGGGCGGTTCGGCCGGAATGCGCAGGGAGGCGGCACCCTCGGTGTCGACGGTGGGGTCGGGGACCAGGGCCTCGACGGTGAGTGTGATCGCTCCTCGGCCGACAGGGAGGTCCAGTCCGCCGTCGTGTTCGTAGACCCGGCGCTGACAGCGGATGTCGCCGTCGCGGGGGCCGTCACCGGCCGATGTCGCGTCCTCACGGCGCCAGCGGACGCGAGCGGTCAGGGCGGAGTCGGGCCAGGCCCACAGGACGAGGAGGTGGTCGTCCCGGCGCATGGCCTGGAGCTGCGTCACGGGGACGGAGCGGAGAGCGGAAGCCGCAGAAGAGGGTGGGGTCGGCTCGGACGCCGTGTGTGGGGGCGGGGCGGGCGCGGGCGCCGGCCGGGGTCCGGGTTCCGGCGCTGGTTCCGGTCCTCGCTCCGGCTCCGGCTCGGGCTCGGGAGCGGCGGGCGTGGTGGGGCGGAGGGCTGCCCCGGCACGGGCGGGTGAGGGCTCGTCGGGTTCAGGCAAAGGCTCCGCAGGTGCTGCAGCGCCTCTGCCCTGTGGGGCTGTTCCGGCCGGGGTGACTTCGGTCCGCAGGGGCTCGGGGTTTTCCGGAGGAGGGCTCCAGGGCTGTGGTTCCGGGTCCTCCAGGGGAGGGGGGAAGTCGGTCCGCGCCGGTGTCGGGCCCGTGGCGACGCGCAGCAGACCGAAGTCCTCCAGAAGCAGGAGGCCGTGTACGACGGCCAGTTCGGGCTCACTGCAGCGGACCGTCAGGCCCTGGGCCTCAGGAAGGTTCTCGATCTCCGTGCGGTGGTCGGGTGTGGTGTAGAGGTCCCCGGACAGGAGCACGGCGTCCGGGAGCGCCTCGGCCAGCACCTGGGCGATGGCCGCGAGAGCGCGATCGTCGGCCGGCTGTGCGGTGCGCGCGCTGACGATGCGCGCCGTCAGGTCCGGCGTGATGTCGAGGACCGTCAGGCCGACCGCCGTCGCGGCTTGGTCGACCACCAGAACGGTGCGGCGTACGCCCTCGCTGATTGCGCCGTAATGCACGGCTGCCGCGACCGGTTCCGGGACGATCCTGTCGACGCGGAGACCGGCGTCCTCGGCGGCGTGGCGCAGGCGGGCCTCGGCCTCACGGCCGGCGGACGCGGGCAGGCCGAGCACGACCTCCTCGCCCGTGGTGTCGCCCGGGAGCATGGTCAGTGCGGTGGCCGGGTCGGCGATGCCGTCCGTTCCTTCCAGGTCCGCGACCGTCACGGTCGGACGGCCGTCCGGGCCGATCCGACCGATCCGGGCGATGCGGTGGCCGATGGCGATACCGAGCATGTTCAGTGGTCCCCTTCCTCGGTCCTGACCCACGCCGCGCCGACGGCGTCGACGCCGAGCCGGATCCGGCTGCCCGGAGCGGGTCGATGGGCCAGGAAGTGGGCGACGACGGCCGCCCGCAGCCGCTCCAGCTCGTTGCGGATCTGGCGGCCGCCGTACGCCTGATGCTCCGGGTCGCTCATCCGCTCGGTGATCCAGGGGTGCAGCATGTCGGTGTCGGGTATGAGGCCGACCTGGTGGCGCTCGCGGACGGACTCGGCGAGCTGGCCCAGCAACCGGTCGGCGATCTTCACGATGTGCTCGCGGCGCAGCATGTCGAAGACGACCACGCCGGGCTTGAGCCGGCCGTAGATCTCCGGTCGGCCGATCGTCCGGAACTTGTCTTCCACGGCCCGTGTGAAGTGGGCCTCCAGAGCGGAGTACGGCAGGTCCTCGTCCCCGTCGGACAGCAGCCCATGGACGGCCTCCGCGCCCGTGTTGGAGGTGAAGATGATCAGGCACTGGGAGAAGTACGCGGTCTGGCCGCGGCCGTCGGTGAGGCGACCGTCCTCGAGGATCTGCAGAAACTTGTCCAGTACCCGGGGGTGCGCCTTCTCGATCTCGTCGAAGAGAAGGACGCTGAACGGCCGTTCCTGGACGCGGCGGGTCAGTTCCCCGCCCTGCTCGTGGCCGATGTAGCCGGGAGGGGCACCCGCAAGCCGCTCGGCCGCGTGTTCCTGCTGGTACTCGCTCATGTCGAAGCGGGCGTAGGCGCTCTGGTCGCCGAACATCAACTCGGCTACTGCCTTGGCGAGTTCGGTCTTGCCGACGCCGGTGGGGCCGACGAAGAAGAACGCGCCGCGGGGGCGGGCGGTGCCGGAGCCGCCGAAGTCGATGCCTACGAAGGCGGCTTGGAGCGCGGCGGCCACCGCGTCGACGGCCTTCGACTGGCCGACCACCCGGGCGCCCAGTACGTCGGACGCACGGGCGACGGTCTCCCGGTCCAGTTGGGTCCAGGGGTCGACGCTCACGTTGAGCCGGTGCAGCTCCAGGAGCTTGTCCGGTTTCTGCAGGGGAGCGTCGCGCAGCCACGACGTCCGGGCGAGGGCGTCGATGTCCCAGCCGGACATGCCGTCGGTCGCGCCGACCAGGGCCTCGATGTCGTGGCGTGTGGCGTCCGCGGCACCGTTGAAGTGGCTGCGCAGCCAGGTCAGCCACAGACGGCGCTCACCCGGGTCCGGCGGGCCGATGTGCAAGGTGGCGATCCGGGGGTCCTCCAGGTGGAACCAGCCGGGCAGCCGGCCGACGTCGCCCACCGCGCACAGCACGGCGTTGCGGGCGTGCGGGCGGCGGCCCACCGGAGTGGAGCGGGGAGTCACCGCGTCGGCCATCGCCGCGCGCAGCCGCAGATAGCCGGCGTTCGACTCCGGCTGACCGGGCGGGAGATGGTGGTCGACGTCCTGGAAGACGAAGGCCGTGGACGTGTCGGGCGAGGCGGCGATGCGGTGCACGGTGGCGACCACGTCGTCGAAGGCCCGGGCGGCGCCGGCCGGGCGCGGGGAGAGCAGGCTCGACCGGTCCCGCTCGCGTTCGACGCCGCGCCGGGTGCGCGGGTCGGCGTTCTGCCGGTCCTCCTGAGGGGCGCCCCGGCCGCCGTTCCTGGCGGTCGTACGGGGCTGGTTCGCCTCCAGCCCGGCGAAGCGTTCCGCGTGGCCCGGCAGCGGGAAGGTGAGCCCGGCCACCGGATCCCACCAGCCCACCACGTCGGCGCCGCGCACCTCCAGCAGCCCGGCGACCACCGCACGGAAGCCGGCGGGCGTGTCCTCGAACCACCAGCGGTCCCGGATCTGCCCGCTGATGATCACCTGCCGTCCCCGCCGCAGCTCCCAGCCGAGCGACACCGCCCACAGGGGCATCATGCCGTCGGCGGTGACCGGCCCTGTCCCGCCCTTGTCCCGGTCCTTGTCCGCGCCTCTGTCCCGGTCCTCGTTGCCGTCCTTCGCGAAGTCGACCGTGTTCACGGGGTCGTCCACCTCCAGGAGGTGTCGTGGGGCAGCGCCTTGGCCCGCCGGTTCGGCGGTTTGCCCTCCCAGGTGAGCTCACCCGGGAGGAAGCCGTCGTCGCCGCCCAGCGTCTCGTGCACCCGTTCCAGCAGCGTCTCGGTGGTGTCGCACACCGCCTCGTCCTGCGGCGCATACAGCGTCACGTCCGGCTCGCCGTCCACGTGGTAGACGAGGACCGGTGTGCCGTCGTCCTCGGTGGCGACCGTCGCCTCGTACGTCGCTCCGGTCGACCGCGTGAAGTGCAACCGGAAGCTGCCGCCCTGGTTCTCCCCGCCCTCGAAGGCGAAGCCCTCATCGGTCATGGCGTCCCTGAGCGCCTCCACCAGGTCGCGGCGCCGCTGGTAGGCCAGTTCCAGCTCGTCCAGCCGGCGCTCGGCGTCGGGCAGCCGGCCTTCGAGCTCGGCGACCGCCGCCAGGGCCTCGGCCGCCGAGCGCGCGGCGAGCGCCTCGACGACCGCGCGCAGGACGTCCCCGGTCTCGTCGGCGATGCCGGGGTCGCCGAGGTCGGCGGCGGTGTCCACAATGCCTTGAGCTGCGGGGCGTACGGCGTCGAGGCGTTCCGTGGCTTCCGCGAGGGCCAGTTCCAGGGCCGCCTCCGCCGCCTCGATGCGTTCGCGTTCCGCCGCCCTGACCGCCTCGCGCTGCCGTTCCTCGACGGCCGACCGCTCGGCGGCTTCCCGAGCCTGGGCAACCACTGCCGCATGCTGGGTGAAGGATTGTTCGGCCGTGCCTCGCAGCGCTTCGAAACGGACCTGGCGTTCAGGGGAGGCGGCCGCGCGCAGCTGGTCGAGTAAGTCGGTGCAGCGCCGATGGCCGTCCGGGTCGAGGGCGGAGCCGTCCGCTCCGATCGCCGAGAAGCGGCGTTCCAGGCCGGCCAGAACGGCGGCGCGGTCCTCCGTACGGTTCCCGGTCGCCTCTGGGCGCAGGCTCACGACCCGGCCGCGGAGTTCCTCCACCGCGCCGCCGAGCTGCTCGCCGCGGGCCGCCCGCTCCCGCAGGCCGGCCAACTGCTCTTCCAAGGAATCCGTCTCGGCTCGGGCACCGGATCGCTGGGCCTCGGCGATCAGCTCCCGCACCTCGTCGAGACCGCGCTCGTCGGCCCGGCTCTGCTCCGCCTGCGCACGCGCCAGCAGGGCATCGCGCTCAGCGGCTCGCCGGGCCGCCGACTCGGCTTCCGAACGGGCGACTTCGTCCCGGCGCCGCTGTGCCTCGGCGCGGGCGCGTTCCCTGCGGGCGGCCGCCTCTTGGGCGAGCCGGGCCCGCTCGGCGGCCCGCTTCCGCTCTCTGGCGCGGCGCTGCTCCGCCCGGCGCAGGCGCTCCGCCGCCTCCCGTTGGGTGTACAGAGCGCCCACGCGGACAGTGCTGTACTTCGGCGATCCGCTCATCGTTCCCTCCGCGCTTCGGTGTGCAGCACGAACCCCCGCGCCGCGAGCTGATCCTCAAGTGCCTCTCGAAAACCGGGGGCAGGAGGCACCCCGGCCCAGGAGACCGAACCATCCGTGTCGAGGGCCAGTTCGATCCCCGCGGTCGTGTCCGGCTCGTCCAGAGCGCGCGTGTAGCGGTCGGTGAGCGGGATCAGCCGCTGGTTGTCCGAGCCGCGCCAGCGCAGGCTGCCGTGCCGTGCCGTGACGTACGGCCCGTCGACCAGCAGGTCCAGCCGGGCGAGCAGGGCGAGCCGGTCCGGGCCACCGCGCCGCAAAGCCTCGTGACGGAAGCCGGTGTACGCCATCGTGCCGAGGTCCGGGCGCCTCTCGCGTACCGCGTCGAGCAGCTCGGCCAGGGCCTGGGCCTGGCTGAAGGGCTCACCGCCGGAGAGGGTCACGCCCTCGATGCCGTCCAGACCGCACAGCCAGTCGGCGAGTTCGGCGACCGGTCGGCTGGTGCCGCCGTCGAAGGGCAGGGTTTCCGAGGCCACGCAGCCCTGGCAGCGCAGCGGGCAGCCCTGGACCCAGACGACCGCGCGGGTGCCGGGGCCGAGGACCGTGCAGCGGTCCAGCGTGCGGGCGACGGAGAGGTGGGTGGTCATGCTTCCTCCTGCGGATCGCCGGGGTAGCTGTCGGTGCCCTGTTCGGCCTGGTCGCACCACGGGCACCAGGGCCGCTCCGCGGTGTGGACATGACGGGCGCTCACCGCACACACCTTCAGACGGCCGGGGACCAGCTCGGCCGCGAGCGACCGGGCCCACTCGGCCGCCGTCGGACGGCGCCCCGTGTGCGCGAACGCCGCCCGGAACGCCTCCGTGAGCCGTCTCGGCAGGAGATCGGCGGGCGGCACGGAGCGGGGCAGCAGTACCGAAGTACGGTCGAGGAGCCGACAGCGGCCGTGCATGACGTTGTCGTCGTACGACATGTAGTCACCGCCCTTCGCCGGGTGGCCGGCGAAGGGGTGCAGACCGGCCATGAGCAGCTGATGGACCAGGACGGCCAGGGCGAAGTCGTCCGACGCGCTGTCCGGCGGTGTGCCGGCGGGGGCGCCGATCCGTTCGGGGGCCGTGTAGCCGGGGGTTCGCATCCGGCCGCGGAAGGTGTCGTGGCCGTCGGTGAACTGCCAGGAGTCGACATCGGCCATGCCGACCCGGCCGGTCCCGTCGACCCAGAGGTTGTCGGGCTTGAGGTCGCCCACCACGTAGCCCTCGGCGTGCGCCTGGGCCAGCAGCCGGGCGAGGGAGAGGGCGGTGCACAGAGCGGTCGCCCAGGTCGCCCCGGGCAGGAAGGTCCGGCGGGCGTGCGGGGTGAGGAGGTGGCTGAACGGCTGGTAGGCGTGCCGCATGTCGGTCATGACGTAACCGTCGACGCGCTCCGGGTCGTCGCCGTCGGCCGTACTGACCGGCACCAGCGGCCAGGCCAGCCGGACCGGTGTGCCGGAGAGGAGTTCGACGGTGCGCGGTTCGCGACGCTGGCGCACCAGGCGGGCCACACGGCGCCGGAACGCCTCGGGGTCGGGCGGATCCGGGACGAGCTTCGCGACGAGCGGGCGCGTGTCGTCGACGCCGTACACGAATCCTTCCGAGCCGCTGCCGATCTGCCCGGTGAGTCGCCAGGTGCGTCCGTTCCCGGACACCACGGTCAGTGCCACGGTCACCCCTCTTCGACGAGAGCGCACAGGAGGGTCAGGTCGTCACCGGTCCGTCCGGCCTCCGGCCCGGAGAGCAGACGGCGAAGAGGCTCGGCGTCTCCCCGGGACGCGCGGAGAGTCGCCGCCAGGCTCGAGAAGAAGCACTCGGCGGGCAGCGGGCCTGCCTCCGGTGGAAGCCGGCGGACGGACGGGTGGTCGAGGGCGAGGGCGGCACAGCCGTCGGTGGCCAGGACCACTCCGCCGAGTTCCGGTTCCCAGGCGGTGAACGTGCGGATGCGCAGGGCCGCGCCGGGTGACGAGAGGAAGGGGGCCGCAGCGGCGGGTGGCGGGAGGACCAGATGGCTGCGGTCGTCGCGGGTCAGCAGGGTGCCGAAGCCGTCGCCCAGCGAGACGAAGGCGACCCAGGGAGGGGCCACGACCGCCGCGGTCAGGGTGGCCGCAAGGGCGTCCGGGCCTGCTGAACCGGAGTCCGCGCTCAACACCCCCGACACCGCCCGTAGATAGGCCTCAACCACCTGTTGCCCTCGTCCCGCTGTCCACCGGGTCCATTGCTCCGGCGCCGCCCCGGCGTCCGGGACGTCCAGCGAGAGCAGGCGGCACGCCGCGTCGACCGCTATGTGAGCGCCCAGAGCGCTGCGGTCACGGCTGCCCGCGCCGTCGGACACCGCCAGCACCGCCGCGTCGCCCAGGTCGACCGCCTTGAACGCGTCCTGGCAGCCCTGCCCCGAGGCGAGATGAGCGGTGCCCTGGACGGAGGAGCCCGCGATGATCACCGGAGGTCCCTCTCCAGTCTTTCCATACGCGCGAGCCGGGAGGCGCGGTCCTGGAACTGCCGGTGGATGAGATCCGCGTCCTGGTCCGGGCTGCTGTCGTCCGTGCTCTGGAAGAGCAGGTCGAGGATCCGGCCGAAGTCCAGGTTCGCCAAGGGGGACGTGGCCTTCGGCGCCAGGACCCGGAGCATCGGCAGGTCGGCGCCGCGCACCCCGATCACCTGGAACACCCACTCCCCCTTCTCCTCGCCCCGGCGTACCCGCTCCGCGGTGCCCGCCAGGGCCGTCGCGTCCAGCGGGCAGCCCTGCGCGTCGCTGGGCGCACCGTCGGTCAGAACCCAGACGAAGGGGCGTCGAACCGGTACCCGCTGCCGCTGCAGGGTGCGGTAGCGGGTGCGGGCCAGGTCGAGGCCCGTTTCCACCGCTTCCGTCAGCCGGGTCAGGCCCCCGGCGCGCAGGGTGGGCGGGTGCAGGCCGTGCACCGGGACGAAGAGCCGGCCGGCGTCGGCCTCCTCGACCGGGACGAGGCGGCCCGGCGCCGGGTCGTGGACACGCACCGCCGAGTCGAAGGTGATGAGGCAGACCTCCACCCGGGTGCGCAGCCGCTCCTGTGCCCGGACCCCGTCGAACCAGCGGGTCAACGCGTCGTTCAGCTCGTCGATCCGCGGGTGCTCCTCGGGCCGCCCCATGGACGCGGAGGTGTCGAGCAGGAGGACGACGGGCTGCCGCTCCCCGTACCCGGCCCCGAACCCGATGCCGTGGAGGCTCATCCGGCCCCCGCTTCCGAGCCGGCGTGGGCCGCCAGCCGCTGTCCTCCGGGATCGAGGCGCACCGTGACGTCCGTGCCCGGCGGCAGTCCGGGCGGCTCGGGACGCATGCGCAACAGGACGCCGTCGACGAGTACATACGCATCCGGAGCGGGCCAGGTCACCGTGCGCCCCGCGCAGCCGTGCGCCCACTCAACCATCCCCCTGGTCATGCGACCACGGTATGTGAAATCGGCACCAACATGACTGTTCCTTACGAGAATTGATGCACCGCCGAAACTACGGGCCGGGGCACGGGCCGCCCAGGGAACGCTCTCCCCCGGGCGTCCACCTGAGCGGCCCGCTCCTCCAGTCAAACGGAACGGCTGGGCGCCGATCGGTCGTGCCCCGGGCGGGTCCCGGACAGGATTCGCTCCACCACACGGGCCGCCTCCGGAGCACGTACGACGAAGTGCACGTCCCAGCGGGCCCCGCGGGCCAGCTCCGCCTCGACGGCGCTCCACACAGCGGCCGCGCTCACCCGGGACGGAAGCCCGCCGCGTCCCGAGCCGAGCAGCGGGAAGCACACCGAGCGCAGCGGTGGCGTGTGCCGGTCGTGCTCCTCGGCCAGCAGCGCGATCGCGCGCGAGGTGGCGCGAGTGACATCGGCGGGCAGCACGTCGTAGTCGTTGGTGCCGGCCCGGGGCACGGCCACGGCCGCGTGGTAGATCCGTCGTACTCCCTGCTCGGCCAGGGCCCCCGAACCGGTCGCCGCCACCGTCCCCGGGACCACCGGGCGGCCTGAAGTTCCGTGCAGCTCCGTCCACTTGCGCAGCTCGGCATGGACCGGGTCGTCCAGCAGGTCGCCGGTCACTCCGCGCACGGAGGCGGCCCGGCGCAGCGAGGCGGAGACCGAGGACTTGTACGGCTCGGGCAGCGCGAAGTAGATGTTCACCGGGGAGACCACCACATCCACGTCCCGCAGTAGGTCGACGGGGTGCATGTGGAGCGTGAGGCGTACGGACCGGTCGCCCGCCAGGACCTCCAGGCGCCGGTGGGTGCCGGTCCCCCAGTCGGTTTCGTCCGGCTCGTCGCCTTCCATCAACTCCACTATGTGTTCAGCTACTTGCCCCAGCACCATCACCTCGTGGTGCTTGCGGAAACGCTCCTCGCTCACCCGGTACACCTCGGCCGCGCGGGCCCGGCGGGAGGACGCCGGCCAGTCCCGCGTGCCCTGGGCCAGTCCCAGCGTGTACTCGGCGGCGGTCCGCAGCGTGCCCGGGTCGAGCCGGCCGACCGCACGGCGAAGCAGCGCCTCCACGGCGCCCTCGCGGGTACGAGAGGTCGCCGAGGAGACCGCGGCCGCCTCCAGGGAGGGCAGCTCGCGACCTCGTAGCCTCAGCAGTCCGGCGCGGCGAACAGCCTGTAACTCGACGAGAATTGACTCAGGATCAATAGGCGATGGTGCCATGCCGACAACGATGACACCACGTGTCACGGGGGACAAGCGGAAAGTGTGCGGTGACGGGTTCAGCGGTGAAGCGGCTCCCGGATCGCCGAACGGAGCTGCTCCAGCAGCTGATTGGCCTCTTGGACGCCGTCCGGTGATCCGAGGTCCGGGATGCTGCGGTACGGCAGGGGTTCGAGCGGTCCGTCCGTGAGGTGCGCGAGCCGGTCTCCGAAGAGCACCACGGCCCGGCCCGACGGGTTGCGCTTCGAATCCCAGACCATCCCCGTGGCTTCGGGGGCCTGGGCCCGGATCTCCCGCACCCAGCGTTGCGTGCCCGCGTAGTGTTCCGGCCCTTCGTTCTCCAGCAGGCGGTTGTCCTGGCAGACGGCGGCGAGGGCCGCTCCTGTGCGCAGCGAGACCAGTTTCAGCTCGCACCGGGTCCGCAACACGCTCAGGGACTTGCCCCGCGCCCACGCCCAGGGGATCAGCCGCACACTGGTCACCGGGTCGAAGTCGACCGAGCGCAGCAGGGTCTCGGCGAGAGCGGTCTCCGGTTCCGTCGCCGCGTACAGACAGGGGTACGGGTCCTCCGCCGTGCCGTGGAAGCGGCCGGGTGCGCGGTCGCGCGGATCGAACGGCTTGAACTCCTCGGGCGCGAACCGGGACGAGTGCCTGCGCCACAGCTGCGTACCGGTGGGCAGCACCTCCCAGTGCGGCTGGAAGCGGTACACGGAGGGCGACACGGTTTCGTCGAGCATCAGTCCCCCTCCACCAACGCGACGGCTGCGCCCACCAGCTCGCGGTCCGGCCGGACGCCGAGTAATGCCGCGGGCGGCCCGTCGCCCAGCCATGGATTGGTGCTCAGCCACCAGTCGGCTGCTCCCCACGGGTCCGCGTCGGCGAGCAGCACGCGGTTGACCTCCAGGACGACCTCGTAGGGTGCTCCGCCCCCGGGCTCGAACTGGAACTCCGGGTAGCGGTCGCCGAGGCCGGGGTCGGCGAGACGGATCAGCTCCGGTGGTGGCGCCGCACCGCTGCAGCGGGCGCGGACCTCTGTGGCGGAGAGGGCGGGCGCCTGGAGCAGCCTGCGCTCGGCGGCGGCGATGATGGCCGCGGTGTCCGGGGAGCGCGGCGGGTCGGCCGCGAGCCGGGCCAGCAGACGCTGCGTCCGCAGCACGACCGGCCGTCCGACGGGCACCGTGGCGGTGAGCCGGAAGGAGTCCACTGCCTCCCGGGCCGGATGGTCGAACGGCAGCGGCATCAGACAGACCCGTACGGCCTGAAAGGCCCGGCGCAGGGCCTTGGGATCGTCCGGCGGAGTGTCGGCGAGCCCTCGCAGGCGGGTGAGCAGCAGCTCGTACTGGGCGTCTGTCAGCCGGGCGCGGATGCTGTCGAGGTGTTCGTCGACGAGGCCGAGCACGTTCGCCCCGCCGTCCTCACCCTGGGTCATACGGTCTCCTCTCCCTGGCCGGGGTGGCCCTGGTGGATGAACGCGGCCCAGAGGGAGGGCCGTTGGAGATCGGGGCGGCCGATGTCCGACCGTGGTGTCTCGCTCAGACAGCCGGGATCCTTCCGGTCCGGGTCGAGCATCCACAGCTGCGCGGCCCGCAGGGCGTCGACGGGGCTGCGTCCGGCCCGCAGATGGTGGTGGAAGACCACCATCAGCAGGATCGACGCGCTGTCCTGGACGATCCACCGGGATCCCACGACATCACGTGCGCCGCCCGAGACGAACGCCGTGGTGAGAGTCAGGGCCTCGTCGTGATCACGGGTGCTCAGATCGGTCTCGCAGCCGCTCAGCACGATCAGCGGACCGTCCGGCCGCTCCTGTTCGGCGGGCCCCGGCCGGTCGAGGAGCCGGGTCACGGTGAGCCGGCCCTTCTCGTCGGCGTCGGTGGCGGCGAGGTGCAGGGCGGACTCCGTGGGCCGTACTCCCGCTCTGCCGTGCGTGGCCAGATGGACCATCGAGTGCTCCTGGGCGAGCAGGGCCAGCAGCTGGTCGGGGGTCCCCTCAGGCACCGAATCGGGCGGGAGGGTGCCGAAGTCGCCGTACAGCCGTGCACCCGGATAGAAGGCGTTGCGCAACTCCAGGACCTCCGGCTCGGCGTAGGCCAGATCGAGGCTCGGGTCGGCCACCAGGGCCGGGGCCGAGACCGGATCGCGCGGTGCGCGCTTCACCGTGCGCAGGAACTGGCTGCCGGAGGCCGCGTAACTGATCACCAGGGCCTGGCACAGGTAGTCGTACGGGGA
Organism: Streptomyces sp. NPDC031365; assembly: GCF_055569765.1. Lineage (NCBI taxonomy): Bacteria > Bacillati > Actinomycetota > Actinomycetes > Kitasatosporales > Streptomycetaceae > Streptomyces > Streptomyces sp. NPDC031365. Next base: position 274,680 of record NZ_JBVIIM010000006.1, on the reverse strand, counting down.
GTCCTCGGGGAAACGGGCCGCGTGCCAGGGGACGATCCCGAGGCGGCCGCAGGGGACCAGGACGACCCGAGGGGTACGGTGGTCGGACGCGTCGCCCGGGAGGTGCTTCTCCAGCGCGGCGAGGACATGGACGAACACCTCGTACGCCCAGTCGCACAGGTCGGACAGTGCCGCTTCCCAGGCCCGCTGGGCGTCCCGTCGCGCCTGCTCGTCGAGGTGTTCCGCGGAGCGGGCGGCGTCCGCGTCCAGGTACCGCTCCAGCGGGGCGCCGGCCGCCAGGGAGAGCGGGGGGAGCGAGCCCACACCGATGCCGATCTCGGGCCCCACGGCCAGCACCATGCCGGGGGCCTCGCCGTCGCTGCCGGGGACCAGATAGATCAGTGCGTCGGCACCGGCCTCGCCCACACCGTCCGCCAGTTCGCGCAGGGTGGGGGTGCCGAGCAGCCCTCCCCGCTCCCGGTAACCGAGTGCCTCCAGAGCCTGCCGGCGCAGCGTACTGGGCAGCTCGGTGGGCAGCTCGGCGCTGTCGGCGGCGCCGGACTCCCGCCAGGCGGCGGCGAGGTCGTGGCAGCCGCGCTCCTCCAGCAGGTCCGGTACGGCCCGGGAGGTGGCGGCCGCCTGCAGCACCAGTGCCCTGCCCAGCTCCAGGGCGACGACCGCGTCGTCCACCCGCCCGTGCGCGGCCGCCCACAGAGCGGCCCGCACACCGAGGGAGGCGCCGTGGCGGGCGGTCGTCAGACGGTGTTCGGCGCCGTGCTGGAGGAGGACGTCGGCGGCGAGCGTGGCCAGGGATTCGTTCGCCGCGTCGGTCGCGGCGTCGGCGTCGGTTGCGGCGTCGGTGTTCCGCGCCCGGTGCCAGCGGGCGCGGTAGGACTCGGCGAGCGTCCACAGGGCCTCGGCGGCGACGCGCGGGGCCCTGCCCTGCCGGATGTGCTCGCGGAGCCGTTCCAGCGTGGTGATGGCGGCGTCGAGGTCCTCCGGGTCCTTGGTGAGGCTGTAACGGGTGCCGAGACGGTTCGCGGCGGAGTGCAACTGGTCGGCGGGGGCGTCCGCTGGTGGTACGACCCGTTCGGGGACGGCCGTCGGGTCGCCGGTGAGGTAGGAGCGCATGGCCGCGAGGTCGGGAATCATCGCGTCGAGCTCTTCCACCCCGAACGGGAGACTGCTGTTCGCGGCGGCCGTCCTGCCGTCCTCGAAGTCCGTGAGGCCGCTCAGGGCCAGCTCCTTGTCTATGGTGAACCGCCCGAGCGCGAGGCGGGCCATGGCGCGGGCGACGAGAGCCATGAAGCGGAAGTCGTGGTTCTCGGGTGTGGCGGCGACCAGACCCTCGGCCTTGGAGAGGAGGTCGCGGATCCGCTCCACGTCCTGGTCCTGATCGGCGGCACGGAGGTCGGTCATGAGGCTCATCGCGTCCGCCATGACCGCAAAGCCCTCGGCCATGGGGATCGAACGCTGCGACGTGCGCCGCATGTAGTCCGTGAGTGCCTGGGTGTGCGCGCGACCGGCCGCCTGGTCCTGAAGGGTGCCGCCGGCGCCGTCGCTCAAGTTGAGCAGCAGGGCCATCATCCCTGTGAGGGCGCCCTTGTCCGCCATGCCCTCCGGCAGCCCGTCCAGCCCTTCGATCAACCGCTTGAGCTGTTGATCGAGGGCGGCGGGGTCACCACCGCCGACATGGTTCACGAAGTCCACGGACGTGGTGTTGACGGCTTGCCACGCGGCGATGAGCCGGCGGAAGTCTTCGGGGCTCCGGGGCGTGGTCCGGGCATCGGTACCGGCACCGGTCTCGCCGGTACCGGCACCGGCGGGAGGGGTGGCGGACGGTGCCGCGCCCTTGGGCATGCGCGTCATCAGGTCCGTCATCATCTGCCGCATCTGATCGCTGCCCGGAAAACCGTGGTCGGGCAGGAAGGTCGTGAACAGGTCGGCGATCCCGTCGGCGGACGGCTGGGCGAAGAAGTCGCGTGTCTGTCGCAGCTTCCTCAGCGTCTCCGGCGGCAACGGGAGCTCGGCTGCTTCGGCCACCAACTCCCGCACCTCGGCCGTGAAGGAGGCCATCCCGCTCGGCCCCTCCCTCATGATCATGTCGAAGAAGGCGGTGGCGTCCGGCTCCGGCGAGAGCCCGCCCAGCATCTCCTGCAGCGGAATCATGTGCGTCAGCAGGAACAGCGCGGCCCACCGCCGGTCCTCGGTGGAGGCTGCGGCTCCGATCTTCGTCGCCGGGTCCCGTACGTCCCGCAGCAGTCCGTGCGCCCGCTCCCGGTCCTCGGGCGTCCCACCCCCGGCGGCATGACGTAAGGTGAGGACGCCCCCGAGCCACAGGGTCACCGAGCTGCGCAGCTGCGGGTCATGGTCCAACAGACGTTGGAGCTCGTCGAGTTCCGCGACCGACTCCTGATGAGCGCGAGAGAGCCGGCCACCCGTGTCCGGCTTCGGCAGCAATGCCTTCGCCCGCCCCATCGCCTCACCGGCCCAGGCCCGCACAGCCTGAACGCCTCCGCTCTCCCCTTCTTCCTCGTTCACCGGCACTCCTCGCGTCCCGAGCATCAAAACCCCTTACAGGTCTCCATGATGACGATGCGTCGGGCATGGTGACGCCCGATCGCAGATCTTTCCGGCCGACGCCCGATCAACACCCGGAACTCGCCCGGGATGTGCCCGGACCCGTGAGGGAGTGGTGTGCGCCGGTACGAGCGTGGAGTGCGCCGGGGGCGGACAGGCTCGGCCGGGACGATGCTCCCGGGGTCCCCAGATCCGCCCGCATCCCGCGCCGCAGCTCCCGCAGCTGGTCCCACAGCGCGTCGATCTCGCCCCTGGCGGCGTCGAGGGAGTCGTTCGGGCGGGGCGTGCCGTCGTCCAGGCGCCGGAGCCGACCGTAGAGGGTGCCGAGCGAATGAGTGACCTCACCGGCCAGGGCGAGCACGGGGTCGGGCAGCAGCATCTGGGCCTCGGCGTACACGTCCCGATGCAGATCTCTGGCTTCGGTGAGGCGCTGCCGGGCCGCGCGCGGGTCCTCCGCCCGGATCAGGGCGTGCAACTGGTCGGTGAGGGCGGCCAGATACTGCCGGGAAGCGGCGTTGAGAGTGATGTAACAAGCGCGCCGCTCCCCGGCTTCCTCGGCACGCGCCCGCGCCTGCTCGGCTCGCTCCTGCTCCCGGATCCGGCTGCGCTCGGCCGCCCGCTGGGTGAGCAGGGCCGACGACAGCGTCCCGATCACCCCGACGACCGCCACGATCAACGCACCTGTGCCGTTGACGTCCATCGCCCTCACCTCCGCATCGCCGTACACCTCCAGCGAACCGGTGCCGTACCCCTCTGAGGAACCCCACGACCGCGGACCGCCCGACCTTCGCCCGAGCCCCGCCCGAGTGGCACATGTCGTGAGGCGTGCCCGAAGTCAGCGGACATGCGAAAGCCCCGACTGTGCGCTGCGGGAGCACATACACATTGCATGTCCGTCGCGCGGCTGCCCGGGTGCGGGAGGTGAACTGGGGGAAGGCGTCTTCCCACACGGCGCGTACGGTGCGACCGAGGAGGGTGCGCAGCACCGGTCACAGCTGGAGGAGCAGGTCCTGGTTGGGGTAACGGGGCAGGTTGTCGTGCAGGCCCTCGTGCAGGACGGCACGGTACAGGCCCATGCGCTGGCGCGGCTTGCCCAGGTCGTATGAGGTCATCCCGGACCAGGTCCGCCATCGAGAGATCCCAGCGGCAGGCAGCCGTGGTCGAGGTGTTGGTGGTGGCACACGGAGGTGGGCACCTCCCCGGCCTCGAGCCGATCGGCGGGCCACTGTGCGAAGCCCGCGTGATCGAAGGGCTTCACGACAGCGTGGAAGTCGTCAGGTGGCGCGTGCCCTCTGAGGCAGGACCGGTGTGCGCTGCCGAATCAGCCATCGACGCGATGGTTTCGGACTGGAGACTCCACCTCGATCAACAGGCCGAGGGAAACACGCTGTTTTGGGCTGCCTTCAAGATCACCGGAGTTGTCTGAGGCCCACAGTCCGTACGCGGCGGTGCCCATCTGAACATCCACGGAACTGCTGTCTGAGCTGCTGACCCGGCGGAGCCTCCGGAGGCGAGCGAGTCGGCCAGCCGCATCCCCGGACAGCGCTGCTCGGTCAGGGTGACGCAGGCTAACCTGATGCTGTTCCCACGCCATGACCGCTTCCGCCTACCAGTTGCCCCCAGACGTCAGGAGTTCTCGGCTGTGCCACCCACTCTGTACCGCGACACTGGCTACACGCTCCGACACCTGATCGAGAACATCGAAGGCGGTCGTATCGGATTACCAGACATTCAACGCCCCTTCGTCTGGTCTGCGGCAAAGACCCGCGATCTCTTTGACTCGATGTATCGCGGCTACCCGATCGGCACCCTGATGTTTTGGGAGACCGGTGCTGAGGTGGGGACGCGGCAGATCGGGACGGAAGTCGGTGATCGGGCGCCGCAGTTGTTGGTCGTTGACGGGCAGCAGCGGCTCACGGCCTTGTTCGCTGTCCTCACCGGACACAAGATCGTCACTAAGTCCTTCGACGAGATCAACGTTCGCATCGCGTTCCACCCGGAAGACCAGATGTTCGAGGTCTCGGACGCGGCGATCGAGCGTAACGCCCACTTCATTCCGGACATCACCGCGCTCTGGGCGCAAGGTGGTTACAAGCCCACCGTCCGGCAGTTCTTCCAACGGCTCGAACAGGCCAGCGGCCAACCCCTGTCGGACGCTGCCAAGGATGAGCTCGAAGAACGGGTAGACAGGGTCCGGGACCTGCATGAGTTCCGCTTCCAGGTTGTGGAGCTGGGTGCCTCGGCCAGCGAGGAGCAGGTCGCCGACATCTTTGTGCGCATCAACTCCGAAGGGGTGAAGCTCAACCAGTCCGACTTCATCCTCACCCTGATGTCAGTGCATTGGGAGAAGGGCCGCCGCCAGCTCGAAGACTTCAGTCGTGGTGCGGTGGTCGCAGGACCCCCGGGTCCAAGCCCTCGAAACGCCTTCCTGGACCCCAGCCCGGACCAACTGCTGCGCGTAGCCGTCGCTGTTGCCTTCCGGCGCGCCCGGCTGCAGCACGTCTATAGCGTCCTGCGAGGAAAGGACCTCGAAACCGGCAAGGTCACCGCCGCTCGACGGCAGGAGCAGTTCGACCGGCTCGCCCAAGCACACACAAAGGTCCTGGACCTGGCCAGCTGGCATGAGTTCTTCCAGTGCGTCACGGCGGCCGGCTTTCGCAGTCGCAAGATGATCACCTCCGACAACGCCCTGCTGTACAGCTACGCGATCTGGCTGATCGGACGCCACGACTTCGGTCTGGCGGCCGATGAACTCCGTCCCACGATCGGACGGTGGTTCTTCATGGCGCACACCACCGGTCGGTACTCCAACTCGCCGGAGTCCCAGATGGAGTTCGACCTGGGACGGATCGGTAATCTGCCGCCAGGTGACGGCCGAGCCTTCACCGCGGAACTCGACCGGATCATCGCAGCGAACTTCACCGGCGACTACTGGGACATCTCACTGCCGAACCGGCTGGACACATCCTCGCCGCGTTCACCGGTGCTGTTCGCCTACCAGGCGGCGCTCAACATCCTTGACGCCGAAATGCTCTTTGGCAACCAGCGAATCCGTGATCTGCTGGACCCTTCAGTCCAACCCGCCAAGGCTGTCGACCGGGACAACCTGTTCAACCGCAAGACGCTCGCCGGACTGGGTATCACCGACCGACGCCAAGTCAATGCCATCGCCAACATGGCCTACGTGACGTGGCCGGCAGACGAGCTGTCCAACACCGACGCACCGCATGATTACTGGCCGAGAATCACGGACGAGATGGACCCGGTGGTGCTCGAGCAGCAGGTGCGGTGGCACGCACTCCCGGTCGGCTGGCAGCAGCTCGACTATTTCACCTTCCTGGAACGGCGACGCCAGCTCATCGCCAAGGTGGTGCGGGAAGCGTTCGAGACCCTCACAGGGGAACGCCCCGCGTACGTCCCGACCACCCCGGCCGACATGATCGCCGCCGGCGAGTCCCAGGGCACCGAGTTCAAGGCCAGCGCTCGCTGGAACGTGCACACCCAGCAGGCCGACAAGTCCCTACGGCACAATATCGTCAAGGCCGTCTGCGGCTTCCTCAACGGCGAGGGCGGAAACCTGTTCATCGGTGTCGCCGACGACGGAACCGTCCTCGGCATCGAGAACGACCTCACCACGTTGGAGTCCCAGGCCAGCGTCGACGGGTATGAGCTCTTCGTACGCCAACTCCTCGACAGCAGCCTGTCGGCCCCGACAGCGACCACCGTCCGCGTACGCTTCCCCGAGATTTCCGGCAATGTCGTCTGCCAGATCAGCGTTGCTGCGGCAGGTAAGCCTGTGTTCGCCAAGCCCGCCAAGGGCGGCAACGGCGCCACCGACTTCTGGGTCCGGGTCGGCAACGCCACCAAGCAACTCCACGGCGATGACCTCCTGCGCTACCAGGCGGAGCACTGGGGATGAGTGTCCCTATGGCCGACCTTCCGACCGTAGGGGAGTAACCTCGGGCCTGTCCCTGGTTTGGACCACGGTCCGGTCGCTGCCGAGAGCCTTGGGAAATCGCTGCCCATCCCGCCCTGCCCGATCCGGCCGAGCAGTTCGTATCCGCCCAGCTCGCCAGGGTCGTCGGGGCTCAGGGGCGCGATGTGCACGAAGGGCCTCACAATCGGGCGGAACCGGTGTCCACGGCCACGCTAGACCACCACCCGGGCCCGCGGGAGGCCGGTCACCGTCCATTCCCCGGCAGACCGGGGCGCACACCCCTCTTCCGTGACACGGCCCGTGATGTCGGTGCCGCCCTCTACGGTGGAGATCGCCGATGCCGCCGGGGCGGTGGGGAGGGACGACAGGCGTGCGCAGGGTGCCACCGGAGATGTTCCGGTTCACGACGGGGGAGAAGGCCGACCTGTACGGGGCGGTGCTGGACGCCTTCGGGGTGGCCGGCGAGCACCTCGAAACCACGCTGGGGGCCGACGCGGTGCGCGAGCGACTGCGCCCGGTGGGCTGGGTGGCGGACGTCGACGACGGGGAACTGCACGACGCGCTCGCCCGGCTCGTGAAGTGGGAGCTCCTCGACGTCGTGCACAACCACGCGGAGAACTACCGCACGGCCGAGGAGTACGAGCGGCGCAACCTCCAGTACTCGCTGACCCGCCGGGGTGAGGCGGCCCTCGCCGGAGTGCGGCACGCGCTCGAGGTGCTGGCTTCCACGGGTGCGCTGCAGACCGCCGTACTGGAGGCCATCGCCGACCGGCTGGACGAGCTGTGCCTGCTGTCCGGCGAACCCGCCTCCGCCGACCGGCGGATCTTCAGCACGCTGCGCGAGCTGGAGGCACATCTGGAAGCCCTGGTGGAGAACACCAAGGCGTTCAACGGCGAACTGCAGCGCCTCCTGCGCGCCGAGGGCGCGGACCTGGAGGTCTTCCGCGAGGTCAAGGCCGCCACCGTCGCCTATCTGCAGGAGTTCCTGGTCAACCTCGACCGGCGCGGACAGTCGGTCGCCGCCGCCGTGGCCCGGGTGGAGGAGCGGGGGACCGCCGTGCTGCGCGAGCGCGCCCTGCGGGGGGCCGAACTCCCCCCGGTCGCCGGTGAGGACCCCGCGGCCGACTGGCTGGAGAGCAGGCGGGCGCGCTGGGCGGGCCTGCGGGCCTGGTTCCTGCCGGACGACGGGGCACGCCCCCGGATCGAGCAGCTGCACGACATCGCCCGGCGCGCCATCGTCTCGCTGCTGCAGGTCCTGGAGCGGATCAACGAGTCACGGCGCCGCTCCTCCAGCGCCGTACAGGACTTCCGGGAGCTGGCGCGCTGGTTCGCCGCCGCCCCGGCGGAGGAGGACCTGCACCGGCTGTGGTCGGCCGCCTTCGGACTCGGCCCGGCGCGCCACGCCCACCTCGCCCACCCGGACCCGGAGTTGATCCCGTCCTCCCGTTCCTGGTCCGAGGCCCCGCCCGTGGAGGTGTCGGCGCTGTTGCGGACCAGCGGACGGACGGAGCGCTTCACGCGCACGGCCAGGGTGCGGGACGTAGCGGCGGTCAGGGCCGAGCGCGCGGAGCGGGCCCGCGCGGAGCGGGCGGAACTCGCGCGTGCCTGGCAGGCGTTGGAGACGGACGGACCCGTGCGCCTGTCCTCCTTCGGCACCCTGGATCCCGCCGCCTTCGAGCGACTGCTCGACCTGGTGGGCCGGGCCCTGGCCGCCCGGCCGGACACGACCGGCTCGCGGCGCGCCACGACGGGGGACGGCCGGGTGGAGATCGCGCTGTCCCCACCTCCCGACGACCGCACCGCCGTACTGCGCACGACGAAGGGCACACTCGCCGGACCGGACTACCTCGTATTCATCACAGCGCCCGGCACAGCGAGCCCTCTCCCACGGCCGGGCGCCGCGCGGCGGGAGGCAGCCGGATGAGCACCCTCGCCAACCAACTCGCGGCAGCGGAGCGGGAGCAGGTCGCCCGCGCCATCCGTCTCCTGCTGGCCCGGCCCCTGCTGACCGAGGTCACCGACCCGGCCGGCTTCGAACTGGTACGCCGCCGTCGCGAGCCGCTGGCCCAGTGGTTCGACTACACCTGCGGCTGGAGCCTGGTGGTGGAACCGCGCCGCGGCTACGCCCGCCTCACCAAGGTCCGCGCCGACCCGGACGGCTCCCGGCCGGCCCGCCGGGCGCGTTCCGGCCGGGCCCCGTTCGACCGCCGGCGTTACGTGCTGCTGTGCGTGACCGCCGCCGAGCTGCTGTCCATGCCGATGACGACCATCGGCATGCTCGCCGACCGGGTCGTGCAGGCCACGTCGGCCGACCGGGCGCTGGCCGCGTTCGACCCGGTGCACAAGCCGGAGCGGATGGCGTTCGTCGACGTCCTGAAACTGCTGGAGTCCTACGACGTGCTGCGCGCCGTCGACGGGACCACCGAGGCGTACGTCGAGTCCGCCGAGGCGAAGGTCCTCTACCGGGTGGACACCACACTGCTGATGCGGCTGCCCGCCGCGCCCGTCGGCGCCTCCCGGCTCGCCGTACCCCCGGACGAGGTGCCCGCGCGGTTCGGGGAACTCCTCGCCGGTCTGGTGCGCGAGCGCCGTTACGGCGGCGTGGTCGCCGACGGCACGGCGGACGAGGTGCACGGCGAGCGGGCCGCCACGGACGCGCAACGCAACCTGAGGCTGCGCCACTCGGTGCTGCGCCGCCTCTTCGACGACCCCGTGCTGTACCGGACGGACCTCACCGACGACGAGCTGGCGTACGTCACCTCCCTGACCGGACGCCAGATCCTGCGCCGCTCGGTCGAGCAGGCCGGCTTCCTCCTGGAGGAACGAGCCGAGGGCTTCCTGCTCGTGGACCCGGACGGCCTCGCCACCGATGTCCGCTTCCCCGACGACACGTCCACCGCCCGGGTCGCCGCGCTGCTCCTCCTGGAGCCGCTGTGCGCCGCGCCCAGCGGACTGCTGCCCGAGCAGGTCGCCGAGGCCGGCGCGGACCTGTTGCGCCGCTTCCCGCGGTGGGCCAGGGCGTACCAGTCCGAGGACGGTGCGGCTCAGCTGTCCGACGACGCCGTACGCGTACTGCGTGACGTCGGCCTGGCCCACCGTACCGGGGGGCGTGTCGTCGCGTGCCCTGCCGCATACCGCTACCGCCTGACGGAGACGACGAGCCCGAACCGGGACGACAAGCCCGAACCGGGAGGGGACGCCGCCTCCCCCCGGGCCGCAGGCGGCACGGCTGCCGAGGGCGACGCGGAAGAAGGAGACGAGCAGTGAGCGTGACAGAGCTTCCCTTCCCCCGGCGGTCGGAGCCCACCGAATCGGCTCCGGCAGGGGCCGCCCGAGCGGCGGACGCCGCCGGCAGCCGCTGGCAGCCCCACCGCGCCGGCATCCTCAACGTCTGGCGCTACTACGACGAGACGTTCACCTTCCACCAGGGCCGCCTGCTGCTCCGCGGCCAGAACGGCTCCGGCAAGTCCAAGGCCCTGGAACTACTGCTGCCGTTCCTCTTCGACGCCAGTCTCCGCCCCAACCGCCTGTCCACGTTCGGCGGTTCGGAACGCACCATGCACTGGAACCTGCTGGGCGAGGGCGCCTCCGGCAAGACCCGCGTCGGCTACGTGTGGATGGAGTTCCGCCGCGTCGGTGACGACGGCACCGAGCGGTGGTTCGGCTGCGGGGCACGCCTGCAGGCCAGCGTGCACACCAGCACGGTGCACGCCGACTACTTCACCACCGGCTCCAGAATCGCCCACCCTGGCGGTGTGCTCCTCGTCAACGACGCGGGACAGCCACTGACCCGCGCCGCCCTCGCCGAAGCCCTGCGCGACCGAGGCGACGTCCATGCCTCGGCCACCGACTATCGCACGGCCGTACGGCGTGAACTCTTCGCGGGGATGGGGGAGCAACGCTACGAGTCGCTGCTGTCCGCGCTGCTCCAGCTGCGTCAGCCCAAACTGTCGGAGCGGCTCGACCCGTCCCTGCTCTCCACCCTGCTGTCCCGTGCCCTGCCCCCGCTGGGCGAGGCGGAGATCGCCGAACTCGCCGAGGGCTTCGAGCGGCTCGACCGGCAGCGCGAACACCTCAAGCGGCTGGACGACGAGGTGACGGCCGCCGAGACCGTCGCGTCCCGGCAGCGTGCCTACGCGCGGCGGGTCCTGCGCGCGGGTTCCGCCGCGCTCATCTCGGCCACGACCGAGCTGGACAACCTCACCCGCGTCGCCCGCCAGAGCGCCGAGGAACTCGAACAGGCGCTGGCGGAACGCCGGTCGACCCAGGCCCGGCGCAGGGAACTGGAGTTGCGCGCGCACGCGCTGGACGAGACCGTCGAGGGCCTGCGAGAGAGTGACGCGTACCGGCAGGGCGAGGAACTCGACCGGCTCCGCCGCCGCGTCGAAGACGTGGCAGCCGCCGCCGGGAGGCAGCGATCCGCCGCTCAGGCCGGTCAGGTCCGGTCGGAGGAGGACCAGCGGCACGCCGAGGAGGCGGCGGACCACGCCCGCACACTGGGCGAGCACGCGCGCGAAGCCGCCGGGGAAGCACACCGGGCGGCTCGGGCAGCAGGGCTGGAGTCCATCCACCACGAGGTGAGGACAGTCCTCGACGCGGCGGAGCCCGCGGTGGTTCTCCCCCGCACCCCGGGACGCGACCAGGGCGGCGTCCCGCGCACGACGGCCGGGAACGAAGCGCGACAGGCCCGTCGACTGGTGCGCGGTGCGGACACCGCCCGACGGCAGCAGGTCACCCTCGTCACCGAGGCGATCGACGAGCACGATCGCGCCGTACGCGACCGGGGTGCTGCCGAGGAACTGCTGGACGAGGCCCGCACCCGTCTCGCGGAGGCGATCGCCCGGCGGGACGAGGCCTCCGCCGCCTGGGACGACGCCCTCGCCGCACAGGTGGAACGCCTGCTCGCCTGGGCCGGGGACTGCACGGAACTACGCATCACCGACCTCGACCAACTTGCTGCCACAGCAGTGGCGGAGGCCGAGGTGACGGCCCTGACCGAAGCCGCCGCACGCCCGCTGGAACAGGAGATCGCCACGGCGGAGGCCACCACCCGGGCCGCACGCCAGGGTCTGCGGGACGAGCGGAGCCGACTGGAGGAGCGGCTACGACGGCTGAGCGGTGAAACCGACCTGCCGCCTGCGCCCCCGCCCACCCGCACCGCCGTCCGTACGGCGACGGCGGGAGCGCCCCTGTGGCGATCGGTCGCTTTCCGGGAAGGGGTCCCGCTCTCCGTTCAGTCCGCGGTGGAGGCCGCACTGGAGGCGTCGGGTCTCCTGGACGCCTGGGTCAGTCCCTACGACGGAATCACGCTGCCGGGTCACGACACGCGCGCCGAGGCCGCCCTGGCCGCGACCGCCCCGGAGCCCAGCCTGCTGGAAGTGCTGAGGCCCGAGGAGGACATCCCCGTCCCGGCCGACACCGTGACCCGCATCCTCGCAGGCATCGCCTACGGCCCCACTCTGCCGGGCGGGCACCCCGCGGCCGTCTCCGCCGACGGCGCCTGGCGTCTCGCGCTCGCCACCGGCACCTGGAGCAAACCGGAGCCGGCCCACATCGGCGCCCTGGCACGTCAGCGCGCCCGGCAGCGCATGATCGGCGAACTGACCGACCGTATCGGCGAGACGAACGCCTCCCTCGCCGCACTCGACGACCGGCTGCGCGGCCTCGCCGCTCGCCACGCCCGGCTGGACGCCGACCGCGCCGCCCGACCCGACCACCGGGAACTCGACGCCCGGCGGCGTGACCGGGACCGCGCGGAGGACACCGTGGCGGCCCGGGACGACGCCGTGCGCGACGTCGCCGGACGGCTGGCGCGGTGCGAGAGGGAGGTGGCGGTCGCTCTGCGCACACTCGACCGCCGAGCCGCCGAACACGGACTGCCCACCGACCGTGCCCGGTTGCGTACGCTCTCCGACGCCATCGACAGGTTCCGGGACACCGCCGACAGTTGGGTGGACGCCCGGCTCGCCGCGATCGCCGCCACCGACCGGGCCCGCCAGCGGGCCGCCCAGGCGGACCGATCGCGCCGGACCGCAGAGGAACGCGCCGAGGAAGCGGCCGCGACCGAAGCGGAGGCAACGGGGCTGAAAGCGCGCCTGGAGGCAGTGGAAGCCACCGTCGGCGCGGATTACCGGCAGATCGTCGCACGCCTCGCCGAGGCGCGCGCCGAGCTGCGCCGCTGCCGTGAGGAGGCCGGCCGGGCCGCCGAACTCCTGCTGCGCCTGGAAGGACAGGTCGGAGAACTGCGTGCCACCAGCGGCCAGGACGCCGAACGACGGGAACAGGCCGTCGCGACCAGGGACGCAGCGGCGCGCCGGTTCCGGCACCTGTGTCTGGCCGGGCTGGCCGAGGACGCCGGCATCCCACCGGCACTCGACGCCGGGGACGGCACCAAGGTCACCCTGGAGGCCGCCCGCGCCACAGCGGCGAAGTGGCCGGACCTCCCGCACGCCCCACGCAACCTGGGCGACGCCGCGACCCGCCTGTCCGAAGCGGTCCACGAGGCCCGCCAGCGCCTCGGTACCCGTGCCGACCTGGATCTGGAACCGGACGACGACATCCAGCTCTTCACCGCCACCCTGGACGGCGTACGCGTGGGGGCGACGGGCCTGCTCAGCACGCTCACCCAGGAGCGGGACCGCAGCCGGGACGACATCACGGCCGCCGAACGGCACCTGTTCGACCAGATCCTCACCGGCGACATCCGCCGCCACCTCGCGGCCCGCATCCGCCAGGCCGGCGAACTCGTCGACCGCATGAACGGGCACCTGGAGCGGGTCCGCACCGCCTCCAACGTCGCCGTCCAACTCGTCTGGGACGTCCGCCCGGACCTTCCGGACAGCACCCGCACCGCCCGTCAGCTGCTGCTCAAGGACCCCGGCCGGGTCACCGAGAGCGACCGGGAAGCGCTGCACGTCTTCTTCCGCGCCCGCATCGAGGAGGCCAAGGGCAGTGAGACGGCCGCGAGCTGGGAGGAACAGCTCGGTGCGGTGCTCGACTACACCGCCTGGCACCGCTTCACCGTCCGCCTCGACCGGGCGAACGGGACCGGCTGGCAGCCGCTGACCAAGAAGCTGCACGGCGCGCTCTCCGGCGGAGAGAAGGCCATCGCACTGCACCTGCCCCTCTTCGCCGCCGTCGCCGCCCACTACGAGGCCGTGCCCCTGGCACCCCGGCTGATCCTGCTGGACGAGGTCTTCGTCGGAGTCGACACGGTCAACCGCGGACAGGTCTTCGTGCTGCTCACCGCCCTCGACCTGGACCTCATGGTCACCTCGGACCACGAATGGTGCACCTACGGCGAACTGCCCGGCATCGCCGTCCACCAACTCCTCACCGGCGGGGACGACGACGCGGTCACCAGCGCCCGCTTCGTCTGGAACGGCGTCGACCTGGAGGTGGAATGACCAGCACCGAAGCGACGATCCCCACGGAACCGGCCCCGGGCGAGGCCACCCTGCGCCGCCCCGAACTCCGCCCCCTCTGGGACACGCTCCACAGCCGCCTCTCCTCCGGCCGCCCCGTCACACGGGTGCGCCTCGGACCGCTCGACGACACCCAGCGCGAGGCGCTCGCCGACCTCCTGGGCCTCGACCGTCTGCCGGACGCACGTCCCTCCGTCCCCCTGACCCGCCTGGAGGAGGCCGTCACCGAACTCTCCGGCCGCACAGTACGAGACATCGTCAGCGAACTGGTCGGCCCTCTCGGCGACAGAGCCGGCGAGCGGCGCCGCCAGAGGGACGAGCGGGCCGGGCTGTGGACCTGGCTGGCCGAGCACGAGACGGTGAGGGCCCAGCCTGCGCTCTCCGACTGGGCTGCCGCCTGCCGGGCAGCCGGCGTGGTCGCCGGCTCGGTGGAGCACACCCGTACGCTGCTCACGGACGCGCTCAAGGTGCTCGCCGAACTGCCCGGCCAGGCAGAACCCCTGCCCGTCTTCGCCGCCCGGGTCCTGGGCGGCCAGACGCACGCACTCGACGACGGCACGCCCCTGTCGGCACTCGTCCTGCGCGCCCTGGCGACCCTGTACGACACCGTCCCTCCGCAGTCCGCCGCGCAGCGGCGCGCCCTGTGGACCCGCGCGGGAGTCGCCGACGACGAGCTGTCCGCCACCGTCCTCGTCGGCGGTCTTCGCCCGGCCGGTGACGGACTGCTCGCCCGGGTGGCCACGGCGTGCGCGGAGGCCGGCCAGGCCGCCTGTCTGACCCTCGCCCACGTCCGGTATCCGGGCGAGTTCATCCTTTCCGAGGCTTCTGTACCCGTCGTCCACGTCGTGGAGAACCCCAGCGTCCTGGCACTGGCCCTACGCCGCTTCGGGCCCTGCTGCCCGCCGCTCGTCTGCACGTCCGGCTGGCCCAACAGCGCCGCCATCCAGTTCCTGCGCATGCTTGCGGAGCACGGCGCGGCTCTTCGCTACCACGGCGACTTCGACGGAGAGGGCGTCCGCATCGCCGCCTACGTCCTGGACAAGACGATGGCGCGTCCCTGGCGCATGACGGCAGCGGACTATCGTGCCGCGGTTGCCCTCAACCCACGCGGTCCTCAGCCGGGACGCATCACCGAAGCGCCCTGGGATCTCGACCTGGCCGAGGCCATGGCGGAGCACGGCGTCGCCGTGGTCGAGGAACTGGTGGCGGAAGTGTTGTTGAAAGATCTCGCTGGTGCGGCTCAGCAGCGGAGTCGCCCTGGCTGGTCGTGACGCTCCTTTGACGCTCGGGTGCCCGCGGCCGAAGAGCGTCACCCGGCGGCAGCGTGTGATCCGGGTTGCGGGACGTCCGGCTCCGCTCGTCCAGGCCGTAGGGCATGGCGGGTTGTTTGTCCGCCCGCGAGAGGGGCGTGCGTGACCGCCCGTGGGAGCCCGGCGGCCGGGGACGGGCTGTCGTCCACGTGGTCGAGGACCGTCCGTAGGGGACGGAAGTCATGGGGTCGGCCGGCTGCCACGGCTCCCACGGGGCGTCCGTTCGCGGTCGCCGGGGCGGAGAAGCCGAAACGGGCGATGTCGCCCTGCAGCGTCAGGGAGTCGGCGCCGGAGCAGTGACCGGCGATCTGCAGCATGACGCCGTACTGGCCGTCCACGACCAGGGCACCGCGGTGAGGGGCGTCCCGGCGCCGAGCATGTTCCTCGCGACTGCGGCGCCCTGCTGCTGGGCGTGGTTCCACTGCTCCACGCGCAGCCGTCGGCCAAGGACCGGGTCGGGATACAGGGCCACGTCCCCTGCCGCGAAGACGCGCGGATCGCTGGTCGTGCCCAGGGCGTCGACGAGTATGCCGTCACCCACGTCCAGGCCCGCCCGGGCGGCCGGCGGTGTCGGGCCGCATGCCGGCGGCGACCAGCACCGCCTGGACCGCCAGGTACGGCAGCGCCTCCACCCCGAACGCGGCGGTGAGCGCGGCGAAGAGGACCGCTGATATCGCCCACGCGCTGAGCACGTCGTTGTGCGGGTTCCACGGGCTCTTGCCCAGCCGGCCGAGCCGCTGCTCCTCCAGGTGCCAACCCGAGCGGGCGCTGCCGTACACCGATCGGCTGGCGGGGGTCAGGAACAGACAGGTGCACCAGAGGTAGTACCGGTCCACGCCCCGCCCCGGTGGGGAGAGGGACTTGTACGTGGCCCCGACCCGGGCCACCAAGCGCCTCTGCACCATCACCTCCAGCCCGCCTGACGGCTCGGCGCCCGCGTCGTCGCCTTGAATTCGGCCTCGCCGAACCGGGCGGTCACGTGACCCGGGCCAGGCCACTCGCGCGCAGTTGTCACCCGTGGCAGGGCAGCCGGAGTCGCGTTCACGACCAATCGAAACTTTCGAGAGTCGTGGACTCGCTTGCGTTCCGCCCCTCTCGTATCTCATTCCGTCGCTCGCAACGGTTCGCGTAAGGGGTGGCTTGACCTGCAAAGATGTGCCCGGCAAGGCCTCCTCTCGTGAAGGGAAGATTTCCGAAAGGTTGCCGAAAGTGTTGACAGGCCCATGGCGCTCTACGAAAACTGTGGCCATCGAACGACAGCAGACCGTCGTTCCCCTCGCGTCAGGTGACCGGGGACGCCGGTCGGTCGTTGCGGCACGACGAGGGGTGACCCCCGCCGTGTTCCATGCAAGGCCGCGGGCAGCAGAAGCCGCCCGGCCCCCACCAGCCTTCATCGGGAGGACGCATGCAGCAGGACGGCACGCAGCAGGACCAGATCAAGCAGAACCCCGCTCCCTTCAACGGCTTGAGCCGACGAGGCTTCCTCGGCGGCGCCGGCACCGTCGCCCTCGCTACCGCGACCGGACTGCTGCTGCCCGGCACCGCCCACGCCGCCACCACCATCACCACCAACCAGACCGGCTACGACGGCATGTACTACTCGTTCTGGACCGACGGCGGCGGCTCCGTCTCCATGACGCTCAACGGCGGCGGCAGCTACAGCACCCAGTGGACCAACTGCGGCAACTTCGTTGCCGGCAAGGGCTGGAACACCGGCGGACGCAGGACGGTCCGCTACAACGGCTACTTCAACCCGTCGGGCAACGGCTACGGCTGCCTCTACGGCTGGACCTCGAACCCGCTGGTGGAGTACTACATCGTCGACAACTGGGGAAGCTACCGGCCCACCGGCGAGTACCGGGGCACCGTCCACAGCGACGGCGGCACGTACGACATCTACAAGACGACGCGGTACAACGCCCCCTCCGTCGAGGGCACCCGCACCTTCGACCAGTACTGGAGCGTCCGGCAGTCGAAGGTGACCAGCGGCTCCGGCACCATCACCACCGGCAACCACTTCGACGCCTGGGCGCGCGCGGGCATGAACATGGGCCAGTTCAGGTACTACATGATCATGGCCACCGAGGGTTACCAGAGCAGCGGCAGTTCGAACATCACGGTCAGCGGCTGACCTCTGTCCGGCGAACAACCGGCTGCGGGCCCCATTCGCGAGGCGGGTCCCGCAGCCGTGGTGGTTGCGGACGACGGCTGGGTTCTGGGCAGCCTCGAGCTCCTGTCACCTCGGCGTCCCAGCCAGGGCGCGACCTCGGCAACGCGTTCGCGCGAACGTCATCGCGGCGGGCGAACCTCTGGCACGGGCGTCCCGCTGCACCCCGGCGGCGGCGCGATCTGCCGTCCCGGCCCCGGCTCCTCGGAACCGAGAGCATGGCCCGTCCGACGGCAGAACGCGGCTCGCCGGGGGCTTTTTGCGTTGGTCGCAGGGCTGTGGGTCAGACGGCCCGGCCTCGGTGGGCGAAGACCTTCAGGGTGAACTCCAGGCGTTCCACCGCCGCCCGCGCCGCCCGTACGGCCTCTTCGGGGGTGTCCGCCAGGGCGCGGGCGAAGGCCACCCGTGAGGCGGAGGAGGTCAGACCGCCCACCTCCGCTCCCGGCTCGGCGAGGAGGCGCACCTCCGTCACACCGGGCAGCGACCGGGCCTCGTCGAGGCGGCCGACGTGGTCCAGGACGCCAGTGACCTCCAGAGCCGCGAACCAGACGGCCGAGCAGCGCGCCGGACGGTCCTCGGCCAGCGTGGCGCGGATGCCTGGCACGACGCTCTCGCCCAGGGTCTGGCGGGCCGCGCAGTCGTCCACGTCGACGCCGGTCGCGTCCCGGACGAGCGCTGGGATCTCGTCGCCGCCCATGCGGACGTGCGTCTCGATCAGTCGGGGGCCCTTCTCGGTGAGGCAGATCTCGGAGTGGGTCGGGCCGAATTCCACGCCGAGGGCGTCGAGTACGGCGCCGACGTAGGCGTGGACCTCGTCGCGGACCTCGTCGGTGAGCTGTGCGGGTGTGACGTGCCCGAGTTCGACGAAGGAGGCCGGGTCGGAGAACTTCGCGGTGATCGCGACGACCTGGTGCTCACCCGCCTCCGAGACGGCCTCGACGCTGAACTGCGGCCCGTCGAGGAACTCCTCGACGAGGACGCCCGCGTGGACCAGGCCCTGGTAGCTGTCGTCGGCCCGGGTGAAGGCGTCGGCCAGTTCGCTCTCGCTGGTCACCTTCGTGACGCCGGCGCTACCGGAGTTGGAGAGGGGCTTCACCACGCAGGGCAGGCCGTACCGGCGGACGAAGGCGCGCAGTTCGTCGAGGTCGGCGACGCGGACGCCGACGGTGGAGTCCACGCCCGCCTCGCTCAGCCGTGCCCGCATGGCCTGCTTGTCGTGCACCAGGCGGACAGTGTCCGGGCTGTGCGCGGTGAGCCCCAGCGCCTCGGCGATGCGGGCGTAGTGGTTCTGGTTGCGCTCGCCGAAGGTGCCGATCCGGGTGAAGGGGTCCCGGGCGTGGACGGCCGCCGCCAGATCGACCCACTCCTGCTCGGGGGCGTCGTCGCGGAGCCCCAGGACGCGGGCGTTGACGCCGGGGGCGCGGACCCGGCCGACGGAGCCGAGACGGCAGAACACCGTGGTGCGGGCGCCCGGGTGGGCGGCGCGGATGCGGGCGGGGAAGTCGCGGCCGGTGCCGACGATCAGGACGTGCTCGGACAAGACGGCTTGTCCCTTCCGGGGGGAGGAGGACGGAGGACGGTGGCGGGCTCGAGGCGCCTCATTCCCAGCGGGTCTGCCGGTTCCACCACTCCATGGCGTCGGCGAGCCGGGACTCTACGGTGTCGGTGGTGTCGGCTTCGGCGAAGACACTGGCCGCCGCGTCGGCGGCGCTCTCCACGCCCTGGCAGTGTGCCCCGGCCTCGCGCATCAGGGTCAACTCCACCTCGGGGACCGGGCACGGCTCGGCCGGGGGGACGAAGACGCCGTGCCCGGGGGGCAGCAGGATGTGGCCGATGGCCCGCGACGGGGCGGCCGGCTGCGTGGTGAGGGTGAGGGGGAGCCCGCACTGCGCCCGGAGCCCTTCGCGTGCCAGGTGGACGCCGAAGGCCCGTATGTACTGGTCTCCGATCAGGGAACCCCCGGCGCGGCTGGCGATCTCGCACAGCACGGGGACGCCGTCCGGGCCGACCCACGCCTCCAGATGGAAGGCGAGGGGGTGCGGCGCCGGGGGCAGCGCGGCGACGACGTCGGCGGTCATGCGCTGGAGGGCGTGCGTGACGGCGTCGTCCGGGGCGAGCATGATGCTTCCGGCGTGGAGGTCCTCACGGACGCGTTCGGCGAGGCCGCCGGTGTAGCGGGCGGGCCAGGAGTGGACGATCCGGCCGTCCTGCATGATGCCGTCCACGTGGTGGAAGTCGCCGTGGGCGAGGCTCTCCACCATCCACTGGCCGGGCAGGTACGGCACCTCGGAGCCGCGTTCCCGCGTGAAGAAGGCGGTGATGTCCGCGGGCTCCCGCAGGAACGCCACTCCTTCGGCGCCCGCGCCGGCGCGCGGCTTGACGACGACGGGCAGGCCGTGGGCGTCGACGAAGTCGAGCAGGTCCCGCGGGCTGTCCACGGCGGCGAACTCCGGAACCCGTACGCCCGCGGCCCGTGCGAGCCCCTTCATGACCACCTTGTCGCGGTAGGCGGTCGCCGAGGCGACCGCCTGCCCGGGCAGGCCGAGCCGGGCCCGCAGCCGGGCGGCCCGCAGCACGTCGCTCTCGCTGGTGCTGGCCACCAGGTCCACCCCGTACTCGCGAGCGGCCGTCTCCGCTACCTCCTCGGTCGCCCAGCCGTGGTAGTCGTCGACCAGCCGGTGGCGGGGGAAGGACGCGGCCAGGATGTCCTCGGCGCCGTCGACCGCCTTGGGCGTGGTGATCAGGACGACGTTCTGGGGACGGTCGAGCCACTGCTGGAGCGGGCGGCCCGTGAGCGGCTGGCGCGAGAACAACAGAACGGTGGGCATGTGTCAGGTCCTTGCTGGAAGAGGAGTCGTGACCGGCTGCAGGTCCCCGTGGCGGTGGACGAGGCCGTCCCCCGGCTCGCCGTGCTCGACCTGCTCGACGGCGCCCACCAGCAGATGGTGGTCGCCCAGGCGCACGGTGCTGTGGCGCGAGCACAGCAGCCTGCCCAGGCAGGCCGCCAAGGACGGCACGCCGTACGGGCCGGGGTACCAGGCGGTCGGCGGGGCGAAGCGGTCGACACCCGGGGTGGCGAAGCGCATGGCCGTGGCCGACTGGTCCGCGCCGAGCAGGTGGATCGCGAAGTGCTCGCTGTGCGCCATCTTCGCCCACGTGGTGGAGGTGTCCGCGAGGGCGATGGCGACGAGAGCGGGTTCGGCGCTGACCGAGGTGAAGGAGGTGACGGTCACTCCCACCGGGCCGTGGGACCCGGCGGCGGTCAGGACCGTGACCCCCGAGGGGTGGGCGCGCAGGACGGAGCGCAGGGCCGTCGCGTCGACGGTCATGCTCCGCTCGCCGGGGCCGGGGGGACGGCGGGCCGGGGCAGTCCGAGGTTCTCCCGCAGAGTGGTGCCCTCGTAGGACGTGCGCACCAGGCCCCGGCGCTGCAGCTCGGGGACGAGGAGGTCGACGATGGCGTCCAGGCCACCGGGGTGGTAGTCGGGCATGATGTTGAAGCCGTCGGCGGCGTCGTTGACGAACCAGTCCTCCAGCTCGTCCGCGATGGTCTCTGGGGTGCCGAGCAGGAAGCGGTGCCCGCGTCCGGCGGCGACGGCCAGGTAGAGCTCACGGATGGTCAGGCCCTGCCTGCGTGCCTGCTCGTAGATGACCTGCTGCTTGCTGGTGCTGCCCTCGATGGCGGGCAGTTCCGGCAGGGGGCCGTCCAGCGGGTATCCGGTGAGGTCGACATTGCCGAGCTGGTACGAGAGCATCCCGAGGCCGACCACCGGGTCGACGAGGGACTGGAGGGTCGCGTACTTGTCCTCGGCTTCCGCCAGGGTGCGGCCCACCACGATGAAGGCGCCGGGCAGGATCTTGACGTGGCCGGGGTCGCGGCCGTGGTCGGCGACCTGCTTCTTCAGGCCGCGGTAGTAGACCTGCGCCTGGTCCAGGGTTTGCTGGACGGTGAAGACGACCTCCGCCCAGCGGGCGGCGAAGTCCTGTCCGTCCGGGGAGGAGCCCGCCTGGACGATGACGGGGTGGCCCTGTGGCGGGCGGGCGACATTCAGCGGGCCCCGCACGGAGAAGTGCTCGCCCTGGTGCCCGAGGATGTGCAGCTTCTCCGGGTCGAAGAAGCGGCCGGACTCCTTGTCGTAGAGGAAGGCGTCGTCCTCCCAGCTGTCCCACAGTCCGGTGACGACCTGCATGAATTCCCGGGCGCGGTGGTAGCGGGCCGCGTGCTCGGGCTGCTTGTCCAGGTTGTAGTTGCGCGCCTCGGCGTCCGTCGCCGAGGTCACGACGTTCCAGCCCGAGCGGCCGGCGCTGAGGTGGTCGAGGGAGGCGAACTGCCGCGCCAGGGTGAAGGGTTCGTTGTAGGTGGTGGACGCGGTCGCGGTGAGGCCGATGTGCCGGGTGTGCACGGCGAGCGCGGACAGCAGGGTCAGCGGCTCGAAGTGGACCATGCGGCCCTGGCGGCTCAGCTCGTCGGCGTCCTTGTACCGGGTCCGGACTCCGGCCCCGTCGGACAGGAAGATCATGTCGAACATGCCACGCTCGGCGGTCTGCACCAGGGAGCGGTAGTAGTCGAAGTCCAGGCCCCCGTCGGGGCGGGCTTCGGGGTGCCGCCAGGCGGCTATGTGGTGCCCGGGCGCGGGAAGGAAGGCGCCGAGCTTCATCATGCGGCGGTGCGGGCTCACCTGGGTATCTCCAAGGTCGAGAGAGGGCGGGGCGGAAGGTGGTGGTGGGGTCAGCCGAGGAGGCGGACGGGCGCGCCTGCGAGGTACGCCTGGATGTCCTCGACGGCGTGGGTGTAGTAGGTGCGGTAGTTGTTCCGGGAGACGTAGCCCAGGTGGGGGGTGGCCAGGAGGCGCGGTGCGGTGCGCACCGGGTGGTCGGCGGGCAGCGGCTCGACGTCGTACACGTCCAGGCCGGCGCCGGCGATGCGCCCCTCCCGCAGGGCGTCCAGGAGGGCGTCCTGGTCGATCAGGCCGGCCCGGGAGGTGTTGACCAGGTAAGCGGTCGGCTTCAGGAGCGCCAGTTCGGCGGGGCCGAGGAGGCCGCGGGTGCGGTCGCCGAGGACGAGGTGAAGGGAGACGAAGTCGCTGGTGGCGAGGAGTTCCTCCTTGCTGGGGGCCCGCCGGACGCCGACCTCGGCGGCGCGCTCGTCGGTGAGGTTCTGGCTCCAGGCCTGGACGTCCATGCCGAAGGCGAGCGCGACCTGGGCGACCCGGCTGCCGATCTTGCCCAGGCCGAGGAGGCCCAGGGTCCGGCCATGGAGGTCGGCGCCGACGGTGGACTGCCAGGGGCCGCCGGTGCGCAGTGCCGTGTTCTCGGTGACGATGCCCCGGGCCAGGCCCAGCAGCAGGGCCCAGGTCAGCTCGACGGGCGGGGTGGAGGTGCTGGCGGTGCCGCAGACGGTGACGCCGTTGCGCTCGGCCGCCGCGTAGTCGATGACGCTGTTGCGCATGCCGGAGGCGATGAGCAGGCGCAGGCGGGGCAGTCGGTCGAGGAGGGAGGCGGGGAAGACGACGCGTTCGCGCAGCGTCACGACGATGTCGAAGTCGGCCAGGGCGGCGGCGAGCTCGTCCTCGGTGGCGAAGTGTCCGGCGAAGCTGACGACCTCCACCTGGTCCTTGAGGGGGCTCCAGTCGGCGGCGGTGGTGGCCACCTGCTGGAAGTCGTCGAGTACGGCGCAGCGAAGGCTCATGTCAGTCCTTGTCTCAGGTGATCGGGGTCGGATGGAGGGTAGTGGCGCCGATGCCGGGGCCGGTGGGCAGGGCGAGGGCGCCGTCGTCGATCCGTACCCCGGTGAACGGGTCGTCGCGGAGGCCGACCGGGCCGTCCAGGTCGAGGTGGTCCGCGAGCGGGGAGAGCTGTGCCATGGCGGAGACGCCCAGCGCGCTCTCCACCTTGCAGCCGAGCATGGTCCGCAGGCCGCAGGCCCGGGCCAGCAGGATCATGCGGTGGGCCTCGGCCAGGCCGCCGCAGGTGACGAGTTTGATGTTGACGCCGCTGACGTGTCCGCGCAGGCGCAGGACGTCCTCGGGCGTGGCGCAGTCCTCGTCGGCGAAGACGGGGACGGGCGAGTGCTCGTGGACGTGGCGCAGGTCGTCGAGGTGGCCGGGGGCGATGGGCTGTTCCAGGAGTTCGACGTCGTGGCGGTGCAGCTCCTCCGCGACCCTGAGGGCCTGCTCGGGGTCCCACGAGCCGTTCCCGTCGACGCGGATGCGGCCGCGGTAGACGGCGCGGAGGACCCCGGCGCGGCTGCCGTCGTCCTGCGGGGTGAGCTTGAGCTTGAGGACCGGCCAGTGGGCGAGCACCCGGCCCCGGCGGACCAGCTCGTCGTCGGGGCAGGCGCCGATGGACAGGGCGGTGGGCGGTACGGGCAGGCCGTCGAGCCCCAGCAACTGGCGCAGCGGGCGGCCGGTGGCCTTGCCCAGCAGGTCGTGCAGGGCCATGTCGACGGCCGACCGGGTCGCCGCGCCGACGTCGGGGAGCGCGTTGAGCGCCGCGCGCAGCCCGTAGGGGGACGCTCCGGCGAGCACGGGCGCGCAGGCGTCGAGCTCGGCGGGGTCGACGTCGCGGGCGGTGCCGAGGCCGCACAGGTCACGCCAGGTCAGCTCGACGACGCGCTGGCGCACCCGGGTGGTGACGCCGGTGTTGCTCACGAAGGGTTCGCGCAGGGCGATGACGATCTCGCGGTGGGCGAGCTTCATCCGAGGACCTCCTCGAACGTGGCGACCGCCCCGCACGCCTGGCGGAATGTGAGCGCGCGGAACCCGTCCGGTTCGACCGGTACGGCGGGCTCCCGCACGGTGCCGTCGGCCGGAACCCCGCTGCCACCGGCGAACCGGCCGCGCAGGTACGGCGAGAGCAGCCCGGCGTGGCCCTCCAGCCAGCGCCGTGTCGTGTCGTGGGCGGCTCCCGGGTCGGCGGCCCCGAGCCGGGCGAACAGGTCGGCCAGCAGGTCGATGTCGCGGGGCGAGGTGCTGGGTGGGCACAGCATGAAGGTCTGGGCGGGCAGCAGGACGAACGCCACCGGGCGGGCGGCCTCGAAGTGCTCGACCAGCGGGTCGGTGATCGCGCGCAGGGAGCGCACGGTGGAGCGCCGGGTCAGGTAGCCGTTGCGCCGGGGCGGGCAGCCGGCCATGGCGCGCGCGCCCCAGTGCAGATGAGTGATGAAGGGTTGCTCCGGAGGTCCGGGCGGGCCGTCGGGGTGGTGCATGTCCAGGAGCGCGAACAGGACGTTGGTGAGCTGAAGCGACATCACCGGCAGCAGCGGCGGCAGTTCGGGCAGGCGGGCGATGAACGTGGCCGGGTCCACCAGCGCGTGGACCGTCACCATGACCGCCTCAGCCAGGGAGCGCGCCGAGGGGTAGTACTGGTCCTCGAGCAGGTAGCCGGCGCCTTCCGGGCACACCCGGCAGCGGGCCACCTCGCCGTCCAGGCGTACCGCCTGGCTGATCAGTTCGGCGAACGCCTGGTTGCGGCCCTGGGCGGCGGCCTGCTCCAGGAGCAGGGTGAGCATGTCGGTGACGAGGCCGGCGCGGTCGGTCAGGGCTGTGGCCCAGTGCCGGAAGCGGTAGCCGGGCAGGGCCGCCATCCGCTGCTTGTGCAGGTCGACCAGGGGGACGAGTTGCCCGTCGACCTCGGCCTGGACCAGGGGGCAGAACAGCGGTGTGGCGCGGTCGCGGCGCACGAAGCGGGAGCCGTCCCAGGTGTGCAGCGGCAGGACATGCCGCTTGCCCTGGTCGATGAGGGAGCCGGGCTGGTAGGCCTCGTCGCCGCCCTCGGTGTCGGCCTCGGTGCGGGTGAAGCCATAGATCAGCGGGTAGCCGTGGCCGCCGCCGCAGACAGCGGTGTTGAAGTCCATCGGCCCGGCCCGTCCGGCCGCGATGTCCTCCCAGTTCCCCAGGTGGCCGGTGCGCGGCGGCAGCAGTGACGGGGCCTCGGCCAGGGCGTCCAGGAGGGTGCCGACGGGCAGGTCGTGGGTGCCGGTGTGGACGGGGACGAAGGTCTTCGCGCCCGCGGTGAGGGCGTCGGCCTCGGCTGCCGTGCGCAGGCCCAGGGTGTCGAGGATGTGCGTCATGCCGTGTCCTCGTGCCGTGCGCCCATGGTCCGCAGCAGATAGGGCAGCGTGCCGCCGGCCAGCAGGACGTCCCACTCACCGGCCGACCGCACGTCCGCCCGTACGGTGAACCCGATGCCGTCGGCCGTGACATGGGCCTCGCCGCTCGCGCGCACCTGCGACAGGTCGACGTCGAACTCCTCGCGGCCTGTCAGACCGAGGTCGCTCCAGCTCCGCCCGGCGGGCAGGAGCAGCGGCAGGATGCCCATGGCGCACAGGTTGGCCCGGTGGATGCGCTCGAAGTCCTCGGCGAGGACAGCACGGACGCCGAGCAGCCAGGGGCCCTTGGCGGCCCAGTCACGGGACGAGCCCATGCCGTAGCCGCGGCCCGCCAGGACGATCAGGGGGGTGCCGCTGCCGGTGTAGCGCCGGGCGGCGTCGTAGACGGGCAGCCGCTCACCGCTGGGCAGGTGCAGGGTGGTGCCGCCGCTGTCACCGTCGCCCACCAGCAGGTTGCGCAGGCGCGGGTTGCTGAACGTGCCGCGGGCCATCACCTCGTGGTTGCCCCGGCGGGAGCCGTAGGAGTTGAAGTCCCGTTCGCCCCTCTCCCGCAGGTACTCCCCGGCCGGGGAGGCTGCCGAGATGGCGCCGACGGGAGAGATGTGGTCGGTGCTGACGTGGTCGCCGAGTGCCACCAGGGCGCGGGCCCCGCTCAGGACGGGAAGTCCGCCCTCGGAGTCCACGTAGGCAGGCGGACGGATGTAGGTGGAGGTCTCGTCCCACGCGTACACCTCGCTGTCGGGGGCGGTGATCGACTCCCACGCGGGCTGCGGTGCGCGATCGGGCGCGAACACCTCGGGGGTGACCCACCGCTCCTCCAGCTCGCGCAGCTCGCCGGCGTGCGGCCACAGGTCCCGCAGGTGGACGGGCCTGCCGTCGCGGTCGACGCCCAGCGGCTGGCTCTCCAGGTCGGTGCGGACGTCGCCGACCAGGGCGAGCGCCACGACCAGAGCGGGTGAGGCGAGGTAGCCGGCGCGGACCTGGCTGTGGACCCGGGAGGCGAAGTTGCGGTTGCCGCTCAGTACGGCGGCCACGGTCAGGTCCCCGCGGTCGACGGCCTCGCCGATGCCCTCGTTGAGGGGGCCGCTGCCGCCGTTGCAGGTCATGCAGCCGTACCCGGCGACGTGGAAGCCGAGCGTCTCCAGGTCGGTGAGGAGTCCGGCGTCGGCCAGATAGCGGGTGACCGCCCTGGAGCCGGGCGACAGGCTGGTCTTGACGTGGGCGGGAACGCGGAGACCCCGCTCGACGGCGCGCTTCGCGAGCAGGCCGGCGGCGAGCATGGCCTTGGGGTTGGAGGTCGATGTGCAGGAGGTGATGGCGGCGATGACGAGGTCACCGTCCTGGACACCGGCTTCGCTCCGCAGGCCCTGCGGGCAGAGCGCGGCCAGCGAATCCGGCAGTTGGCCCAGGGAGATGCGCTGGTCGGGGCGGCTGGGGCCGGCGAGGCCCGGGCCCACCTCGCCCAGGTCGAAGGCGAGGGTCCGCCCGAAGACCGGCTCGGCGCCCTCCCGGAGCAGGCGCTGCTCCCGGCAGTACTCCCGGACGCGGGACACCGTCGATTCGTCGCGCCCAGTGCGCCGCAGGTAGCCGAGGGTCTCCTCGTCCACCGGGAAGAACGCCGACATGGCACCGTACTCGGGGGCCATGTTGGCCACGGTGCAGCGGTCGGGCGCGGAGAGTTCGTCGACGCCGGGGCCGGTGAACTCCACCATCAGGCCCTGGACGTTCTCCTCGCGGAGGCGGCGGGTCAGGGCCAGGACCACGTCGGTGGGCGAGGTCCCGGGGCTGACCGTGCCGGTCAGCCGCACCCCCACGATCGGGGGGACGCGGATCGCCTGCGCCAGGCCCAGCATCTGTGCCTCGGCCTCCAGGCCGCCGACGCCCCAGCCGAGCACGCCCAAGCCGTTGACCATGGTGGTGTGGCTGTCGGTGCCCAGGACGGTGTCCGGCATGAGGGAGCCGTCGGGGCCCTCGGCGACGACGGTGGCCAGCTGCTCCAGGTTGACCTGGTGGACGATGCCGCGTCCCGGCGGGATCACCGTCACCCCGTCGAAGACGCCTTCGGCCCACTTGAGGAATGCGTAGCGCTCGCGGTTGCGGGACATCTCCAGGGCCTCGTTCAGGCCCAGGGCGTCCGGGCGGCCCGCCCAGTCGGTCTGCACCGAGTGGTCGACGACCACGTCGACGGGGAGGGCGGGGTTGACGCGGCTGGGCTCGGCGGCTCGGTCGCGCAGCACGGCCAGGTCGACCAGGAGCGGGATGCCTGTGTAGTCCTGCACCAGGACGCGGGCGGGGCGGAACGGCATCTCCAGGGCCGGGTCCTCGCCGAGCGCCAGGCGCTTGCCCAGGACCGAGGCCTGTGCGGGGTCTCCGCCCCGCAGCAGCGACTCCAGCAGGACGCGGCCGGTGTAGGGGAGGGCACCGAGGTCGAAGCCGTGCTCTGCGGCGAATTCCGGCAGCCGCACCGGGAGGGGGGACGGCACGGACGTGGTGCTCATCGCGCGGCTCCCTCGGGGTAGGTCAGGCCGCGCGGGCCCGCGTAGGCGAGCAGCGGGCGGATCAGGACGTTGTTGGCGTGCTGCTCCAGCGCTTGCGCCACCCAGCCGGGCGCCCGTCCGACGACGAACAGGGCGACGGCCAGGTCGTCCGGCAGGCCCAGAAGACGGTAGGAGAGACCGGCGTAGAGGTCGACGTTGGCGGCGACGCCGTGCCGCTGCCGGGGCCGCATCGCGGCGGCGACCGCGTCCAGGATGTCGAGGCCGGTGCGGTCGCCGCGCTCCTCGCTCAGCTCGACGACGCTGGCGCGCAGGTGGCGCACGCGCGGGTCCTCGGTGCGGTAGACGCGGTGGCCGAAGCCCATGACGGGCTCGCCCCGGCTCTGGAGGGCGGCGACGTGGGCCTCGGCGTTCTCGGGTGCGCCGACCTCGTCGACGAGTCCGATGACCCGTTCGGCGGCGCCGCCGTGCACCGAACCGGAGAAGGCGGCGATGGCGGCGGTGAGCGCCGCGGTCATGTCGGCGCGGCAGCCGATGGCGACGCGGGCGGTGAACGCGGAGGCGTTGGACCCGTGGTCGGCGTGGACGACGAAGCCCTTGTCGATGACGCGGACGGCGGCCGGGGTGGGCTCTTCTCCCAGCAGCACGGTGAGGAACGCCTCGGCGTGGCCGGCGTCCTCACGGGGCCACAGTGGTTCGCGGCCGCTGCGGAAGGCATGGTGCGCCGCGACGATCATCGGGATGCGGGCGATGAGCTCGATCCCGGCCGCGCGGGCCTCCGCGTAGCTCTCGTCGGTGCCCGCCGTCCGGCGGGCGCCGAACGCGCCGAGCGCCGAGACACAGGTGCGCAGTGCCTCCATCGGATGGGCGTGCGCGAGTGATCGGACGAGGTCCTGGACCGGCGCGGGCAGGGTGCGGGCCGCGCGCAGCTGCTTGGTGAAGACCTCGAGGGCGGCCGCGTCGGCGAGGTGGCCGTGGACCAGCAGGTGGGCGACCTCCTCGAAGGAAGCGTGCTCGGCCAGGT
Organism: Streptomyces sp. NPDC031365; assembly: GCF_055569765.1. NCBI lineage: Bacteria > Bacillati > Actinomycetota > Actinomycetes > Kitasatosporales > Streptomycetaceae > Streptomyces > Streptomyces sp. NPDC031365. The sequence goes on along the minus strand of NZ_JBVIIM010000006.1, from coordinate 245,655 downwards.
CGTGGATGCTGTAGCCCCGGTACTCCAATATGCCTTCGGCACCGTCGATGAGGGTGACGGCGGACTGGTCGAAGGTGACGCCCTCCAGACCCCGGTGGACGGTGCCGCCGGGCGCCGGCGCGTGGGGGGTCCCGGAGGCCGTGCGGGGCGCGGGGGCCGTGGAGCCCGCGGTGGCCGTGGGGTCGCTCAGGCCGTCGGCGAACGCGCGCACCGCACCGAGCGTGCGCAGCTCCAGCATGAGGTCGTCGTCGACCTCGACGCCGTACTCCTGCTCCAGAGCGACCATGAGCGTGACGTGCCCGAGCGAGTCCCACTCGCGGACGGACTGGTAGGCGAGATCGGCGGTGAGACGGTCCTCGGTGATTCCCAGGGTGCGGGCGACGAGTTCGTCGACTGTGCTCACGATGGCCTTTCTTCGGGGGCGCGGGGGAAGGGGCGGAGGGGCGGTGGTCACAGGCTGGTCCGGAGGCGGTCGCGCAGCGCGCCCCGGTCGGTCTTGCCGTTGCCGTTGACGGGCATCTCGGCCACCACGTCGATCCGGGCGGGCGTCATGTAGGGCGGCAGCGCGGCCTCGCAGGCCGCGGTGAGCGTCGCGGGGGTGACGTCGCCGCAGACGACGGCGGTCACGGTGTGGGCGTCGGGCCACTGCAGGGCGACCGCCTCCACGGCGCCGGCCCGCCGCAGGACGGCCTCGATCTCGCCCAGTTCGACGCGGTAGCCGCCGATCTTGACCTGCTGGTCGTTGCGGCCCAGGCACACGTAGGCGTCGTCCTGCCGGCACACCAGGTCACCGGTGCGGTAGTAGGTGCGACCCTCGTACGCAAAGAAGCGCTCGGCGGTGAGTTCGGGCGCCCGCCAGTAGCCGGGGGTGGTCTGCGGGCCCGCCATGCACAGTTCCCCCACCTGACCGTCCGCCACCGGGGCCCCGTCCTCGCCGATCACCAGCGGGTACAGGCCCGGGTAGGGGCGGCCGATCGGCACGTTGTCGTGGACGCAGGCCGCCGGCCCGGTCACCGGGTCCCAGCGGTGCACCGTGCAGGCGATGGTCAGCTCCGTGGGCCCGTACAGGTTCTCCACCACCGACTGCGGGGCGGCCGCCTGCCACGCCTCGGCGGTCTCGCGGGGCAGCGCCTCGCCGCAGAACAGGCTCCAGCGCAGCGTGGGCATCGTCCCGGGGCGGAGCACCCCGCGCCGCCGCAGGACAGCGGCGACGGACGGCACGGAGAACCAGACGGTGATCCCGTTGCGCTCAAGGTACTTGAACGGCGAGAGCAGCTCGATGGGGTCCATCGAGCACAGCCGGGCCCCGTTCTCCCAGGCCATGAAGAGGTCGAAGACCGACAGGTCGAAGGTCTGGTCGAAGGTCTGCGTCAGCCGGTCCTCGGGGGTGAGGCGGTAGCGCTCCTGGTTGGCGTCGAGGAACGCGCGGACGTTGCCGTGGGTGACGGGCACGCCCTTGGGCGTGCCCGTGCTGCCCGAGGTGAACAGCAGATAGGCGATGTCGTCGGGCGCGACCGGGGGCAGTTCCTCCAGCGGCGCGGCGGCGGCCAGGTCCTGGGCGTCCAGGACCCGTACGTCGCCCAGCTCGCCGGCCTCGGCCCGATCGACGTCGGGAAGCAGCACGACCGGCTTGCGCGGCAGACCCCGCAGCAGGCCGGCGAGGCCGGGCAGGGAGGCGGCGTCCACGACGATCGCGTCGATGTCGGCGCGCTCCAGCATCGAGCGGGTCCGCTCGGCCGGGAACCTGCGGTTCAGCGGGACGAACGCGGCGCCCGCGCACAGCGCGGCGGCGACCCCCAGGTAGGAGGCTTCGCTGCGGTGGGCGAAGACCCCGACCCGGGCGGGCCGGCCGCCCGCTGCCTCGACCAGCAGGGCGGCCCAGCGGCGCGCCGTGGTCGCGGCCTCGGCGTAGCTGTACGCACGGCGTCCCAGGCTCAACGCGGTGCGGTCCGGCTGGACGAGCGCGTGCTTCAGGAGGCCGGCGCCCAGGCGTACGTCCGATGCTGTGGTCATGTCTGTCCGAACTCGTCGACGGTGGATTGCGCACGAAGCTATCGAGGGCTCCGGGGGCCGGTCCCGGTTGTGCGCACTGCCGCGCTAAACATCCTTGGCCGGGAAAAACGTGTTCTGCTCATTTCCCCCGCGGGCCGGCAGAGCGGTTGTCGGCCGGGCGCGCGGCGGCGACAGCACGCGTGGGGGCACGTCGCCGTGGGACGTACGGGCAGGCCGCGGAGGCGCGCTCAGACGGTGGCGGGGTCCTTCGCGGGGGTCGCCCTGCGGCGACCGAGGGCCACGACGGCCGGAACAGCGGCGCCCAGCACGGCGTAGGCCACGGCCAGGACGATCCAGCCGAGGGCGCCGTGGCCGATGATCAGCCAGGTGAGGACGGCCGGGGCGAACATCTTGCCGATGTCACCGCCCATCTTGTACGTGCCCTGGTATTGGCCCTGCGCGTGGTCGGGCGCCAGGTCGAAGACGATGGTCCAGCTGCCCGCCGCCTGCCGGATCTCCCCGAACGCGTGCAGCAGCGCGCCGACGCCCAGCAGCACGCAGGCCGCGACGACCTCCGCGCCGTCGGTCAGGGCGAAGAGCAGGCAGGCGCCCGCCACGCAGCCGGCGCCCTGGAGGCTCGCGAAGGACGCGGACCTCGGGTCGCGGACGCCGCGCGCGACCCGGGTCTGGAGGGCCACCACCAGCGCGGTGTTCAGCAGGAGCAGCGCCGCGCTCGTCCAGCGCGGCGCGTCCGTGTGCTGGACAACCCACAGGGGCAGGACGAGGTCGAGCAGCAGGGCGTGGGTGACGAGGGCGCCGTCCAGCACGGTGAACGCCAGGAACGGTGTGTCCCGCAGCACGGAGAAGGCCGCGCCCGGCATGGCGGGCACCGGCGGCACCGCCCGTTCCTTGAGCGTGAGCAGTCCCGTGATCAGGAAGCAGAGGGCGGCGAAGAGGACGGCGCTCTGGTAGCCGATGCGTTCGTCCCACACCAGGACGAGGCCGGCCAGACAGGCGCCGACCGCCAGGGTCGCGTTGACCGCGGCCCGTATGTACGCCATGACGTGCACCCGGTCCTCCCGAGGCACGTTGGCCGCGATCATCGCCTTGCGGGCGTTGTTCCCGGCCCGGTAGGCCAGCCCCTGCACGGAGGTGACGAACAGGTACGACCAGAAACCCTGCGCCGCGGCCAGGGCTGCGGTCAGCGGAGCCAGGGCGAGGAACGACCACAGCTGCACGGTGCGCGGTCCCGCGCGGTCGGCGAGGTGGCCCAGCGGGATGCTGGACAGCAGGACGAGGACGGCCGTGACGCCCAAGGCGACGCCCAGTTCGCCGGGTGACAGGCCGACGACCGTCACCGCGTAGAGGGCGCTCAGGGCCATCCACAGCCCTTGCCCCAGGCTCATCACCATGGTGATGAGCGTCAGCGTCCGGGTGGGACCGGGCGCGGGGAGAATTCGGATCGGCACTATCGGTTTCCTGTCGCGCTCGCTGGGCCGTGAGGGAGGGCCGCCGGGAGGCCGACGGGGGTACGGGCCATCCGGGGGAGACGTCCGCGTCCAGTACGGTCCGGGTCCGGTTCACGCTGGAGGGTCCGGCGCTCGAACCGGGTCCGGTTCACGCCCGGGAGTAGAGGTGCTCGGGCCGGCCACTGGTGCCGTACCGGAGGGTGAGCCGCAGCCGCCCGCTGTCGGCGAGGAACTTCAGGTACCGCTGCGCGGTCGAGCGGCTGATCCGCGTCAGCTCGGCCACCTCCTGGGCGGTCAGCCGGCCCCCGGCCCCCTGCTCCTCGACCGCTCGCGCGACCAGGTCCGCGGTGTGCTCGGAGAACCCCTTGGGCAGGCCCCGCCCCGCGTCCGGAGTGCACCCGCCGCCCAGGGACCCGTCGACGGCGTCCTGGTCCATCTCCGTGGTGTCGTCGAACGCGGCGCGCATCCGGGCGTACGACTCCAGCCTCTCGCGGAGGCTCTCGCAGGTGAACGGCTTGACGAGGTAGTGCAGAACACCCGCGCGGCGGGCCGCGCGGACCGATGCGGGTCTGCGGTCGGCGGTGACCATGACGATGTCGACGTCCAGGTTCATGCTGCGAAGACGGCGGGTGACGGACAGTCCGCTCTCGTTGGGGAGGTGCTGGTCGAGCAGGATGAGGTCGATGCCGCCGCGCTCGACGGCCGCCAGGGCGGGAGCCGCGCCGTGGGCGATTCCCGCCACCCGGAAGCCAGGTATCTCGGACACGTAGTGGGCGTTGATCCTCGCCACGTAGAAGTCGTCGTCGACGACGAGCACGTTGATCACCGGCCCTCCCGCAGCCGTCTCGACGTGCCCGCGTCCGCCTGGCACGGCACGTGCCGGCGGGCTCCCTGGTGCTGTTCGGCGGCGCACATCCGGACGGTGAAGACGGCGCCGCCGCCCTTCCGGCCCTTCACCTCGACCGATCCGCTCCGCGCCTCGGCGACGGCGCGTACCAGCGCCAGGCCGATGCCCCGGGGGCGTGCGGGCGAGGCCGGCTTCGTCGAGGAGCCCCGCTCGAAGACCCAGCCGCGCAAGTGGGGCCTCACGCCAGGCCCGTTGTCGGACACGGAGAGATCGAGGGTGCCCCGGTCGTACCGGAGCACGACCTCTACGCGGGGCTCCGGCCGTCCGGTGCCGGTGACGGCGTCCAGGGCGTTGTCGACGAGGTTGCCGAAGACGGCGCCGATCTCCCCCGCCCCCTCCAGGCCGGCGGGCAGCCAGGAGGCGGGGTCGAGCCGGAAGTCCACACCGCGCTCGACCGCGGCGATCAGCTTGCCCACCGCCTGTGCGCGGACCAGGGGGTCACCGATCTGGCGCGTAATCACCTCGACCGTGGCGAGCGGCACCCCGTTGGAGGCCGCGAACGCGTCCGCCCGCTCCTCCGCGAACCGGGCGAGCACCTGAAGGCCCCTCAACATGTGCAGCGTGTTCCGTCGTTCGTGCCGCCGCACGTCGGCGTCGGCCAGATGACGGGTGCTCTGGAAGCTGTCGAGCCAAGCTCGCTCCGCCGCCGTGGGGAGCGCGGTCAGGGTGCCGTTCACGTCGCCGCGGGGGACGGGCGTTCGTCTCGCCGCCCGGGGCTGCGGGACAGTCGCGCATAACTGACTGTGGTGCGTCATGATCGGCTTTCCGTGGTCCTTGCACCTAGTGAAGGTGCCCCATTGGACCTGATCCCGCCGAGTACTTCAAGTAAATAGATCACCTTCCTGCGGAGGCCCTCCTTCCTCTTCGGGGGGCTCGACGCTTGGGCTTCCCCTCGGCGTGGAGTCGTGACCAGAGAGGAAGTTGAGGGCCAGGGCGGGGAAGCGGCGGCCGCAAACGCCGCTGCTGGGGATCGACGACTTGCCGCCGTATCCGCTCCAGCACTCACCCGAGATTCCGGGCGTGCTCCAGCGGCTCCACGACGAGCCCCGGCCTGTTCTTCGCGCTGCGGCTGCGGGTGCGAACGGCCCGTTCGGCTCCGTCCCACGAGACCGCCCGATTCCCGTCGGTTGGGTCCGCTGTTCTGCGGCTTGCCCCTGCATGTCGGTGCCTCCCTCTACGGTGGGGATCCGGATGCCGACGGGGCGACGGGAGGGGCGACAGGCGTGCGCAGGGTTCCACCGGAGATGTTCCGGTGCACGACGGTGGAGAAGTCCGACCTGTACGGGGCGGTGCTGGACGTCTTCGGCGTGGCCGGTGAACACCTGGAGGCGGGCGCTGGGGGTCGACGCGGTGCGAGAGCGGTTGCGCGGGGTGGGCTGGGTGGCGGCGGCCGCGGAGGAGGATCCGCACGAGGTGCTCGGGAAGCTCGTACAGCGGGAGCTCCTGGACGTCGTGCACAACCATGCGGAGACGAGCTGTGCGTGCTGTCCGGTGAACCCGCGTCGGCTGATCGGCGGATCTTCAGCACGCTGCGGGAGCTGGAAGGGCATCTGGACGCTCTGGTGGAGAACACCAAGGCGTTCAACGGGGAACTGCAGCGACTCCTCCGTGCCGAGGGCGCAGCACGCTTGCCGCGACACGGGGCCGGCGGGGGCCCGGCGGAGGATCAGTCCTGCCGGGGCTCCTGGCCGACGGGTCCGCTCCACCGGCTGGACTCCAGCCACGAGCGTGCCGGTTCCGCCGTGCGGGTGGTGTCCACGGTGAGTTCCAGACGGGTTCCGTCACCCTCGCCGTTGGCCGGATAGCTGCGCTGCTCGGTAGCGGCGAAGCAACGCCGGAGCACCTCCGCCACCCGCCGGGCGACCTCGGGTGACGCGGCGACGACATGAACCTCGGCGTACCCGGCCGAGGGTGCTTCCTGGGGCTCCATGGAGACCTCGCTGTGCGGCTGGATGTGACTGGACCGGAGAGCTGGTCACTCTACTTCGCCGTGCCACCACCCTGCTCCCGCCCCTGGCGGACGGTACCCCCGGCTACCGGGCCCGGGTCCGGTAGCCGGTCATCGTGCCCGGGTCCGGCCGGTTATCGGTCCCGGAAGGCGTCCCGGCGCATCATCAGAGCTGCTGCCGGGTGCCCGGCACGCCGGCCGACCGCGGTTACCCACATCCGCGTCGGCCGCGGGCGCCGGGTCGCCGTGCCGGCCCGCCCCTGCCGCGCGGGCGCCGTCCTCCGGCCTCCCTAGGCAGGGACGCGGTTGTGCCGGAGGGGTGCTCCCGCCTGATGGAGGCTGGTGAGTGCCTGTCGGTAGGAGGCGATCAGCCCGGTCTCCAGGTAGTCCACGCCCAGTTCCTCGCAGTAGTGCCGGACGAGGGTCCGTGCCTTGCGCAGGTTGGGGCTGGGCATGCTGGGGAAGAGGTGGTGTTCGATCTGGTGGTTCAGCCCGCCCAGGGCGATGTCGGTGAACCAGCCGCCGTTCACGTTGCGTGAGGTGAGCACTTGGCGGCGGAGGAAGTCCGGGCGGTCGTCGCCCTTCAGAATCGGCATGCCCTTGTGGTTGGGGGCGAAGAGGGAGCCGAGGTAGAGACCGAACAAGCCCTGGTGGACGGCGAGGAAGGCGATCGCCATGCCGGGCGGCAGGACCCAGAACACGGCGGTCAGGTACGCCACACAGTGAACGGCCAGCAGAACACCGTCGAGGAACCGGTGCCTGAGCGAGCCGTTGGCGACCGCCCTCCCGCTCGACACGTGCAGGTTGAAGCCCTCCAGCGTGAGGAGGGGAAAGAACAGGAACGCCTGCCAGCGGCCGAGCAGACGGGGGAGCCCGGTGGCGGCGCGGGCCTGGTCCTGGGACCAGACCAGCAGGTCGGGTGCGACGTCGGGGTCGAGGTCCTCGTTATTGGGGTTGGCGTGGTGACGGGTGTGCTTGTCCTGCCACCAGCCGTAGCCCATTCCGATGCTCGCTCCGGCGATCCGTCCGGACACCTCGCTGGCCCGGCGCCGCCGGAACACCTGGCGGTGGGCCACGTCATGCGCGACCAGGGCCACTTGCCCGAAGACGAGGGCCAGGAAGGCGGCGACCGCCAACGTCCACCATGAGCGGCCGACGAGTGCGAAGGCGATCCATCCGGTGGCGTAGAGCCCGGCCACCGCGGTGATCCGGAGCGTGTAGTAGCCCGGGCGCCGCTTCAGCAATCCGGCATCCGCGACCTTCCTCGACAGCCGGGCGAAGTCGCTGCCGGGACTCCCGGGACTCCCGGGACGTGGAGCGCGGACCGTGACACTTGTCATGTTGGGGAAACTCTCTGCGAGGCGGGCAGGTGGCTCGGAGCCGTTGGTGAGCCTGTGCGACCGGTGGCGGAGACCTGCCCGGAACGGCGGCCGTCCGCAGGGTCGGCCAAGCGTGACCCGTTCACTCGGCACAAGCCGGGTTCCCCGTCGGGCGGACATCACTCTGTCGGGTGAGCCGCTGTGGATCACGCCCGCACTGCTCCACGGTACCCATGACCTGACCGCCGCCCGCCACTCGCCGCATTGTCTGTTCTTGCCGACCGTGCTTGCACCGGGGCGGGCTCCTGGGCGACCACACCGCGGCCTGCGCCCGTTCTGCCACTGAGTTCGCCCACCAGCGCCTCTCTGCGCGGCCTCCAGGCAGGAACCGGAGCCCGACGGGTCGGTGGTTGACCTGCGTCGTTACCTACATGGCGGGGCCGAATGTTTCGGTGATGTTCGCGATTCATGCGAGAGGTATTGACGTGGTTCACCGGTTCCCTATCATTCGGGTTGCTCGAGACTTCGACATGTGTTCGGTATTGCGAACAGGTCGGGATCGCTCCACTCGTACGGCGGGTCACCTCCGGGCCGTGTTCCATCGAAATGCCGAGACGTAAGGGGTGTGCCTGCGTTGTGTATGTCATGGATCTGACAATTCCTGTCGTCGTGCGGCCCGAGGACGCCGGGCGCCACCGGTCCTCCGGAAGGCCGCAAGGGCCGGGACGTCACAACGGTCTGCCGTGATGCTCACAGACCGCTGCACACCGCACTGCACCGTCAGTCCGGACAGCCTCGACGAGGTCAGCCGGAACCGCCTACTCAAGGTTGGGGAAGTCCCCATGCACAGAGGAAGTTTCAACCGCAGGCATCTGTCTGTGGTACTCGCCGCCACGGTCGCGGCGCTGGCCGCGCTGGCGGCGATGCTCGTTGCCACCCCGGCTCAGGCGGCCACCAGTGGCGCCTTGCGCGGTGTGGGTTCGGACCGGTGTCTCGACGTGCCGGGCGCCGACCAGACCAACGGCACGTACCTGCAGATCTACGACTGCTGGAACGGAACCAACCAGCAGTGGACGTTGACGGACGCCAACCAGCTGACCGTGTACGGCAACAAGTGCCTGGATGTTCCGGGCCATGCCACCACGGCCGGTACCCGGGTGCAGATCTGGAGCTGTTCCGGCGGTGCGAACCAGCAGTGGCGGGTGAACTCCGACGGCACGGTCGTCGGCGTGGAGTCCGGGCTGTGCCTGGAGGCGTCGGGCGCCGGTACGGCCAACGGCACAGCGGTGCAGATCTGGACGTGCAACGGCGGTGCCAACCAGAAGTGGACCGGTCTGACGCCGGACGACCCGCCGACCGACGGCACGTGTGCTCTTCCGTCGACGTACCGGTGGACATCGACGGGTGTCCTGGCGCAGCCGGCGAACGGGTGGGCCGCGGTGAAGGACTTCACCACCGTGACGCACAACGGCAAGCACCTGGTCTACGCGTCGAACGTGTCGGGGTCGTCGTACGGCTCGATGATGTTCAGCCCCTTCACGAACTGGTCGGACATGGCGTCGGCCGGCCAGACCGGGATGAGCCAGGCCGCGGTGGCGCCGACCCTGTTCTACTTCGCGCCCAAGAACATCTGGGTGCTGGCGTACCAGTGGGGCTCCTGGCCCTTCATCTACCGCACGTCGAGCGACCCCACCAACCCCAACGGCTGGTCCTCTCCGCAGCCGCTGTTCACCGGGAGCATCTCCGGCTCCGACACGGGCCCGATCGACCAGACCCTGATCGCCGACGGCCAGAACATGTACCTGTTCTTCGCCGGTGACAACGGCAAGATCTACCGGGCGAGCATGCCGATCGGGAACTTCCCGGGCAACTTCGGCTCGTCCTACACGACCATCATGAGCGACACGAAGGCCAACCTGTTCGAGGGCGTACAGGTCTACAAGGTCAAGGACCAGAGCCAGTACCTCATGATCGTCGAGGCGATGGGCGCGAACGGGCGCTACTTCCGCTCCTTCACGTCATCCAGCCTGAGCGGGTCCTGGACCCCGCAGGCCGCGAGCGAGAGCAACCCCTTCGCGGGCAAGGCCAACAGCGGTGCCACGTGGACCAACGACATCAGCCACGGTGACCTGGTCCGCAACAACCCCGACCAGACCATGACCATCGACCCCTGCAACCTCCAGCTCCTCTACCAGGGCAAGGACCCCAACGCGGGCGGCGAGTACAACCGGCTGCCGTGGCGGCCGGGCGTCCTCACCCTGCGGCGCTGATCTTCCCGGTGCCCGGTGACCGCGAGGTGACGCGGTCCGCCGGTGTGCGGGTGAGCGGTTGACGACGTGGGCAGCTCCAGCTCCTCCAGCCCGCTGACCGACACCCACCGCATCGTGGAGCCCCAGTCGTGCGGCGGCTGGGGCTCCTGTGCGGAGGAGGGCTGTCCATACGCGGTGGACGCCATCGAACCGGCGGCCGACTTTGCGTGACGGGGCTGTGGCGGGAAGGGCGGCCGCCCGGGACGGGCCAGTTCGGCCGCCCGGCGCAGCAGTCCGACGGCCTTTGAGTACCCTCCGTAACGGTTCTGGTCCGACCACATGACATGTGTGACATAGTCGTTCCTGGGGCTTTCGATCAGGGAGGGAAGTGCGTCATGTCCGTCGAGTGGGAGCCCGTCCGGCAGTCCCGCACCCATGAACTCGTGCTGGAGACCATCGAGGCACGGGTGCTGGCCGGTGAGCTGAAGGCCGGTGACCGGCTGCCGCCCGAGCGGGAGCTGGCGCCCGTGCTCGGGGTCAGCCGCTCCGCTCTGCGTGAGGCGCTGCGCGTGCTGGAGACGATCGGCGTGCTGGTCGCCCAGTCCGGCCGGGGGCCGGACGCCGGGGCGCGGATCGTGCGGCACCCCGACGGCGCGCTCGGCAGACTGCTGCGGCTGCACTTCGCGCTGGGCAGCTACAGCCTGGAGGACGTGCTGGAGGCTCGGGTCACGTTGGAACGTTCGAGCTTCCAGGCAGCCGCCGGGCACGCCTCGCCGGAGGAGCTCGAAGAGGTGGAGACCCTCCTGTGGCGGATGCGGGAGCCCGGCGTGGAGGTCGCGGAGTTCAACGACCTCGACACCCGGTTCCACGTGCTGATCGCCCGCAGCTCCGGCAACCGGCTGACGTCCACCCTCACCTCGGCGGTGCGCGAGTCCGTGCGACCGCTGATCCTGCGGGCCCTGGAGGGGGCCGAGGACTGGCCGGCCGCGGCCGGCTCCCTGAACGACGAACACGCCGAACTGCTGCGTCTGGTCCGGGAGGGCGAGGGCGCGGCGGCGGCCGACCTGGCCGAGAAGCACATCCGAGGTTTCCACGGCACCCTGGTCGACGACCAGGGGCCGGAGCCCGCCGAGCAGTAGCCGCGGCGCGGACCGGTGGCCCGGGTGCGCCGCGCGGGGGTGGGTCCGGGGTGAGAGCAGCCCCGGTCCCATCCCCGCGCGCGTTTCGGGTGTCCGTCCCTACGGCAGCATCCAGGACAGGGCGGGCAGCGACTGCAGGTAGACCAGCACTCCCAGCGCCGCCAGCATCGCGACGCTGTACCCGACGACCTTGCGCAGCAGGATCCGTTCGGAGCCCGGCACTCCCACCGCGGTCGCCGCGATGGTCAGGTTCTGCGGGCTGACCAGCTTGCCGACGACGCCGCCGGAGGTGTTCGCGGCCACCAGCAGGGTCGGGTCGATGCCCGCGCGCTCGCCCGCGGTCTGCTGGAGCGTGGCGAACAAGGCGTTGGCGGAGGTGTCGGAGCCGGTGACGGCGGTGCCGAGCCAGCCGAGGGCGGGGGAGAGCAGGGCGAAGATCCCGCCGACCGCGGCCAGCCAGGTGCCGATGGCCACGGTCTGGCCGGACTGGTTCATGACGTAGCTCAGCGCCAGTACGGTGGCGACCGTGGCTATGGCCGTGCGCATGTTCTTCAGGGTGCGGCCCGCGGCGAGCAGGCTGGTGCGGGCGGACATCGGGAACCGGCCGCCGTCGCTCGTGAGGCTGTAGACGAGCGTCACCAGCAGGCCGGAGGCGATCAGCAGAGTGCCGGGATTGCCGAGGATCTCCAGCTTGTAGATCGCGCTGGCGGACGGGGAGCCGTCGCCGGCGACCAGGTTGCCGTACAGACCGGGCCACTGGATCTCGATCTTGAACCGGCCGAGCAGCGCGGGGACATCGAGTCCGCCGACCCTGAGCTTGGCCAGCGCGAAGACCACGATCACCAGCACGTACGGCAGGACGGCCAGGCCGACCCGGCGCGGGGTCAGCGGCTCTGCCTCGACCTGGGAGCGCTGGTCGTCGGGGGTCTTCGGCGCCCAGAACCGCAGCATGATCACCGCGGCCGTGAAGCCGGCCAGCGCGGAGACCACGTCGGTGAGTTCGTACGCGAAGTGGGACGCGCACCAGAACTGGGCCACGGCGAAGACGAGTCCGGTGACCAGGGCGATGGGCCACAGCTGGCGGAAGCCGCGGATGCCGTCGACGAGGAAGAGCAGCAGCATGGGGACGAAGAGCGCGAGCAGCGGTGTCTGCCGGCCGACGACGGCGGCGATGTCCTCGGGCGCGATGCCGGTGAGGTTGCCGGCCGTGGTGATCGGGATGGCCATGGCGCCGAAGGCGACGGGGGCCGTGTTGGCGACCAGGACGGTCACGGCCGCCTTGAGCGGCGGCAGGCCGATCGCCATGAGCATCGCGGCGGTGATGGCGACGGGTGCGCCGAATCCGGCCAGGGCCTCCAGGAGGCCGCCGAAGCAGAAGGCGATGAGCATCGCCTGGACGCGCAGGTCGCCGCGGCCGACGGCGCTGAAGGAGCGGCGCAGGTCTTCGAACCGGTTGCTGACGACGGTGAGTTCGTAGAACCAGATGGCGGCGACGACGATCAGCATCACCGGGAACAGACCGAAGACCAGGCCCTGGGTGGCGGACAGGGCACCGAGCCCGACTGGCATCCCGTAGCCGAGCACCGCGATCGACAGGGCGGTGATCAGAGCTCCGAGCGCCGACTGGAGCGCCGGGCGCTTGGCCGCCACCAGCAGCAGGAAGAAGACCGCGAGGGGCACAAGGCCGAGTAGGGCGGTGACGGTGAGGCTGTCCCCGACGGCGGTCACGTCAGGGGTGTAGGCCGCGAGGACGGCCGGTTGCGCTGTGATCACGTACGTGCTCCTCCTTGAGTACCGCGGCTGCGGGGCCGTTACCGCCGGTGTCCGTGTTCCGGGCGGCACTGCGCGTGCCCTGCCGGTGTCCCGTTCCGGAGGCCTGCGTGGGCCCTGCCGCTGCTGAAGCGGCCATCAGTAGGACACCGATGACCTCACATGTCAATAAGGTCGGACCGAACTCTGGTGGCAGGATCGGTCGATGCCTAATATGGTCCGACCGAACGAAGGAGGCTCCATGCGCATCGGACTCTTCGCCACCTGTCTGGGGGACACGCTGTTCCCCGACGCGGTGAAAGCGACCGCCGTGCTGCTCACCCGGCTGGGCCACGACGTGGTGTTTCCGCCTGGGCAGACGTGCTGCGGTCAGATGCACGTCAATACCGGCTACCAGCGCGAACCGGTCCCACTGGTGCGCAACTTCGCCGAACAGTTCGGCGACCCGTCGATCGAGGCCGTGGTCATGCCGTCCGGTTCCTGCGCGGGCTCGGTGCGTCACCAGCACCGGATCGTCGCCGAACGGTACGGCGACGCGGCACTGGTCGACGCCGTCACCGCCGTCAAGGCCAAGACCTACGAGCTGTCGGAGCTCCTCGTCGACGTGCTCGGCGTGACCGACGTCGGCGCCTGGTTCCCGTACCGGGTGACCTACCACCCCACCTGCCACTCGCTGCGCATGCTGAGGGTGGGGGACAAGCCGCTGCGCCTGCTGCACGCGGTCGACGGCATCGACCTGGTGGAGCTGCCGGAGGCCGACGCCTGCTGCGGATTCGGCGGCACCTTCGCGGTCAAAAACGCGGACACGTCCACCGCCATGCTCCAGGACAAGGTGCGCGACGTGCTGTCCACGGGTGCGGACGTGTGCACGGCCGGCGACTCCTCCTGCCTGATGCACATCGGCGGGGGCCTGTCCCGCATCAAGGCCGGGACCCGCACCCTGCACCTCGCGCAGATCCTCGCCTCCACCCGCACCTCGCCCTGCGTACTTTCGAAGATGGAGGCCGCCGCCCGATGAGCAGCACCTTCCTCGGCATGCCCGCCCTCCCGCCCCGCTCCCCGTACGGGACCGGCAACCTGCGCGGCGAGCGCACGTTCCCCGCGGCCGCCCACGACGAGCTGCGCAACGAGCAACTGCGCGGAAACCTCCGCAGGGCCACCCACACCATCCGCGCCAAGCGGCTCGCCGTCACCGGTGAACTGCCCGACTGGGAGCGGCTGCGCGACGCCGGCTCGGCGATCAAGACGGACACCATGAACCGGCTGCCCGAGTTGCTCGAACAGCTGGAACGCAAGGTCACCGAGCACGGCGGCACCGTCCACTGGGCGCGCGACGGGGCCGAGGCCAACGAGATCGTCGCCCGGCTCGTCGAGGAGACCGGAAGCGACGAGGTCATCAAGGTCAAGTCGATGGCCACCCAGGAGATCGGTCTCAACGAACACCTCGCGACCCGGGGCATCACCGCGTACGAGACCGACCTCGCCGAGCTGATCGTGCAGCTCGCGGACGACAAGCCGTCGCACATCCTGGTCCCGGCGATCCACCGCAACCGGCACGAGGTCAGGGACATCTTCCGCGCCGCCATCCCGGGCGTGGACCCCGGTCTCGACTCCGTCCCGGCCCATCTGGCGGCCGCCGCCCGGGCCTATCTCCGGGAGAAGTTCATGACGGTCCCGGTGGCCGTCTCCGGAGCCAACTTCGGCATCGCCGAGACCGGCACGCTGTCGGTGGTCGAGTCCGAGGGCAACGGCCGCATGTGCCTGACCATGCCGGACACCCTGATCACCGTCATGGGCATCGAGAAGGTGCTGCCGCGCTACCGGGACCTGGAAGTCTTCCTGCAACTGCTGCCGCGCTCCTCCACCGGCGAGCGGATGAACCCGTACACCTCGCTGTGGACCGGCGTGACCCCGGGGGACGGCCCGCAGACGTTCCACCTGGTGCTCCTCGACAACGGGCGCACTGCGGCGCTCGCCGACCGGATCGGGCGCGAGGCGCTCAACTGCATCCGCTGCTCCGCCTGCCTCAACGTCTGTCCGGTGTACGAGCGGGCCGGCGGACATGCCTACGGGTCGACGTATCCCGGCCCCATCGGCGCCGTGCTCACCCCGCAGCTCGCCGGGATGCACGCCGCGAAGGACGACCCGAACAGCTCGCTGCCGTTCGCCTCCAGTCTGTGCGGCGCCTGCTTCGACGCCTGCCCGGTGAAGATCGACATCCCGTCGCTCCTGGTGGAGCTGCGGCACCAGCACACCGAGCAGGCCGGCACCACCGTGGAGAAGCTGGCGATGAAGGCGGCCGCGACGGTGATGAAGCGGCCCCGGCTGTTCACGGCCGCGCAGAAGACCGCCGGACCCGGCGGCCGGCTGGTGGCCGGGCGGGACCGGAAGATCTCCCGCCTCCCGGCCCCGTTCGACGGCTGGACCGACAGCCGGGACATCCTGGCCCCGCCCCGGCGGACCTTCCGCGACTGGCTGGCCTCCGAGGAGGGCGAGGCCACCCTGCGGGCCGCCGCCGAAGAGGGCGCCCGGACCGCAGCCCACCCCCACGAGGAGGAGAACCCGTGACCGCGACCGCACGCGAGACGGTGCTCGGACGTGTCCGGGACGCCCTCACCCTCGCCCGCCCGGCGGAAGTGACGGCCCCCCGCGCGTACCGCACCGGCCGTACGCTGCCCGACGACGAACGGCTCGCGCTCTTCCTGGACCGCCTGGTCGACTACAAGGCGCAGGTGCGCACCTGCACCGCCGACCGCGCCCCGGCCATGATCGCCGAGGCGCTCCACGAGCACGGGGCGCGCCGGGCCGGCGCGCCCGCCGACCTCGACCCGGCCTGGGTCGCCGCCTACGACGGCGAGGTCCAGTGGGACTCCCCGGACATCCCGGCCCCCCGGCTCGGCGAACTGGACGGCGTGGTCACCGCGTCCGCGGCCGGCTGCGCGGAGACCGGCACGATCTTCCTCGACGGAGGCCCCGGACAGGGCCGGCGCGCGCTGTCCCTCGTCCCCGACCTGCACGTCTGCGTCGTGGACCTGTCGACGGTGGCGCCCGGCGTGCCGGAGGCGCTCGACCGGCTGATCCCGGAGCGCCCGACCACGCTGATCAGCGGCCCGTCGGCCACCTCCGACATCGAACTGGAGCGAGTCGAGGGGGTGCACGGTCCGCGCACCCTGGTCGTGGTGATCCGCACGGACTCCTGAGCGACGCCCGTTCCGGCGTGGCAGGGCGTGGAGCCGCTCCGGGCGCGACGTGGGCGTGGCGAGGGCGCCCTGCTCGCCGCCCGCGAGTTCCTCGTGCGCCGGGCCCGGGCCCGGGGCCGGTCGGCCGGTCGGCTCCCGCGCCGGGTCTGACCCGTGCGTGGCCGCGTCGGCGGTGTCAGCTGCGCACGGCGCGGACGAGCGCGTCCAGTGCGGTGCGGCTGTGGCCCTCGGTGCCGGCCACCGGCCGGGTGACCGTCCCGGCCCGCTGGATGCCGGCGTGCGGCCGCCAGAGATCGGCGACCTGCCCGGCGGTGTAGAGCACGCGTGGGTCCTGTGGACCGCCGTGGTCGAGGTTGGCGGCGTCGTGGCCGACGAGCAGCAGGGTCCCGCCCGCGCGCACGGCGGTGGCGGCCCGGGTCAGCACCTCGGCCATCCGCGGCCACGGCAGATGCAGATAGGCGATCAGCGCCAGGTCGTACGTCGCGGCAGGCGGTGCCCAGTCCATGAGATCGGCAGGGACGGCGTGCAGGCGCACCCCGCGTTCGGCGGCCAGCCGACCGGCCTTCTCCAGGGCCACGGCGGAGAAGTCGACGGCGTCCACCTCCCAGCCCTGTTCGGCGAGCCAGACCGCGTTGCGTCCTTCTCCCGCGGCGATGTCCACCGCCCGCCCGGTCGGCTCCAGACCGGCCAGCTCCTGCTCGACGAACCGGTTGGGCTCGGCCTTCCAGACCAGTCCGCTGCCGCGATACCGCTCGTCCCAGCCCGCTGCGTCCATCGTGCGCACCTCTTTCCTCGGAGTGGAATCCCGGTCGGTCCGTACTGTTCCCGCCGTCCCGGTTTTCCGCATCGTCACCGGCGGGCCGATCCGGACCGGGACGGCTGTCGGGGCCCTGCCGTACGGTCGCAGCGGGGCCGGGTGCGGTCGGGAACGCACGTACGGCGGGCGGCGGCCGGGTTGCCCCGGTCGCCGCCCGCCCTCGTGCGCGCCGGCTCAGACGTCGGCGGATACGGGCAGGGCGAGCCAGGCGCCGTAGCCGCCGAGCAGGTCGGAGACGTCGGTGCGGCCCTTGTGGCGCAGCAGGGCGGCGGCGATGGAGGAGCGGTGGCCGCCCGCGCAGTGCACGATCAGGGGGCGGCCGGCGGGGATCTCGTCCGTGCGGCGGGCGAGTTCGGCCAGGGGGATGTGCAGCGAACCGTCGATGAAGCCCTCTTCGCGCTCGGCGGCGTTGCGCACGTCCAGGACCAGCGGCGGTTCGTCGCCGTCCAGCAGACGGCGCAGCTCGTCGGCGGTCAGCCGGCTGGCCTGCTCCATCTCGTCGGCCAGGGCCGGGAAGGCGCCCTCGGGCTCGCGCAGGTAGCCGCCGACCCTGTCGAAGCCGATGCGGGCGAGCCGGGTGACGATCTCCTCCTCGCGGTCCTGCGGCGCGATGACGACGACCTCCTGGTCGGGGGCGACGACCATGCCCGCCTGCTCGGCGAACCGGCCGTCCGCGGGCACGTTGACCGAGCCGCGCAGGTGCCCGGGTGCGAAGTCCTGCGGGGAGCGGGCGTCGAGCACGACCGCTCCCGCCGCGCGCCGCTCCATGAACTCCCCGGCCGACAGCGGGCGGGGCGCCGCGGCCGCGTCGAACAGGCCGTGCTCCTTGCGGTTGAGGATGGCGTCGTAGACGAAGTAGGCGGGCGCGGAGGGCTGTCCCGCCGTCACCAGTGCCACGAACTGTTCCTCGCTCATGGGCCGGCAGGCGTAGTTGGTGGCCCGCTGCTCGCCGATGGTCGACTGGCGCCGGGTGGAGAGGTTCTTGCCGCAGGCGGAGCCGGCCCCGTGGGCGGGGAAGACCCGGACGGCGTCGGGGAGGGCCATCAGCTTGTGCTGGACGGTGTCGTAGAGCATTGTGCCGAGTTCGTCGGCGGTCACGCCGATCGAGGCCAGCAGGTCGGGGCGGCCCACGTCGCCGATGAACAACGCGTCGCCGGTCAGGACGCCGTAGGGGACGGTGTCCTCCGCGTGCTCGTACACCAGGACACTGATCGACTCCGGTGTGTGGCCGGGGGTCTCGAGGATCCGCAGCTGGACGTCGCCGAGACTGATCCGCTCGCCGTCGGTCAGTTTGCGGATGGGGTACTCGGCCTCGGCGCGCTGCCCGTAGCCGATCCAGGCTCCGGTGCGGTCGGCGAGCTCCAGGTGGCCGGCGAGGAAGTCGGCGTGGAAGTGGGTGTTGACGACCGCCTCGATGGTGAAGCCGTGGGCTTCGGCATCGGTGAGGTACTCGGAGACGTCGCGGCGCGGGTCGATGACGACGGCCTTGCCGGTGCTCTCGTCGGCGATCATGTAGGACGCGTGGGAGAGGCACTCGAGGTAGTACTGGGAGAAGAACATGAGGGGGAGCTCCATACGGGAACGGGATGGGCGGGTGGAGGGGGCCGGCCCGGGCCGGGGGATGCCCGGGCCGGCCGGTCAGAGGCGGCCGGTGAGCATGCCGTGCCAGTACACCGGCGGCAGGCCGTACCGCTTGAACGCCCACATCGTGCGCCGCTCCTTGAAGGGGTCGAGCAGCGGGAAGGAGGGCGTGGGGTTGAGGTCGTAGTCGAACTCGGCGAGCAGCATCCGGTCACGCGCGGTCACCAGCGGGCAGGACGTGTAGCCGTCGTAGCGCTGGGACGGAGAGCGTCCCTTCATCACGTCCAGCAGATTCGCCGCGACCACCGGGGCCTGCTTGCGCACGGCCGCGCCGGTCTTCGAGGTGGGCAGACCGGCCACGTCGCCGACCGCGAAGACGTTGTCGTGGAAGGGGCTCTGGAGGGTGTACTTGTCGGCGGCGACGAAGCCCTGCGGACTGGCCGGGTCGGCGAGCGGGCTCGCCTTGACCCAGTCGGGTGCGCTCTGCGGCGGCACAGCGTGCAGGAGGTCGAAGCCGACGGTCTCCTTCGTGCCGTTCGCGTGGTCGGTGAGGACGACTTCGCGGCCGTCGCCGTCGACGGCGGTCATCTCGGTACGCAGCCGCACCTCGATGCCGTACCGGGCGGCCACCTGATCCAGCACCCGTGACCAGGCGGGCACCTTGAACAGCGCCGGATCGGGGACGACGAGGATGATCCGGATGTCGTCGAGAACCTTCTGCCGGCGCCAGTGGTCGGCGGCCAGATAGGCGATCTTCTGCGGGGCGCCGCCGCACTTCAGCGGGGACGCCGGGTGGGTGAAGACGGCCGTGCCCGAGCGCATCCGTCGGATCAGCTCCCAGGTGCGCGGGGCGTACTCGGGCGCGTAGTTGCTGCTCACCCGGCCGTGCCCGACCGCCTCGGCCAGTCCCGGCACGCCGTCCCAGTCGAGCTGGATGCCCGGCGCCATCACAAGGTGTTCGTAGGTGAGCCGGGCGCCGCCGGACAGTTCCACCGTGCGGGCCTCGGGGTCGACGGCCAGGGCGCGGCGGCGGATCCACCGCACGCCGTCCGGTATGACCGACCCCTCGGGGCGGTGGGTGGTGCGCAGGGGTGCCTGACCGCCCCCGACCAGGGTCCACAGCGGCTGGTACCAGTGGGTGTCGGACGGCTCGATCAGGGTGATGTCACTGACGCCGGCCCGGCGGAGGCGCGCCGCGACGCTGATGCCGGCGCTGCCGCCGCCGATGACGGCGACTCGGTGACGGCCGGAGAGCGGGGCGTCGGCGGGTGAGGGGGTGGCGACCACGGTGGACTTCCTTTCCAGCGGGCGGTGTGAGGGTGTCGGTGGGAATCAGAGGGAGCGTTCGTGCGAACCGGCCGTGACGGGGCGTCCGGCGCGGGCCCAACCGCCCGTTCCGCCGGTCACGGAGTAGGCGTCGATGCCGCGGGAGTTCATCCAGTCGGCGGCCGTCCTGCTGCGGTTGCCACTGGCGCAGATCACGAACACGGGTCGGTCGGCGGGCAGTTCACCGCACCGGGCGGGCACGGTGCGCAGTGGCATCAGCCGTGCGCCGGGCACGTGCCCGGCCGCGTACTCCTCCGGCTCCCGTACGTCGATCACCAGTGCGCCGCCGGCCCAGTCCTCCGCGAACACGTCCTGCGTCACTTCACGGGCCATCTCGTGCGCCTCCTCAATTACCCGGGGGGGTATCGCTCCCTGTGAGGGTACGGCGGCCCGGCGGCGGACGTCAAATACCCCCTGGGGTATCTTTCCCGGGGGTGGCTCCCGGCACGGAGGCAGCGTGGGGAGCGCCGGGAGCGGGCCGGGTCCCCCGCGGCGCGGTCCTGGGCAGCCGGACGGTCATCCGCGTCCCGCCCTCCGGCCCGGAGTCCGCGGCGACCGTGCCGCCGTGGGCCGCGACCAGCTCCTTGACGACGGCCAGGCCGATGCCGCTGCCGCCACCCGCACGAGCACGCGCCCCGCGCCACAGTCGGTCGAAGACGTGCGGCAGCTCCTCGGCGGGGATACCGGGCCCGGTATCGGCCACCTCGACGAGCGCCTCGGAGGATGTGGCGGACGTCATGACGGTGACGGAGTCGCCGGGACGGCAGTGGCGGGCGGTGTTGCTCAGCAGATTGCCGAGCGCCTGGTGCAGCCGGTCCGCGTCCGCGCGGACCAGCAGGGGAGCCGGGCCCGGCACGGTGCGCACGGTCAGCCCGGCGGTGTGCAGCTCGGCCTCCCGCTCGGCCACGGCGGCCCCGGCCAGCGCGGTCAGATCCACCTCGGCCAGGTGCAGGGCGAAGCGGGCCGACTCGGCCTCCGCGAGTTCGCCGAGGTCGTCGACGACACGGCCCAGCCGCAGGGCCTGGTCGTGCAGGGAGGCAAGGCGCCGGGCCGACGGATCGGCGAAGCCGTCCCGCAGTTCCTCAAGCCCTGCCCGCAGCGAGGCCAGAGGCGTGCGGAGTTCATGTGCGACGTCCGCGGCGAGCCGATGGCGTGCCTGCTCGGCGCGGCCGACGTCGTCGGCCATGGCATCGAAGGCGCGGGCGAGGTCGCCCAGCTCGCCGGGTGCCTCGACCCGTGCCCGCGCGGAGCGTTCACCGGCGGCCAGCGCACGGGCGGTGTCCGCGACACGGATCACGGGAGCGGTCAGGCGCCGGGTGACGAACCAGCTCACGGCCAGAGCCAGGGCCAGCGCACCGGCGGTGGCCGCGGCGATCCAGCCCCAGGCGACCGACAGTCCCGCCGACCCGGAGCCGGGGGAGAAGACCAGGCGGACGGAGCCGACGGTGCCGCCGTCGACCACCACGGGCGCCCGGGCTCCGGGCCCCGAGCCGGTGCCCCGCTCACGCCGTTCGCGATCCGAGCCGCTGTTCTCGTCCGGTCTCCCGATGGCGCCCGACACCACCTCGTTGTCCGCGTTCCGCACGGTGAGCACCGCGTCGGCGCCGGCGGCGACGGAACGCGCCGCGGAAAGGTCGGCAGCCGGCCAGCCGCCCGCGGTGCGGTAGGCGTCGGCGGCCGCCGCGGCCACCCGGGAAACGGTGCGCTTGCGGTCGGCCTGGTGGGCGCTGCTGAGCCCGCGGTCGGTGCCCACGAGCGCCGCGGCCGTCAGCAGCGCCACGGACGCCAGCACGACCACGGCGAACGCGGCGAACAGCCGCCGGCCCAGCGGGCCCAGCCCGCCGGAGCGGGACGAACGGGGCTCAGGGGTCACGGGACCACCCCAGCCGGTAGCCCACGCCCAGCACCGTCTCGACCAGCTCGGGGCCGATGTCCCCGAGCTTGTGCCGCAGGTTCTTCACATGCGAGTCGACCGTCCGCTCGTACCCGGCGAATTCGTAGCCGCGCACCCGGTTGACCAGCTCGTAGCGCGAGTACGCGCGGCCCGGCACGGACGCGAGCGCGGTCAGCAGACCCCATTCGGTGGGTGTCAGCTCCACCGGCACCCCCGACAGGGTCACCTCGTGCCGGGTCTCGTCGATCCGCAGCCGTCCCCCGCCGTACGACATGGCCGGCGCCGCCCCCGCCGCCGAACCCCGGGCCCGCTCCAGCACCGCACCCACCCGCAGCACCACCTCGGTGGGACTGAACGGCTTGGTCACGTAGTCGTCGGCTCCCAGCCGCAGCCCGTGGATACGGTCCTCGACGCCCGTGCGCGCGGTCAGCACCACTACCGGCACCCGTCCGCGTTCGCGCGCCTCGCGCAGCACCTCCTCCCCGTCCACGTCGGGCAGACCGAGGTCGAGCAGGGTCAGATCGATCCCACCCGTGCCGAGCAGCCGTGCGGCCTCGGCCCCCGACCCGGTCGTCAGCACCCCGTAGCCCGCGCGCTCCAGATAGCGGCGCAACAGCTCGCGGATCTCCTTCTCGTCCTCGACGACGAGCACCGTGGCGGTCATGTTCCACACCTACCCACCGGAACGGGTTCCGGCGAGGGCCGAACGGGCCGAACCCGCCCGTCGCGGTCTCCATCCCGTCTCCACACGCGGCGCACGGCGACTGCAGGGCCCGGCGCGAGGGTGACGGTGCGGGAACACAGGGACGCTCCCGCGGATCCGAGGAGGTTCGCCATGAGGCGCAACATCAAGATCGCGACAGCGGTCACCGCGGGTGCTCTCGCCGTGGGCGGCATGCTGGCCGCCGGCCCGGTGGCCGCGGACCCGGGCGGTGCCGGGCCGGTGGCCGCGCAGACCACTTCCGAGGGTGCGCTGCCGAGCGCTCAGCACCAAGGGCACCACCACCACGGCGGCGACGCGGACGGCCCCCGGAAGCACGGCGGGGACTGCGACGGGGCCGCCCTGGCCGAGCAGGGCACCCTGACGGCCGCGCAGAAGGCCGCCCTGGCGAGCACGGCCGAGGAGGAGAAGCTCGCGCACGACCTCTACACGGCGTTCGCCGAGCGCTACGACGCCCGGATCTTCGATCGGATCGCGGCGTCCGAGACCCGGCACCTGACCGCTGTCCGCACCTTGCTGGACCGCTACGACGTCATCGACCCGACCGCTCGGAAGCCGGCCGGCGAGTTCACCGATCCCGCCGTCCAGGCCTCCTACGACCGGCTCCTGACACAGGGCGAGGACAGCCTGTCCGGAGCCCTGAAGGCGGGCCGCACGGTCGAGGCCGAGGACATCGACGCACTGACCGAGGCACTGTCCGGAGTCACCGCCCCGGACGCACGTCAGGTCTACGGCAATCTGCTCGCCGCCTCGGAGAGGCACCAGGACGCGTTCGACCGCCGGATCACCGGCGACTAGAACTAGACCGCGACCGTCCCGGTGGGCGCCGGCCGGGACCGTCGGAGCGTCGGCCGGCCCGGCCCGGGCGGCTACAGGGATGCCGCCGAGGATCCTTCACATGCCCCGCGGCGGCCACCCGTGCATGTCCGGGGCGGCCCTCAACGGGTGTGCCGGCCCGGCGGGGCATCCGTGGAGTGTTCTCGCGGGCGGGGCACGGGTCCGTCCCACCGGCGACCCCCTGCGGGACATCCCCAGCAACCGGGCGGCGCCTCACTCCCGAAGCACGCCGTGACCAGCCGGAACCCCGTGGGAAGCACGATCGAACTGCCGAGCGTGGAGCCCACCCGGACAATGGAAGAGGTGCTCGGTCGCCGGTGACCGGCGGACGAGCCGGTGCCGCCGCCGCGCGGCACGCCGGGGGCCGCCTCCTCGAATCCGGCGGCGGCCCGGCGAGCGAGGAGGTCACCATGGCTGACATCACCCGGCGCATCACCACCCTGTTCCGTACCAAGGCGGACAAGGCACTGGACAGAGCGGAGGATCCCCGCGAGGTCCTGGACTACTCCTACGTACAACAGCAGCAGATGCTCCGGCGGGTCCGGCGCGGGGTCGCCGACGTGGCGACCAGCCGCAAGCGGGTCGAACTGCAGCTCAGCCGGCTTCAGCAGTCCACCGACAAGCTGCGGGGCCAGGCGGAGCGGGCGCTGGCCGCCGGGCGCGAGGACCTGGCCCGCGAGTCGCTCACCCGCCGTACGGCCGTGGCCGCGCAGATCACCGACCTTCAGGCCCAGCACACCTCGCTGAAGGACCAGGAGGACAAGCTCACGCTCGGTGCGCAGCGTCTGGAAGGGAAGGTGGACGCCTTCCGGACCCGCAAGGAGACCATTAAGGCCGGGTACACCGCGGCCGAGGCGCGGACCCGCATCACGGAGGCCGTGACCGGCATCGGCGAGGAGATGGGCGATGTGGGGCTGGCCATGCAGCGCGCCGAGGACAGGACCGAGCAGTTGCAGGCACGCGCCGGCGCGCTGGACGAACTCATCGACTCCGGTGTGCTGGACGACGCCACCCTGCCGCCCGGCCGGGACGACGTCCAGGCCGAGTTGGAGCGGGTCACCGCGGGCCAGGATGTGGAGCTCGAACTGGCCGGGATGAAGGCGCGGCTCCCCGCGAAGGCCGAGCCGCAGGCGGTGGAAGCCGCAGAGGCCCGCCCGGAACAGGAGGAGAAGTCATGATCATGCGCATTCTGGGCGAAGGCCAGTACGACATCGCGGAGGGGCACGTCCACCGGCTCAACCAGCTCGACTCCACCCTCCAGGCAGCCGCCGACGCGGACGACGGGACGGCGTTCGCCGCCGCGCTGTCGGCCCTGCTGGATGCCGTACGCAGCCTGGGCACACCGTTGCCGGCCGAGCGGATCACTCCGTCGGATGTGGTGCTGCCCGACGAGACGACCGGCCTCCCGCAGGTGCGGGAGCTGCTGTCCGACGAGGGCCTGATCCCGGGCTGACGGGGGGATGACGATGCGTAGCCGTTTCGAACCCGACCGGCGGCTGACCGCCCGCATGGCGGTCACCATGTTCCTGCTCGGCCTGCTGTACGTGGCGTTCGTCGCCGCGTTGATCGCGCTGCTGAAGTCCGTCGTCCTGGTGATCGTCATCGCCGCCGCCCTGTTGGGCGCCCAGTACTGGTACTCCGACCGGATCGCGCTGTACGCCATGCGCGGCCGCATCGTCACGCCCGAGGAACAGCCCCTGCTGCACGGGGTTGTCGACCGGCTGTGCGCCACCGCGGACATGCCCAAGCCGCAGGTCGCCGTCTCGGACATGGACCTGCCCAACGCGTTCGCCACCGGCCGCAACGCCGACCACGCCGTGGTCTGCGTGACCACCGGGCTCGTGCGGCGTCTGGAGACGGAGGAGCTCGAGGGCGTTCTGGCGCACGAACTCTCCCATGTCGCCCACCGCGACGTGGCGGTGATCACCGTCGCCTCGTTCCTGGGGGTGATCGCCGGGCTGGTCGTCCGCTTCGCCTTCTACTCCCAGTTGTTCGGCGGACGCAACCAGCGGGATCAGAACACCGCTGCCGTGTTCATGGCGGTCGTAGGCGTCTCCGCCCTCGTGTACGCGATCAGCTTCCTGCTGATCCGGGCCCTGTCCCGCTACCGGGAGCTGGCCGCCGACCGGGCCGCGGCCATGCTGACCGCCAAGCCCTCCGTCCTGGCCTCGGCGCTCACCAAGGTCAGTGGCGACATCGCCCGCATCCCCACCAAGGATCTGCGTACCGCCCAGGCGTTCAACGCGTTCTTCTTCTCCCCCGCCCTCGGGCCCGGTACGGCGATGGCCAGACTGTTCTCCACCCACCCCACCCTGGAACGCCGGCTGGAGGCGCTCGCGGACCTCTCCGCGGAGCTCGGCGACGCGGGCGGGGCGTGAGGAAGGAGGCGGGACCGTGGGCTTCTGGGACGTCCTGCTGGGCCGCAGCAAACCGGCCCGGCCCGACCTGGACCAGCTCTTCGCCCTGCCCTCGGCGGCGATCACCCTCCAGGCCGGCATCGGCCTCACCCCGACCGGCGCGGGCTCGGTCTGCTTCGCCGCGATCGAAGGCGGCGCCTTCGCGCAGGTCCAGCGGGAGGTGCAAGCCCTTCTGGAGGCCGACACGGAACGTGGCGACGCTCCCGTGGAGTTCAGCCGCGACACGTACGGCTACGCGTGGCTGCTCTCCCGTCGGCGCCCGGACGATCTGCCCGCTCTCGTGAGCGACCTCCATGCCGTCAACACCGTCCTGCAGGACGGAGGCTTCGACCCGCACCTCCTCTGCTCCCTGGTCGCCTTCCACACCGACCAGCGGTCCCTCGCGCTGGTCTACCTCTACAAGCGCGGCAGCTTCTACCCGTTCGCCCCGCTGCCCGGCAACAAACGCGACAATCCACTGGAACTCCAGGTCAGGGCCCTGCTCAAGGACGACCTCCGTATCGAGCAGGACCTGAGCCGCTGGTTCCCGCTCTGGGGCGCCCCGGGCCTGTGACTCGGCGTGGCCGCCGGGAGAGGCCGGCCGCCGGACATCCGGCAGGGAGGTCCGGCACGGACGACGCGCCGCGCCGGTGGTGCCGGTGCGCACGGCGGGTGGGCCGCGGAGGGGAGGGTGACGGCCGGATGCCGGCCGTCGGTGTCGCTGCCGATTCCCGTCCTTGACACCTGCGAGCGGGGAGTACGCCCGCGGTGGCCTGCGGCACCCGCCGTGACGGCGAGGCCGCGGCCCCCGCACCGTGCGGAGGCCGCGGCCTCGGTGTTCAGCGCCGGGGCGGCTCCGGCCGGTCTCAGGGACCGCAGCCGCCCCGGCTGTCACAGGCAGGTCAGTTGGCGTTCACCAGGTGGTGCGGGGGAACCGTCACCGTGCGGGCGCCCTTCTCGCCGCCCAGGACGACCTCCCGCAGCGCGCTGTTGTTGCCGTAGTCGGTCTCCTTGAGCCGGTTCTCCGGGTTGGCGAGGACCTGGATGTAGTACGTGCCGTTCGGCAGGTCCGTGATGTCGAAGGACTGGCCGGGCAGGTCCTGGGTGTAGGTGTCACCGGAGCCGACGTCGAGCACCTCGCGGACGGAGATGGAGTTCTCGGAGCCGCACGCGGTGGACAGGTCCGTGTTGCTCGGGTGCCAGTCGGCGTTCTTCACCGTGTAGTCGACGGCGTCGGTGTTGGCCAGGCAGAACGCCTCCTTGCCGCTGCGCACCGTCTCCTTCTGGTCGGCCGTCAGCAGCCGGTAACTGGCGAAGTCCAGGAAGTGCCAGTGCTCGTGGCCGGGACGCGGGTCCCACTCCATGCCGCCGGTCGGGGTGTATCCGACCTGCTTGCCGTCGGCGTCGTAGAAGTACTGGTAGGCGTCCATCACCTCCTTGCCCGGGGAGCGGAAGCCGTCCACGACGAGCTTGGCCGGACCCGCGTTCCACACGTTGGCGCTGAAGGCGAGGTAGTCCTTGCCGGGCACCTCCTCGTAACCGTCGCTGACGGTGATGCCGAACGCGGGCAGCGAGCGCAGGTCGGGCTTCGGTACGTCGGGCACGGACGCCTTTCCGGCCGGCCGCTTCGCGTTGGGCTGGGCGCCCGGCGCCTGCCGCGAACCGTCGGTCTGCCCGGAACCGTCGCCGACGTCGGTGGCGGTGAAGGCCCGCCGTTCCAGGGACTTCTTCTTCAACGCCCACGGCAGGGCGGGCGGAGCCGACGGGTAGGGCCCGTGGCCGGCGTTGTACGAAGGGCCGGCGCCGCTCGTCACGGCGCCGGGGGCCGGAGTGTCCGCGGCGGCTCCGTGCTGCGCGTGGGCGTCGTGCTCCGCGTGGGCGTCGTGCTCCGCGTGGGCGTCGTGCTCCGCGTGGGCGCTGTGCCCGGAGGCGGTGGTCTTCGCCGAGCTGCGGGCGTCGGCACTCTCCTCGTCGTCCCAGCTGCGCTCGCGGACGACCACCTTGACGGTCTGCGGCTTGTCGGCGATGCCGAAGAGATCGCGGTACTTCTCGGCCACGTTGATCTCGGCGGTGTAGGTGCCGGCGTCCAGCTGGACCGGGTCGGTGTAGAACCCCGCGTAGGTGTTGGCCGCCCAGCCGTTCTCGACGCCCCATACCGAACCGAGGGTGAAGGGGTTCGTCGGACAGCTCTCCGGATACTTCGAGTTGGCGGGGGCATCCGGCCGGACCCGCCCCGAGGCGTTGTTGGGGCAGAACGCCTCGCTCTTCTCCAGCACCGTCGAGCCGGCCGCGTCGGTGAGGGTGATCTGCGTGAAGTCCGGCAGTCCGGCGAAGTCGTTCACGACCCCGGCGGGGAGCGTCCTGGTCCGGGTCTTCTTCCCGTTCCGGAGGATCTGCTGGGCGACGACCGGGTCCTTGTAGGACTTGCGGGTCACCTTGAGCTCGAAAGCGCCGTTCTCGGAGGTGACGTACGTCCCCAGGTCGAGATGGACCCCGGGATTCTCCTTCCACGAGTCGAGCGTGACGGAGGTGGAGGCGGCGATCAGGCTGAGCTTCGGCGTCGGCTCCTCGGACTTCGCGTCGGGTGCGGCGGCGACGACGCCCGCGGTCACGGCGATGGCCGCGGCGACGGCGATGGAGGGGCGGGTCAGGCGGTTGGTGCGGTCCTGCTGGAGTCTGGTCATCAGTCCTCGTGCTTCCGGCTTTCGAGTGCGTCATGGAACGTGGACGAGCAGTGCGGCCCCAACTGACGTACGAGGCCGCGTTGTTCGGACCATGAGAGGCCGCCGGACACCCTCCGGGTTGCTTGTACTTCCCCGGACGGCCCTCACTTTGTCCGAAAAGCGCTCAGTGGCTGCCGGACTTGACGCACGTCCATAGCGGGTCCGCGCCTGCATGGGTGCCGAGGGGTACACCGCGGCCTGGTCCCGGGGGCCGAAGACGGCTGCGACTCGCACTGCAGGAGGGCGAGGTCTCGGGTGCGAAAAGGGCAACGGGGTTCGAGGCCTGGCGGTGTCAGCCCGCGGGCCGGTTCGTGAGAGGCTCCTTCACAATCTGCCGGACAGCACTTGGCTGGCCGGCATCCCTACTTTTCGGGCAGGTACGTGCCACGGGCAGGCACGGCTGCAACTGCGTTCTCCTCCGAAACGACCTGGCCCTCCCCCAGCCCGACGTCCTGGCCGACGGTAGGCAAGACATACTCCTGGGCCTTCGAGGCGAGATGGAGTGGCAAGGGGTTGGACAGCGAAGCCCCGTAGTCCGGAGCCTGCCGAAGCTGGTGTACGGCCAGCGCCAGCGCCTCGGGTTCGTCCCCGGCGGCACTGTCACCACCGAGGACCGTGATCTCAACCATCGCCGGGTTCCATGCCACGACACGCGAGTCGGTGGTCAGCTCGCCCTTACGCTTGCCCTTCAGCAGCGGCCGGGCCTTGAGCTTGTCCGCGGACACCGCGGTGGTGGCGAACTGTGACGGCTTTTCCGTTGTGCTGTAGAAGACCCGTTCGGATGATGGCTCACCCGACGGCTCGCACCACAGCCCCACGGACAGGCCGTTCGGTTTCCCCGGGGTGTTTACGCCCCACCACTGGGGGGTCTCCCGCCCCTGGGTGCCGCGTACTCGCACGAGACGGAGTCCGGCATCGAGGCGTCCCGCAGGCTCGTCACTGAACTGGACGAGGTCCGCGACGACTCGGCTGTTCCCCATCCACGGCCAGAGCGAGCGACAGTTCTGGGCGTGTGCGAGCAGAACGGAATCGGTCCCGCGCAACGAGCGCCGGACATGCCCGAGCCAACGAGCCGTGTCGGCACGCTGAGCGTCAGCATTCTGTTTCCACTCCCAGGGGTTACGGGTCTCGGCGGCCGGGGCCTCGGCGTCATCACCGGACCGTGGCGCCGGAACATCCAGGTTCCGCGGGATCTCCGCATGCCGGGTCAGCGCCAGCAGGAACTGGGGATAAGGGATCCAGCGACGCAGCTCCCTGTCCCAACCGGTGATCACACAACCGCCGTCCCCGGCCTCGCGAGGCGTCACCTTGACGGCGACAGGAAGGTACCGGGGTAGTCCCGTCCGGCCGTCCTTGCGCTTCTTGACCATCCACACGGCGACGTATTGCAGTCCGGCCGGCAGTGCGTCGCCGAGAGCGTGTTCGGGCACGATCCGGACACCCAACTGACGGAGTCCGTCGTCCCAGGCGGACCGGGTGCGGTGGGAGAGCGATCCGGGTGTGTCGTCGCCTTCGGTCAGCT
Organism: Streptomyces sp. NPDC031365; assembly: GCF_055569765.1. NCBI lineage: Bacteria > Bacillati > Actinomycetota > Actinomycetes > Kitasatosporales > Streptomycetaceae > Streptomyces > Streptomyces sp. NPDC031365. The sequence continues at coordinate 215,845 of NZ_JBVIIM010000006.1, read as the reverse complement.
TGGCCACGTGAGTGAACTGAGTGAGGACCCCGGCGTCCGCGCAGCCGAGTCGAAGGGCGAACTTGGCGTCGTGGGCGGCGGTGGTGAAGTCCTCCCGTCGGTCGATCTCGACGAGTGCCAGGCCCGGGTCCTCGGACGTCGCACCGTCGGCGCGCAGCCACTGGGCGACGGCCGCACGCCGGGAGTGCAGCGCTTCCCCGAGGGCACGCTGCTTCGGACGCAGGGTCGGATCGATGGGAAGGTCGTCGGCGAGACCGTTCGCCAGCGGCAGGCAGCGAAGCCGCACGGTCAACTCCGGGCTCTCCCAGGTGAGAAGGACCGGACTTCGGGGGGTGGCCTGTTCGTAGGCCTGTTGCGACACTTCCTCCGCGCCTTCGTCTCCCTTGAGCCCGAGGACGGCTTTGAGTGCGGCCACTGCTTCCTCGCGCAGCTCCCTCGTCTGCCACAGCAGCCTCGCTTCCAGGCACGGCACGGGGCCCGTGCCTGTCGGGAGTGCGGCGGCGAGAGCCTCTCTTCTCACGTCGGCGGTGCGCCGCTCCACGTCCTCCTTCCCGGTCGCGCTGGGCTTGGGCCGGGGATTCAGAGGCCCGCGCGGTCCACGCTTGCTGATCGACAGCGGTGGTGCGGCCACCAGCCCGTCCGGCAACGCTTGCTCGGCCCATTCGGTGATTTGGGACCGCTGATGGGACATCAGGCCGTGGCCGACCTTGTGCGGTCCCATGTGGTTGCTGTGGACCACCGCTGCCCGCGTTCCCTTCTCCCGGGTGAACCAGTGCAGCGGATCGGTGAGGATGCTCTCGGCGTCAGGGAACCGTTCCGTGAGGGTGAGCCGCCCGAGCATGCCTGCCGGACCGCTGGCGCTCCAATCGATGCCCCCTACCTCGCGGCTCCACGCGAGCTTGGCGACCGCGTGCCGCCTCGACACCGGAGCCCCCGGCAGCCAGGGAACCCTCGGCAGGAGGTAGACGGACGTGGCACGGCCGAAGGGCAGCGCAAGGCGTCCGTCTTTGCGTCGCACATGTGTGTTCCAGCGACGGATCCCGGTGTGGAGGTGCAGTCGGGGAAGGGGGGAGAACGGCACCGTGTGCAGCGAGATGTTGATGACTACCGAGAACCACCAGGTTCTGCTGCCCGCTTCGTGCGGCAGTGGCTGTGACATCAGCTCGGCCCCCTGCTCGCGCGGCCCGCGGGGCACCGCCCGGAAGTGCAGCAGTCCGGCTCCTGTGTCGTATGCCCCCAGGTCCTGGATCCTGCGCGCCAGGTGGTCCGTCGCGAGCTGGTACTGGTACGGCAGGGGTACCGCCGTACCCCCCTCGCTCGACGGACACCGCAGGAGCGCCAGCTTCCGGCTGTGCCAGACGGGGGGTTCCGCGCGAAGCAGGTCGAGGGTGCCGCGGACGGCGGCCGGGTCGCCGGGACAGAGATCGCCCAACCAGACCGTCAGCAGCCCGTCCAGAACGGGTCCCGGCAACGGGTCCGGCACCTCCGTGGGAGCGCACAGCCAGAAGTCCTCCGTCCCGGCGGTGCCGGAGCTATCCGAGCGGGGACGCACGATCAGGTCGGGGGCCAGGGTCTGGAGCACTTGGTTCATTCTGTGCAGCGGCACGGTACGCAGCGGCCGGCTGCCCTCCGGGCGGTTCCTGTTGCACAGCGCCAGCAGCTCGTCGCGCCAGTGTTCGGGGAACGCGAGGGTGCGGAACTCGGCGGTGAGGGACGCGTCGGGCGCGGGGACGTACGCCGCACGGCGCAGAGTCTTGTACTGCATCTCTGTTTTCCGTTCTCAAGGACGGGAGTTGAGCGTCTGCAGAGCGTTGTGGAGGGGTGCGTAGAGCAGCCGTACGAGGTCGGCGTCGCCGTCGGCCGGGAGGTCCGGACCGTCTTCGGCGGCCGGCGCGAAGTAGGGAGCGAGCACGTCGCGAAGTCCGGCGAGCAGACCGTCGTCCCCCTGGAGCGTGTCGGGAACCGCCTCCGAGCCGGGCGCCTGTGCCGCTGCCAGGCGAGGGGCGAAGCGGGCGTCGACGAAGACGACTCGCGCGGGCACACCACCGCGCACGAGGCGGCCGATGACCTGCCAGATCGTCACCAGCTGGTCCCAGGTGAAGGACTTCTTCTCCTCGGCGTCGAGCCGGGAGTAGATGTAACGGCGGGACAGCAGCCGCCGCCATTCCTGACGTGCGGTACGCCTGAAGGCGCTGCCCGCCGAGTCCAGATCGCCGGCCTTCTCCACCATGGAACCGAAGGTCTCGTGGCCGGGCAACGACAGGTCCCGGACGTAGCGGGAGACCCAGTCGTTCACGGCCAGTACCGCGAGCCCCAGGTCGTCGGGGCGGGGGTGAGGACGGGCCAGGAACAGGACCGTGCCGAAGGCGGCCTTGCGTTGCTTGTTGAGGATGTTGTGTCCCCTTTCGATGGCCATCAGCGGGGCCACCAGTACCTGGGCGTAGGGATCGCGGGCGAACGAGGCGAGGTCGCCGCGACGCAGGACGGTGGCATGCGTCCGGCCATCGGTGCCCGTGCCGGTGCCCTGGACGGCGTCGTCGAGGTCGGCGTCGTCCGCCGCCAGGACCCGTACACGGCCCTTCCACCGTTCCATGTCCTCCAGGAGACCCGCGGCGGTGTCGGCCTCCTTGTAGCTGCCGACCAGAATCAGCGCCCTGCGGCGCTCCTCGTCCGGGATGCGCGCCAGTTCGTCCTCCAGCGCGCTCTGGTCACCGGTGCGGGTCGGACCTGCCAGTTTCGTCACCATCTCCCTCAGCACCGCGGGGCGGTCCTTGAGCGCGGTTCCCGACAGGCTCAGCGGTCGCTTGTCGGCTCCGTAGAGGAAGCGCGTGCGGAAGGTGGTCTGCCGGATCGCTTCCATGGCTTCGGGGCCGGGTCGCAGAACGGCGGTCACCGGGGCGAGCACGTGGGCCCGGGTGGAGGTACCGGCCCAGCTGGTGCCGGACATCAGCAGGACGTGGGGGCCCGTGCGCCCGGACGCGGGATCGGCACCCAGGTGAGGAAGGGCGTGCAGGAGTTCCCGGCCGACACCCGCACAGCGGAAGAAGCGCAAGGTGCCGCTGCGCAGGTGGCCGGTGCTCGTTCTGCTGTCCTGCTCACGATCCGAGTCGTCGGGCAGGAACTGGAATCCGAGCACATTACCCATGGGTGCCTCGGGAACAAGGGGTGCGTAATCCAGCGGTGGTCGCCGGCCCAGCTCGTTGCCTGTGGAGTCCAGGTGCAGGGCGGCCTCCACCTGCGGCCACAGGAACGTCAGCCGGTCCAGACGCTGATGCAGGGCGGCGAGAAGCAGCGTGAACTCCAGCCGTGCTGCCGCGCGGTCCCGCCAGGCGTCCGATCCCGGGACGTCCGCCTGGGCCGGGGCGGCGCCTCGGACAGCGGCTGGGGGACGGAGTGTGCCGTCGAGCGCTGGTGAACCGTCGAGCAGATCGTCCAGGACGATCCGTACGCGCGTTCGGGTCATGCGCTCGTCCAGGGTGTGCAGCAGGTCATGAGTGGTCCGCACCAAAGCCTCCGCGCCCGGTACGCGGGGGTCCCGGTCGCCCAGCGGGTCGTCGCGGAACGCGTCGAACAGATCGTTGACGGCCGCTCGACGTGCTCCCCACGGAGTGGGCTCGGGGGCGGGCGGCGAGGTCGGTTCCGGCTTGCCGTCCTCCGGCTCGGCCTCGTACAGCATCTCGTCGTCGGGAGTGCCGTCCGGCAGGTCGTCGGAGGGCAGATGGGGCGGGTACCACTCCGACAGCAGTTTCTCCTGAAGCGTCCAGGCGCTGAAGTACTCGATGTCCGCCCAGTCGCGCAGCGACTTGTCGGCGATGAGCAAGGGGTACAGACGGTTGGCCGCCGTGCTCACCACGTCGTAGGCGGCTGCCCACCGCTCCACGTCCCGCTCGGTGAGCGGCAGCCGTCCCTGCCGGGAGAGTTCGTCGATCTTGTGGGTGCCCAACTGGTCCAGCCAGGAGTCCGGGCCCTGCTTCACGAGAGTGGCGGACGGCGCGAACATGTCGTCCAGTTGCATCTGCACCCGGTCGGCCTCGTCGACGATGACGATGTCGGAGCGCAGACAGGCCAGTTCGAGATGACGGATCCGCTCCGAGTTGAGATGGCGGGGCACCGGGGACTGCACCAGGCTTGCCGGATTGGCCACCCAGATCAGCGAGTCGGTCAGCTCCCGGGCGGAACGGTGCCGGGGACAGCCGGACCACAAGGGGCAGCCGTGCGGGGTCCCGGTCCCAGCGGCCGGTTCCTGTGAAGCCGGGAGGTCCCCGCGCGTGGTCGTTCCGGGGCGGTACCGTCCCGGAACGGAGGGTTCCACTGCGGGTGGTGCCTCGGGTCGCAGCGATGTGCACGGAGCGTCCGCGTAATGCAGCGGCTCGGCGGCCTCGGTGCCCCGTAGCGCGTCGACGACGCAGGCGGTTCCGAGGTCGTCGAAGCCCGGGTCGTCATGGGTGAGCAGGTTGTCCTGGCCCCGCGCGGCGAGGCGGCGGTGCAGCCGCTGGACGTGGGTCGTGCGGGTGGTGTGCCCGAGGACGGGAGTAGCCGGGAGTGCGAGGGTCCTGAGCGTTCCCACGACCGCGAGCTGTTCGGCCACATCGCCCACCACCAGGGTGGTGCGCAGGCCGCGTTGGGCAGCCCACACGGCGATCAGGGTCATCAGCGTGCTCTTGCCCGCGCCGACCATGCCCACGAGGTGGCCCAGCCCGTCGAGCCGCAGGACGTCACTGTCGAGGAACGCGGTTCCGTCGTCCGACCGGCGCGCGAGATGAAGGTCCTCCAGCCGCTGTGCCCAGCCGGCCGCGGGTGTGCCGCGCCGCTCGGCCTCCGTGTCCATCCACCGTGCGGTCTCGGCCAGTTCGTCCCTGGTGACGGACAGCGGGCTTCCGTCACCGGGTCGTCCAACGGCCAGATCGTGTCCCGGTACCGGCGCGGGGAGGATCTCCTCCGGAATTGTCACGGAGGCGGGCATCCGCCGCTGGACGAAGGTGCTGCGGCCGGCGGGAGCGGGTGGCAGAGCGCTCCCGGTGAACCCGGGCAGAACTTCGAGTGCTTCGTCGTAGTGGTCGAACCGTGTGCCGGCGGTCATCGGGGCCACCCGCCGTGCCACGGTATCCAGTGCGTCCAGCCGGTAGCCGAGCAGCCGCTGGGGCAGCGTCCGGTACGTCTCCAGTGACTGGCGCCACATGCGCCTTCGACGCAGTGTCCAGAGCAGGTGACGGGCGTGGGTGACGAGTTGCTCGTCCGCGGCCGTGACCGCGAGCCCGGCCGCACGGGCGAAGGGATAGCCCCCGAGCAGAACCCAGACACCGTCGGCGCTGCGGGCCGGGTCGAGGCGCTCCAGAAGACGGAGCCCGAGTTCGACCTGGCACAGCAGCGAGATCCTGACTCCAGGCTGGACGGCTTCCGCTTCGTGCCAGTGCCGGGCCAGGTCCTTCTCGACGGTCCGGTACCAGCTGTCCCTGTCACGCATCCTGGTCTCCGTTCGCGGCCGACGCCTCTGCCGTCGGCGAGGCGGTGGGGTGTGCCGGAGCCGCCAGACGCTCCGCGGCGGCTGCGGTCAGCTGCCGGTCGGTGAGCAGCCGAAGACCGTCGGCCTCGGGCGGCCGGTGCCGCTCGTACACGGCGAGGTAGTCGGGCCGTGCCTCGATCCGGTGGTGCGGCACGACCCAAAACGCCTCGTCGTAGGGCGGAGTCCTGCGGACCGGCCGGGCGTGGCGGCCCAGCAGCCCGGGGTGGGCCCAGTCCTTAACGTCCACCGCCCACACCAGGCCGTCGGGGAAGGTGACACGCAGGTCGTAGGCATCGAATCCCGGCCACATCTCGACCGGGAGTCCGAGTCCGGTCAGAAGGCCCTCGAGCGAAGCTTCGGCCCGACCTGGGCCGGTCACGAACTGCCTCAGCGGCCGCTCCAGTTGTCGCAGCACGCCCACCTCGTCCGCGGGCAGCTCCCGTCCGGGCGGTGGGGGACCCTGGCGCCTGCACTGGTCCCGTTCGCACCACCACCCTCCGTCGGAGAGGGGCACCAGCAGGGTCTGGCACCTTCCACAGGTGAGGTAGGCGCCGTTACGCCGGTAACTGGCGGGAACCTCCTGGTAGATGTCGTCGATCACCGCTCGCACCGGCTCCAGATAGGTGTCCACGCCGATCTCGAAGGAATCGGCCGTCGTGAGCACCGGCCGCTGGACGAGCAGCCGCCGGAAGGCGGTGTAGGACTCGGGGGCGCCGATGTCCTGGCAGACGCGCATGACCCAGCCGATCACCTCACGGTCGCGCTGGAGTCCGGCGCTGTCCCGGGTGTCCATCGCCCACTCGTGGCAGAGCTCCGTCGGCTCCGCCGAGTCGCGGTCGACCAGCAGGTCGCCCGGCCCGAAGGCGTCACGTGGCAGGTCCAGTCCCCAGCGGGCGATCGGACGGGTGCGGCACCAGTACATCAACTGCGGGACACTCGCGGGGGGTTCCGCGCCGCGTCGCAGGCAGCTGAGCGCGGTGCCGTCCAGCGCGCGCTGCGCCTCGGGATGGTACGGCAGCCGGAACCGGTCGAGGTTCGTGGTCTCGGCCAGGGCCAGTACCGCGGTGGCGAGGGTGTGCAGCAGGGGCACGTCCCGGTGTCGGGACCAGTCCGGCGGTGGGGCGTGGGAGTTCATGAAGGCTTCCGATCCGGTTCAGTCGCGCTGTTCCTGCGTGGCGGTGTGGTCGAGCCCGGGGCGGCACCAGTCGAGTGCTTCGCAGTCGGCGCACGCGCGGCCGGGACGGGCCGTGTACGTGGCATCGGAGGTCCAGGCACCGGCCAGTTCCGTGATCACCTGCCGCGCCTCGCCCACCACGTGCGGAAGAGCGGGGTCGATCGACCGCACCTCGCTGTCCTCTTCGTAGAGGATCTCCAGTTCGACCCGTGAACGGCTCGGGTCGCCGACCGCTCCGGCATCCAGCAACAGCACGCTGAGAGCCAGTTGGGGCCATCGGCGCAGCAGAGGCTGGTCGCCCCGGGGTGGCGTGGACGCGGTCTTCGTTTCCCGCAGAACGGTGCCGCCCGCTCGGGTGTGGACCAGGTCCGGGGTGGCTATGACGATGGTGTCGAGCGGCTCGTCGTAAACGGCCAACTGGTGCTGCACCGAGACCGTCTCGTCGGGTTCCAGACCGTCGAGCGGGCACGTCCAGGCGTGCTGCGCGATCATCAGGGAGGCGGTTCGCGACGCTTGTGGGCCGAGGGCGAACCCCCGTTCCGCCCACGCCTGCGGAGTGGCGGGGCCGGGCTCGTGCTCGCAGGGTCGGTGGGGGAGCCGCGCGTGCTGTTCGTTGAGCCAGTCGTCCACGGCCCGGCCGCGGCGTACGGCCTCGCTCTCCGGCCGTGGGGAGCGCAGATGAAGTACCCGGGTCAGGTGATAGCGGGCCGGGCACGCCGCATGGGCCCGGAGGTCGCTCACCGAGACGGTGCGGCGTTCCCGGCGTCGGGGAGGCTCGGGAGCGCCGAGCACCCCGGGGGCGCGGTGGAGGTCGTGGCACCCCGCTATCGCGGGGCACTTCGCGCAGGTGGAGGCCGGTGTGCGGGCTGTTCGGGAGACCACGCGGGCCAGGGCCGGGGCGGCGTGCCGCCGGTAGCGGTCCCGGGTCGTGGATTCGTCCCAGTCGGCCAGTACGGCCGAGCTGCCGTCGCCGCAGCCGACGGCGATCACCCTGACCCGCTCGGGGCGTGCCGTGCGCGCCGGGTGCAGTAGGTGGGGCGGAATCGGTTCGTGGGCGGAGCCGTACCGTGCCGTCGCGCACGGTTCGCCGAACATGGCGACGTGGGCGGCGGCGGCGATCTCGGCGTCCGGCCGGTCCTCTTTCGCCGATCCGAGGGAGAGCAGCCACAGTTCGCGTACCGTGCCGCAGGGCGAGGTGTAGCGGCGCCCCCAGGCAGTGCGTTCGTAGAGGGCCGCTCCCCGGTCGTCGGGCTCCCGCAGCAGGTCCCGGACCACCCAGTGCTCGTCGACCGGGTAAGTCACCGGGCGCCCACCGGCACGTAGGTCGGCGAGGTTCGCCTCGCGCGCCGCACGCCAATGGGAAACGGCCGCCGTCGTCCAGGCGAGGAGACCGGCGTGGACCGGGCGGGACCGGTTGCCGAACGTGCCCTGGGATCCGTGCAGTTCATCGAGAACCAGGTTCTCTGGAAGCCGGTAGTGCTCGATCCGGTCCAGGGCGGTCATCAGAGGTCCGAGGGCGAAGGTCTCCCAGGGGGTGGCCGCCCTCGGAGGCCGGGGGTCCTGACGGACCAGCGGGCGTGTCCTGACGGCGATTCCGGCCGGGCAGTCACGGAGGTCCTCCCGGATCGCGGGCAGTCCGGTGCGCACCAGTCGGATGTCCCCGGTGGTACGGGGTGGAAGTTGCCAAGGCGACATGGGGACCAGACCTCCGCTGTGTCAGGGGGCAGGCATGAGAGAAGCAGATGCTGTGAACTAAGTCAATGAATATGGTGTTCGAGTGGCGGGTACCGATAGGGTGTGATCGCTGCTGTGCCGAGCGTCTCCCCGGACGCTCGGCATCTGGATCCGATGCGCCGGAGGGCCGAGCGTTGCTGGCGGGCGATGTGGTGGACGGCCGGTACCGGCTGACCGCTCTTCTTGGCAAGGGCGGTGTGGCGCGGGTGTGGCGTGCCTGTTGTGTCGACACGGGGAGGGACGTGGCACTCAAGGTCATGCGCCCCGAGGCGGAGCTCGGGGACTGGATCGACCCGGCGCATCCCTTGGAGGACCTCCGGGCACTGCACGACCGGTTCCGCCGGGAGGGCGGGCTGCTCGGCACCCTCGACCACGCCGGCATTCCCCGGCTCTACGGGCAGGGCATGCACCAGGACAGCCCGTATCTGGCCATGCAGTTGGTGGACGGTGAGTCACTGCGCCGGTTCCTGGAGCGGTGGCGGCCGCTGCCGCTCCAGGTGGCGGTGGCCGTCGCCGTCCAGGTCGGCGAGGCGCTCGCCTGTGCCCACGAGATCCCCGTCGTGCACCGGGATCTCAAGCCGGACAACGTGATAATCGATGCCCAGGGCCTGGTGCATCTCGTGGATTTCGGCATCGCCCTGCCCACCCGCCCCGGCGCGGCGCGGTACACCTCGCACGGGGCGACCCCCGGCAGCGCCGGCTACATGGCGCCCGAGCAGATCCTGGGCAACCTGATCACCCCGCGCGCGGACCTGTACGCCTTCGGCTGCGTGCTGTACGAACTGCTCACCGGTGGACGTCCTTTCGTCCCCGAGGCGGGGCGGAATCTGTACGACCTGCACCTGAACGCCCCGGTGCCCACCGCACTGCTCCACGCCGGCACTGTCCCGGACCGGATCGCCCTCCTCGCCGAGGGCCTGCTCGCCAAAGAGGAGCGGGACCGCCCGTTCGACATCGGTGTGGTTCTGGATGTACTGCGTCCGTACCTGCCGGTACGGGGTGATCGGGCGCCGTTCCCTGTGCCGGATCCCGACCCCACACGTGTCTACAGGGAGCCGGAGACCCGCGTTTCGGGCCCTCGCGGCGGCCGCCCGGAAGCCGTTCCCGCCGTTCAGGCGCGCTCGCACCGCAGCGACGAGTGGCTCGCGGAGGAAGAGGTCGAGGCGGCGAGGGACGCGGCGCGGGCCGAGCTCGAGACCGAGGGGCCGGGCGCTTGCTGCGACTTGCTCGCAGGCATGCTCGACTCCGCGCGCAGCCAGTTCGGGCCCCGTACGGAACTGGTTGCCGACGTGCAGCTCCTGTGCGCCGACGCCGCCCGTGTCGCCGGCGACTACCGCAGCGCCGCCGAACTCTTCGTCGGCCTCGCAAGGGCTCTGGAGCGCAGTTCGGCTCCGTTCCTGCGCGGCATCATGCTTCAGGCCCGGCTCGGAGCCGCCGAGTGCAGGATTCCTTTCGGTGCCACCGAGGAGGCGTTCGCGCGTTGGTCCGCGGTGGTCGAAGAGGTCGCCGGACTGGTCGAGCCGTCGGATGCCGTACTCGAACGCTGCCGTGAAGTCGCCGTGGAACTCCACGAGCTGGGGCACGGCGCCGAAGTGGACACGATCCTGGCAAAGCTCGACCCCCTGTGAGGTGAAGGGCTCACGGCGCCAGGAAGGCGGCGGCCCGGTTCAGCTGCCCGGAGCCAGTGAGGCCGCGCCCAGAGCGTCGCCGATGGCATGGACCAGCCCCCGGCCGACGTCTTCCGCTTCCCCCAGAGCGGTGTCGAACGCGTTGAGCAGCCGGAACGCCTCGCCGTAACGCTTCTGCTCGTCGAGCGGCAGGCGCGGAACCTGGAGACGGCGTACGTCGATGCGGGAGACGGTGGAGGCGTGGCTGCCGGCCTGGCGGGCGTTGGCGGGGGAGTTCAGGCAGCCGGCGAGGAACCACGGATCGAGGAGAGCCGGGTCGGTGCGGACGGCGTAGAGCTGCGGCCCCAGCGCGGTAGGGGCGTCCGTGTCGACCCAGGCGGCGAAGGCTCGTGTCGCACCGACGACGACGATCTCTCCGGGGCGTGTGACGGTCAGGGTCCGCGCGGCCTCGGCCGCTGCCGCCGCGTCCGCCGGCAACCACGCACCGGACGGGTGCCGGGGCGTCACATCGGCCACCGTCAGAAGGCGTACGCCCCCATCGGCCACCACGTCCCGCCGCAGCGGCAATGCTTCGGGGCTTCGCCCCGCGCGCAGGGACAGAGCACCGGCGCGTTCCAGCTCCTCCACCGAGGCGAACGGCGCGCCGGACGGCTCACCGACCGTGAGTTCCCACGCGGAGAGCGTCCCGCTCAGGTCCTGCACCTGTTGGAGCAGGCCTCCGAATCTGCCCCAGGAGCGCCGCAGTCGTAGACCGGCCTCGGCGGCCGGGGCCGGGACGTGGCGTGCCGGGGTCAGATCCACCTGGTCGTCGAGCAGCGCCATGACCGGCACGGAGGTGCTGCCCGTGGGCAACTCGCCCGACGTTTCCGCCTCGTGGGAACGGACCGCCGTGAGCACCGAGGTCCGCAGAGCGTCCCAGACGATGCCTGTCCTGCCATTGCCGTGCACCTCCTCCCGAGCCGTGTCGACCAGCAGCAGATGGTCACCCGGCGTCCTGCCGTCCCCCGCGGGCCTGTGGAGCACCCAGAGGTGCAGTGCCACCGCGTGGGGCGGGGCGGCACCGGGAGGCAGGGCGATCACCGCCCTCAGTACGCCCCGGCGCAGCAGCCCGGCACGGATGCGGCGGCCGGCCCGGCGTGCGGCGACCCCGGGCGGCAGGAGCAGCACCGCGGTCCCGCCCGGCTTCAGCGTCGACAGCACGTGCTGGACCCAGGCGAGTTCGGATTCGGTGCGCGGCGGAATGCCCAGCGCCCAGCGCGGGTCCGTCGCGAGCTCCTCGTGCCCCCAGTCGCGTTCGTTGTAAGGGGGGTTGCACAGCACCACGTCGGCCTCGCCGACGGCCGGAGCGCGGAGGGTGTCACCGGCCACGACCGTTCTGCGGTGTCCGGCGGTGGCCGGGTCAGTGGCCAGCCGCGCTGTGGCGAGGGAGACGAGTGCCTGATCCCGGTCCTGTCCGTGGAGTGCCAGGGCGGGGCCGCCCTCGCCCCACCGCTGCGCTGCGGCGAGGAGCAGACCGCCGGCGCCGCAGGCCGGGTCGAGGAGGGTGGCCTCGCCGGTCGCGAGGGTGTCGCTCCGCTCGGCGTCCAGGGCGTGGACGGTGTGGGCGAGGTCGGCCATCAGCGCGGCGAGTGGCATCGGGGTGGCCGTGATCTGACGTACGTGTGTGGACAGCCAACGCTCCACCAGCTGTCCGACGGTGTCCGGTCCGCCGTCCTTCCCGGCGAGCAGCAGGGCCCGCTCGACGGCGTGGCGCTGCCCGGCGGACAGCGTGTCGTCTTCGAGCGCGATTCCGGTGGCACCGGTACCACGGGCGACGGCCGTGACGGCCGTCGCCATGAGGTCGCGGTCGGCCAGTGCTTCGAACAGGGGCCACACCCGCTCGAGGCTGTCCTCCTCGGCGTCGGAGAGTTTTCCCTGCGCGCGCAGCCACTCCTCGACCTGCGCCTGGTCGAACAGCGGGCTGGTGTCCGTTCCCCCCACGGGGGCCGGGAAAGTGGTGTGCCGCCGACGCCAGTTGCTGACCGCCGCGCGCCCGACGTCGGCGATGCGGGCGACCTGTGCCAGGGTGATCGCCACGGACGGAGGGGTGGGTTCGGGCATGCGGTTCTCCCGGATGGTGTCGGCGGCGGCCGGATCGCGGCACGCCATGCCGTTGGCCGCCGTCACAGTACCTCTCACCGGCACGGAGTGCCATGGTGTCGCTTGACTCAGTTCACGCACGTTACGGGTACCACGATCGAGAGCAAGCTCCGGAAAGGATGCGCACGTGCATGCGGGAAAACGGTTCGGCGGACGCTACGAGCTGACGGTTCCGCTAGGGACCGGAACCATGGGCAGCGTATGGCAGGCCGTGGACCGGGAGCTGGACCGGCGTGTCGCCGTCAAGATCGCGCTGCCCGAGCGCAGTGCCACGAGCCGTGCCGAGCGCAGGGCCCGGTTCGAACGGGAGGCGCGGGCCGCGGCCCGGCTCGACCATCCGGCCATCACGACCGTGCACGACCTGGGAGTCGATGAGGACGGCACTTTGTGGATGGTCATGCAGGTGGTGGAAGGGGCCACGCTCGCCGACCTGCTCGCCGAACGGGGGGAGCCGTTCGGCACGCAGGAGGCCGCGGCGGTCGCCGCGCAGTTGTGCGGCGGACTGGCGGTCGCCCACCGTGCCGGACTGGTGCACCGGGACCTGAAACCGGACAACATCATGGTCCGCAAGGACGGGCAGGTGAAGATCCTCGACTTCGGCCTGGTGAAACTCATGGGCGATGTCCTCGCCCGTCTCACCGCCACCGGCGAAGGCGTCGGAAACCTGCTCTGCGCCTCTCCCGAACTCCTCGGCGGTGAAAGCGACCTGGACGGACGCAGCGACCTGTACGCGCTCGGCTGCCTGCTGCACCACATGCTCACCGGCGCCCCGCCGTTCCCGCCGGAACCGCCGGTCCTCCTCGCGGGCAGGCATCTGCACGAGCCGCCGCCCACGCCGGCCGACTGCGGTGTCGTCGTTCCCCCCTCGCTCCAGGAACTGGTCGGCCGGCTTCTCGCCAAGGACCGCGGTGAACGCCCCGCGGACGCGGCCGAGGTCTACCGGCTGCTGGTGCCTCATCTGCCCGGCCCGGAACGTGCGGGATCCGCGGGCGGCCGGGACCGGCCGGAGGACGCCCGCAGGCCTTTCCTGATCCCGTCCGGTCCCTACCCGATGGATGGCAGGATCTCCGCAGGCGGATGACGGCGGAGAAGGGCGCGGAGTGCCGGTGGGAAGCACGGAGCGGTACGAGCTCGCGAAGAAGCTCGGCGAAGGCGGGATGGGCGAGGTCTGGAGCGGCTACGACACACGGCTGGACAGGAAGGTCGCCGTCAAGTACGTCTGGCCCCCCACCGCTCCGGACGCGCGACGCCGGGCGGAGGAGCGCTTCCGCAGGGAGGCCCGTATCACCGCCCGCCTCGAGCATCCCGCCGTGCCGACGGTCTACGACATGGGGACGTCGGAGGACGGCAGGATGTTCCTCGTCATGCAGCTCGTCGAGGGCCGGACCCTCTCCGACCTGCTGAAGGCGGACGGACCCTACCCCGTCGCCCGGGCCGCCGGAATCGCCGCGCAGGTCAGTGAGGTCCTGGCCTACGCCCATCGGCTCGGCGTCGTCCACCGGGACCTCAAGCCGGCCAACCTGATGGTGACGCGGCAAGGGCAGGTCAAGGTGCTGGACTTCGGTATCGCCGCCGTCCTGGAACCCGATCCGGACGAGCCCGTGCTGACCCGGCCAGGTTCACCCATCGGGACACCCGGGTTCATCGCGCCCGAGCGTTTCAACGGCCAGCGTGCCACCCCCCGCAGCGACCTCTACGAGTTCGGCTGTGTGCTGTACCAGCTTCTGGCCGGGCAGCCGCCGTTCGTCGGGAGCCCACAGGAGGTCTTCTACCTGCACGCCGTACGTGAACTGCCGCCGCTCGCGGACCGTCGCCCCGATGCCCCGCCGGAGTTCACCGCGCTCGTCGAACGGCTCCTGGCCAAGGACCCGGAGCAGCGACCCGAGCGGGCCGAGGAGATCTTCCGCGCCGTCGCCCCTCTGCTCCCGGGCCGGGACGGCGCCCCCGCCCACGCCCACCCGGTCCTCGCCCCTGTCGGCGGCTGGCCACCCGCGTGGTACGACCCGGCCGGTCACTACGCCCTGCGCTGCGACGCCCAGGTGCCTTCCTCCGGCACGGAGGTGCCGCGGCGGCAGCCCGCCCCCAAGCCCTCCACCGACCTGCTGGAGCGCCTCTTCAAGCCACGGCCGGCGCCTGCCGACGCCGTACGGTCGTCCACCGTCACCGCGGCTCCACGCCGCCCGTCCGCACCGCCCCCGCCCTGTACGCCTGTCCCGCCCCGTGTGCTTCCGGATGCCCCCACCCGTACCGCACCCGCCCCCGCCGACGGGAGCCCGCAGGACCCGCGGGAGACGGTGCGCGAACTGGCGGCGGCCGGGCGCTACGCCCAGGCGGCCGACCAGCTCGACGCGCTGCTGTCGGCGGCGGACCTGCCCGCCACCGATCCCACGCTCCTCAAGGACCGTATCGAGCTGCTCGGTTACCGTCGTCTCGCGGGCGAACTGCAGCTCGCGTACGACGGCTACTTCTCCCTCGGCGCCGCCCTGCGCTCCAAGCGCCCGGCCCGGGACCCGTACGTCCTGATGTGCCGGGCGGGAACCGCTCGCTGTCTGCGGGAGCTGGGGCGCACCGCCGAGGCGCTGGTCGAGTACGAGGCGCTGCTGCCGCACCTGCGCGCCGTGTTCGGTCCTGCGGCGGCCGAGGTGATCGACACCCGCTACTGGATCGCGGTCCTGCACGCCGGCGCGGGTGAGGTGCAGCTGGCCAGGGCCGAGCTGAAGGCGCTGTGCGACGAGCCGGCCTCCGTGTTCCCGGCCGAGCACCGGCTGCGGGGCCAAGCGGCCGCTCTCATCGCGCGCCTCGACCGCCTGGCGGATCGATGAACTTCTCTGTGTACATAGTCAACGAGATGGATGAGCTATAGGGTACGCAGGGGGGTCGAGCAAGGCCGCGCCGGGCCTTAGGGTTGCCCTGGCACCACGCATGTCCCTCCTTCACATGCTTTGAGTGGTTCCAGGCGTACCGGGTGGGAAGGCGAGGACGTGGCTGAGGCGACGAGGGCACGGCGCGGTGGGACCGCGTCCGCGGAGACGGAGCTGCCGGCCGAGGGCCGGCTCGTCGAGGTCCGGGGCCAGAACTGGGTGGTCTCCGAGGTGGAACCGTCCGGCCCCGCCGGGAGCCACACCCTCGTCCGGCTCCAGTCCGTCGCGGATGGCCGCTACGGCGAGACGCTGTCGGTCGTCTGGGAGGTCGAGCCCGGACGCCGGGTCCTGCCGGCCGGTTCCCTCCCCGACGCGGCCGCCGGACAGTACGACCCGCCCGAGCGCCTCGCCGCCTTCCTCGACGCCGTCCGCTGGTCCGCAGTGGCCTCCGCCGACGTACGCACCCTCCAAGCGCCGTTCCGCTCCGGGGTCGCCGTCGAGCCGTACCAGCTCGAACCTGTCTCCCGCGCCGTCGGCGCCCCCCGCGTCAACCTGCTCCTCGCCGACGACGTCGGCCTCGGCAAGACCATCGAGGCCGGGCTCGTCGCCCAGGAGCTGCTGCTGCGCGGCCGCGCCCACCGGATCATGGTCGTCTGCCCGGCCGGACTCACCCTGAAGTGGCGCGACGAGCTCCACGAGAAGTTCGGCCTGGACTTCACCATCGTCGACTCGGCGCTCTGCGCCGGCCTGCGCCGCACCCACGGCACCTCGGCCAACCCCTTCCGGGTCCACCCGCACACCATCGTCTCACTGCCGTGGCTGCGCGGCGCCAAGGCCCAGCGCCTGCTCGACGAGGTGATCGCCACCGGCACCGGGCCCGCTGCGGAGGCCGACGGCGGCGCCGCGTCCCGCCGCCGCTTCTTCGACCTGCTCGTCCTCGACGAGGCCCACCACGTCGCCCCCGCCGCACCCAAGCAGATCTACGCGGTGGACTCCCAGCAGACGAAGCTGATCCGCCGCCTCGTGCCGCACTTCGAGCACCGCCTCTTCCTCTCCGCGACCCCGCACAACGGCTATCCGGAGTCCTACACCGCCCTGCTCGAACTCATCGACGACCAGCGCTTCGCCCGGGGCATGGAGCCGGACAAGGAAGCCCTCAAGGACACTGTCGTACGCCGCCTCAAGTCCGCGATCACCGACGAGGACGGCAACCCCTACTTCCGTACCCGCCTCACCCGCACCATCGAGGTCGAGTACACCGAGGAGGAGCGTCGCGTCCATGAACTCCTCGGCCGGTTCGCCGAGTCGCGCCAGCAGCGCATGGCGCCCCAGGCGCACGGCGGCAGGAAGGCCGCCGACCTGGTCACCCTGCTGCTGAAGAAGCGCCTGTTCTCCTCACCGGCCGCCTTCGCCCGCACCGTGCAGGTGTATCTCACCGGCCTGGAGGAGTCGGCCGGCCGCACCCGGCAGGCGGCGACCGAGGTCCCCGACTGGCTCGACGACTTCGCCGACTACACGGCCGACCTGGACGACGAGGACCTGGCCGCCGAGGAGGACACCGCCCTCGGCCTCTCCACCCGCCTCACCGGCGACCCCGAGGCCGACGAGAGCGGCCTGCTGCGAGAGATGGAACGCTGGGCCCTCACCCACGAGGCAGCCGCCGACTCCAAGGCCGCCGCGCTCGTCGACTACCTCAAGGCGGTCTGCCGCCCCGGCGGGATGTGGCAGAACGAACGCGTCGTCGTCTTCACCGAGTACCGCGACACCCAGCGCTGGCTGCTCGACCTGCTCCGCCAGGAGGGCATGACGGACGGCGGCCGCGTGGCCCAGCTCCACGGCGGCCTGTCCACCGAGGAACGCGAGCAGGTCCGCCTCGGCTTCCAGGCCCACCCCGCCACCGACGAGGGCGCGGTCCGCATCCTGCTCGCCACCGACGCCGCCAGCGAGGGCATCGACCTGCAGAAGCACTGCTTCCGCCTGGTCAACTACGACATCCCCTTCAACCCCAACAAACTGGAACAGCGCATCGGCCGCGTCGACCGCTGGGGCCAGAAGCACGACCCGGAGATCCGCCACTTCGTCGGCACCGGCTGGAAGACCGCCGCCGCCGGGTCGTACGAGGCCGACCTCGAGTTCCTCTCCCGCGTCGCCCGGAAGGTGGCCCGGATGGAGGAGGACCTCGGCTCCGTCAACGCCGTCATCGCCGACGCCGTCCAGCGCCGCATGACCGGTGACCAGCGACCGGTGGACATCGAGAACGCCAAGGCCAGGCCCATCAAGGGCCGTGTCACCGGAGGCACCGTCGCCCCGGAGCAGAACGTCACCGCGCAGGTGAAGCGGCTGACCGCTCAGTACGGCCAGACCGTCGACGAACTCGGCCTCACCCCCGCCAACATCAAACGCGTCGTCGACACCGCCCTCGCCCTGGACCGCCAGCAGCCGCTGCGCACCAGCCCCGACACCGCCACCCACCTCGCCGACTGGTACGACGACCCCTCCGTCCCCGACCTCACCGACTCCCTCTTCGAGGTCCCGCCGCTCACCGGCTCCTGGGAGCGCGCCACCCGCGGGCTCGCCCACAAGCTCCGCCCTGAGGAGCAGCGGCCCGTCACCTTCGACGCCGAGGTCGCCGCCCAGGGCCGTGACGACGTGGTCCTCGCGCACCTCAACCATCCGCTGGTCGCCATGTCCACCCGGCTGCTGCGCGCCGCCGTCTGGAACTCGGAGACCGTGGGCCTGCACCGGGTCACCGCCGTCGTCAGCGACGACCCCGCCCTGGAGACCACCCTCGTCAGCGCCTACGCCCGCTACGTCCTGGTCGGCGCGGACGGTGTCCGCCTGCACGAGGAGATCCTGCACGCTGGCGGCTGGTTCGGGGACACCGGCCGGTTCCGCCGCTGGGCCAGCGTCAACACCCAGCGCCAGACCCTGCACCGCGCCCTCACCGAAGGCCGCCCGGCCGCCGACCACCTGCGCGGGCCGCTGGCCGACGCCTGGTCCCGCCGCCTCCAGCAGCCCCTCTACGAATCGCTGCGCGCCCGCGCCAAGGACCGCCGCGACGGCCTCCTGGGTGCCCTTGAACAGCGCCAGGAGGACGAGAAGCGCCGCGTCCGGCACACCTTCGAGCGCTTCGAGAACACCCTGCGCGCCAAACTCCGCGAGGAGGGCGACGGCGAGGGCGAGCAGATGGCCATGTTCGGCACCCGCGAACTGACCACCGTCGAACACCGCCAGTACCAGGAGGACCGGGACCGCTGGCAGCGCCGTGTGGAGAACCTCCCCGCCGAACGCGACCGCGAACTCGCCGCCGTCGCGGCCCGCTACCAGGATCCCCGCGACCACCTCTTCCCCGTCGCCGTCGTCTTCGTCATCCCCCGCAAGGAGGCCGTCCGATGAGCCCCCGCCCCGCCACGGCGAATGGCCGCAACCGCGGTGTCGCCGCCGCCATCGCCCACGCCAACGACGGCCGCAGGCAGCACCTGGACTGGCTGAACCTCGTCGACGTCTCCGGCCCCTTCCTCACCCTGCCGGTGCTGCTCGCCGCCTGGCCGCAGCTCGACGCGCTCGACAAGCCGCAGCGCGAACGCCTGGCACGCCGGCACGCCGCCTGGCAGAAGGACCGGAACGGCGGCCGCGACGAGTGGATCGCCCACCTCCTCGGCGACCTGCTGGAGTGGGGCGACGCCCTCGTCACCCGGGGCACCGACGCGGGTGACGCGGCACTGGACCTGTTCACCCTGCCCGTCCCCGACCACGACACCGAACTGCGGCCCGACTTCGCTCTCGTCGAACCCGGCACCGACCTGACCGCCGAACCCGGCGTCCCGGCCGCCGCCAAGCGCACCCGGATCCTCGGCACCGTCCTGCCTCCCGGCACCCGCCCCACCGCCCGCCTCAAGGACACCGACGGCACCACCTGGTCCGCCACCCCCGCCGACCGCCTGGCCCGCCTGCTGCGCCACCACCACATCCCGCTCGGCATCGTCACCGACGGCCGCTGGTGGTGCCTGGTCTGGGCACCCGTCGGCGGCGTCACGACCACCGCAGTCTTCGACACCGTCGACTGGAACACCGCCGCCGAACGCGACGTCGTCCGCGCCTGGGTCTCCCTGCTGCGCCGCTCCCGCTTCTTCTCCGTCCCCGAGGAGGAGACCCTCGTCCCGCTGCTGAAGAAGAGCCTCGACAACCAGGAGGACGTCACCGACGCCCTCGGCGTCCAGGTCCGCCAGGCCGTCGAACTCCTCGTCGACGCCGTCGGCCGCGCCGACACCCGCGCCATGGAACGCGGCGCACCCGGACTGCACGCCCAGGGCGTCACCGCCGCCCAGGTCTACCGGGGCTCGGTCGCGGTGATGATGCGTGTCGTCTTCCTCCTCTTCGCCGAGGAACGCGGACTGCTCCCCGCCGACAACGAGGTCTACGCCACCTCCTACTCGGCCGGACGCCTCTGCGCCGAACTGGAGGCCCAGGCCGACGCGCAGGGCGAGAGCTCCCTCGACTACAGCCACGCCGCCTGGCACCGGCTGATCGCCCTCTTCCACGCCGTGTACGGGGGAGTGGAACACCCCGAACTCCAGCTCCCCGCCTACGACGGCTCGATCTTCGACCCGATGACGTACTGGTGGCTGGAGGGCATGCCCGCCCCCGACGGCGACGGCACCCCGCTCCCGTTGCTGCCCATCGACGACCGCACCGTGCTGCACATGCTGGCTTCCGTCCAGTACGTCACCATCGGCGGCGACAAGCGCGCCAAGTCCGCTCGCCAGCTGGCCGCCGACGCCCAGCGGCCGTCGAAGCGGACCGGGGAACGCCGCAAGCTCACCTTCCGCGCCCTGGACGTCGAACAGATCGGCTACGTGTACGAGGGCCTGCTCTCCTACGACGGCCGGCGCGCCGACGACACCACGGTGGGCCTGATCGGCCCCCTAGGCAAGGAGAACGAGGTCGCCCTCGACGAACTGGAGCGCCTGGCCGCCCCGTTCGGCGTCGGCGCGCGGGCGGTAGCCGGCAAGGAGCCGGACCTCAAGGGCCTGGCCAAGGCCGTGGTGGAGGCGTTCAAGGACCCCAAGCCCGGCATCGGCACGGTGAACGCGACCGAGAAGGCACTGGCCCCGCTGGGGGAGGGCGAGCGCAGGGACGCCGAACTCCAGCTCTTCGCTGCCTGCCGCGACCGCGACCTCACCCAGCGGCTGCTGCCGTTCTACGGCCTGATCCGTGCCGACCTGCGCGGCTACCCGACCATCATCAACGCGGGCGCCCTGTACGTCACCGAGTCCGCCCTCCGCAAGAACACCGGCACCCACTACACGCCCCGGTCGCTGGCGGAGGAGGTCGTGGAAGGGGCGCTCGAGCCGCTGGTGTACGAGCCGGGGCCGCTCCAGACCGGCGACAAGAAGAAGTGGAAGCTCAAGTCGCCCGAGGAGATCCTGGGGCTGAAGGTCGCGGACATCGCGATGGGCTCGGCCGCCTTCCTCGTCGCCGCGTGCCGCTACCTCGCGGACCGGCTGATCGAGGCGCGGGCGGAACGGGACGACGCCGAGCACGCGGCCTACCGCGCGACGCGGGCGGCGACCGCCGTGGACGCGGTGACGGCCGTGGACGCCGAGGCGGACCCGCTGGTGATCCGCGCCCGCCGCGAGATCATCGAGCACTGCCTGTACGGCGCGGACATCAACCCGCTCGCGGTGGAGATGGCCAAGCTGTCGCTGTGGCTGGTCTCCATGGACCCCGAGCGGCCGTTCACCTTCCTCGACGACCG
Organism: Streptomyces sp. NPDC031365; assembly: GCF_055569765.1. Lineage (NCBI taxonomy): Bacteria > Bacillati > Actinomycetota > Actinomycetes > Kitasatosporales > Streptomycetaceae > Streptomyces > Streptomyces sp. NPDC031365. The sequence continues at coordinate 195,048 of NZ_JBVIIM010000006.1, read as the reverse complement.
CCTGGTGGCGGGCGACGCACTGCTGGGTATCGCCAACCTGGAGCAGCTGGAGACCGTTCACCTCGACCCGAAGGAAGGCCGCCGACTCCACACCGGTGCCCTCTTCGACTGGACGGAGGGTGCGCGGCGCCGGGTCGCGCAGGTGGCGGCGGAACGCCGGGCAATCGCGGCGATAAACGGCGACGACATCGACGGCCTGGAGCGCAAGCGCTCAGCCCTGCGCCGGGCCCGTCAGCGCGCGGCCCGGCTGGAACTCATCGGCGACCTGGTCGCGGGCGCGGGTCTCGCCTCGGCCGGCGGCAGCGACGCGGTGCGCTCCCGCACCTTCTCGGAGGCGGCGAATCTCGCGGGCGACGCGGCGGGGGAGAACGTCCGCGACACGGACCCGGCGGTGCAGGCGGCGCGGGACCGGGCGTTGGAGTGGCTGGTGACGGACCAACCGGACGACGGGTTCGTGCGGGAGCCGGTGCATTGGCCACTGGTGTTTCCGGAGGTGTTTGAGGGGGGCGGGTTCGATGCGGTGGTGGGAAATCCGCCGTTCCTTGGCAGCCAGAAGATCGCGAAAGCAATGGGGGATGCATATCGCGAGTATCTGATTGATGGGCTTGCCCACGGGCAGCGAGGGCAAGCTGATTTTGTGGCCTACTTTGAGCTGCGTGCTCACCAGCTCGCATGTGATGGTGGGCAGACTGGTTTGATTGCGACGGACAAACTTGCTCAGGGGGACAGTCGCGAAATCGGTTTGGAGCAACTAGTCCGGAGCGGCGTCGAGATTAGGCAAGCCATCAAGAGCTGTAAGTGGCCATCGAAGTCGGCATCCTTGTCTTTCTGTGCGGTTTGGACCAGTAAGGAGAAGATCCCTGTCGGCGTTTCAGCCGTCCTTAACGGCATGCCAGTGAAATCGGGAATCACGGCTTCCCTGAATCCCAAATCGAGGGTTTCGGCATGGGTGGAGCCGCTTGACGGTAACTCCGGATTCTCATTTCAGGGGTCCAATGTATTGGGTCTCGGGTTCACTCTGAGCGAGGATATGGCGAAGTCTTGGATTTCCGAAGATCCTCTATATGAAGATGTTCTTTTCCCGTATGTCAGTGGTCAAGACGTCAATTCTGACCCTAGGCATAAAGCGGCTCGCTGGGTTATTGATTTCCATGATTGGGATGAGGTGAGGGCGCGAGATTATCCAAAGGCTTATGACAAGGTCGTTCGTGAGGTAAAGCCGAAGCGTGCTCAGAATAGCGATCGTAGTAGACGTGAGATTTGGTGGCGGTTCACAAGGCCAGCTGTAGAGCTGAGAGCGGCGATCCTGAATGGAGAGCTTGAGCAATGTGTGGTAATGGCTCGGGTCAGTGATACACTGATTCCAGTGAGAGTGGACTGCCGTCAGGTATTTCATGAAAAGCTTGTTGTCTTCGTTGAGGATTCGCCTGCATTTCTTGCTCTATTGACGAGTTCGGTTCACTACTGGTGGGCTGATCTCAATAAGACGTCACACGGGGTTGCCGCATCTGTGACGTATGCTCCCGAGCGCTGCTTCGAAACCTTCGTAAGGGCATGTCTGACGGATGAGCTCTTTTGCGCTGGGCTCCGGGTAGAAGAGGCCCGAGGATCGTTTATGTCGCGTCGGAATCTTGGCCTGACGGATACGTACAACCTCTTTCATAGCTCATCTTGTAGAGATCCTGCGATCGAAGAGCTTCGGTCCATTCACCGAGAGATTGACATCGCCACCGTGAAGGCCTACGGCTGGGATGACCTTCTCGAAGCCGAGGGAGGGCTCGATCACGGGTTTCATGAAACCGATCAGGGAACCCGCTACACCATCGGTCTTGTCGTCCGGACCGAGATTCTGGACCGTCTCCGCGAGTTGAACCACCAGGCCTACGCCGACGAGGTCTACCTCGGGTTCCACAAGAAGCCGAAGAAGCATCCGGACATGCCGCCCCCTTCCGCCGAGGCGCGGCGGAAGAAGGCCGAGCGGCTGGCCGGCAAGGCGACGGGTAAGGATTTCGATGACGACGGGCTCTTCCCCCCGGAGAATGCCCTGTTCTGAGCTACCCCTGACACACCCGTGGTGGCACCGCTCAACAAGCGGTGCCGCCACGCCCCACAATCGAACCCACCCGTCGTTGGATCGGGAGCCACCGCCCATGGTCTCGTTCTCGCAGGACACGCGGCTCGTCCAGACCGCCGTGATCGGCCACAAGAACTCCGAGCAGCCGATCATTCTCCCCACGGACCCCGACGATCTCGCCGTTCACCGTCGTCGGCATCCCCGGTACAGCTACTGGTGCGGCGTCCAACTGGGCGGCTGCGGACGCCAGCTCGCCGACCGGCTCTGCCGTGACGGCCGGGTCTGCCACTTCGCCCACCACCCCGACCCCGACGGCTCCCGCCCCGTCTGCCTCCGCACACGCAACGGCGAGGACAGCGCCGACCACCTCTTCATCAAGCACGGCGTCACCCGCTGGCTCGACAAGCAACAGCTGCCCAGCCGCGCCCAGCTCCGCAACCTCGGCAGCGGTCCCGGCGATGCCCTGGACATCCACATCCCCGGCACCCGCCAGCGCATCCGCTTCCACCTCTCCCGTGGACTCGACTTCCAGGCCTGGCAGCGGGCCGACGAAGAACTCGGCGAGGACGTCGACACCGTCGACTGGGTCTTCGCCCACGACAGCCCCCTCACCCGCGAGATGCTGGGCCGTCACGGCTACTGCCTGCGCGTGCGCTGCGAGACCGACGGCGCCGAGCGGCGAGTCCACATCGGCGCGGAAGGCACGGACCGCCGCATCGACTGGACCCCGCTGGAGGATTGCACCCTTGCTCCCGGCGGCCTGCTGACCCCCGCGGTCGAGCCCATCCGGCTCAGCCGCCCCAAGCCCAAGCCGGCGGGCTTCCTTGTCGTTGGCGGACCGACGTTCGCCGTGTCGTCCCAGGAACCAGTCACCGATGCCCCGGACCACCTTTCCCAAGACGGCCGTTACCTCGTCCTCGCCGATGTGAAGCCATCCGAGAGCCGCATGGTCAAGGCCTTGCTCTCACTGCCCGACGACGTACCACCTCCTGCCACCGGTAACGTCTTCCGGTTCACCGGCTCGGTACGCCTGCTTGTCACTGAGCCGGACACGACCACGGGCGCCCAATGGGCACTCCAGGGGGACAAGTTCATACGTCTCGACGCGCACGAAGCCCAGCGAACGGGACTGTGGTCACCTGTGCCTGTAGTGACAGAGGTGCCTGAACCATCCGAGACGCCCGTCGTACCGGCGCCGGAACCCACTGTGCCGGACCCGGAACCAGTCACCGTGGTGCCGCTCGTCGTGGCGGACGAGCTTCGGGACGCCGCGGCCCGAGTCCGGGAAGCACTTCTCTTGGAGGCGGGCCGTCGCGTGACGACGACCTGGCAGAGACTGGCTCCTGTGGCCGGGCTCGACCTGGACCGACTGTCCACCGCCGACCGCATCGAGCTGCTGGTGAAGGCTGACCTGATGCCGGGCAGAGGACACCCGTATCTGACGGTCCTCGTCCGGCAGCCCGGCGGGGCACCGTTGCCGTATCTTCCCGAGGTCCTGGAGGAACTCGGCCTCGGCCGAGCCGAGCACGGCGATCCGCTCAGGCGCTGGTGCGCTCAGGAGAGGATCCGCGCTTTCGCGCGGTACGGATCACCACAGCGCGAGGCACCTCCCCGCCTGCCCTTCCCAGCGGTGGCCGGGAAGGCGGGCAAGGGCACTGGCAAGGCCACGATTTCCCATGTCCGCGCGCTTCTGATCCACGCGAAGGAGGTCCTTCCCGAGGTCAAGGGGGCGAAGGGGCGAGGTCTGCGTCGGATCGTCGCTCAGGCGGAGGAGTGGGAGCGCAAGGTGAGAGTGGGCGGCAGCCAGTCAGGGCGCGTGAACGGGGCACCGGACAGCAAGCCGGCCCAGTACTACGCCGACGCACTGATCCGGCACATCACCTGGGCGAAGGAGGGCAACGGAAAGGGATGATGTTGCCCCTTCTTCCGCCTACTGGTCAGCTGCGAACCCCATAAACGCGGCCCACTGCTCCGCACCCACGCTGATCGAAGGCAAGGCGCGGTTCTTGGAGTCCCGGACGTGCACGGTCGCGGACGCCGTGGCGACCTCGACGCAGTCCCCGCCGTCGGACCCGCTGTAGCTGCTCTTCCGCCAGCACAGGTGTGTGGCGGTGCCTGAGTGTGCGGTGGTCATAGCTCTCCTGCGATCCGCTCGATGAGTCGCGCCGACTCCTCGGTGTTGAGGGCCTGCGACCGCAGCTTGCCATACCGAAGCCCGAGCGAACTTACCTTTGCGGCATCGGAGATCACCAGCCCGACTCCCTGCGACTCGAAATACCCCACCTGCCTGTGCTCCAACGTCTCCAGCACGACCATCGGTCCGTTCAGCCCAGGGTGGAAGCCCCGAACCGTGGGCATGACCTGCACTTCCACGTTGCGCAGTTGTCCCTGCTGGAGCAGGTGTTGGAGTTGCTCACGCATCACCGTCGCGCTCCCCAGCGGATTCCGCAACGCCGCCTCTCCGATGACGAAGCTCAGCTCAGCCACCGGAGTACGTGTCAACAGCTTCTGCCGGTTGAGCCGCGCCTCCACATGCTGTTCGGCCGTCTCCTCGCTGAGCTGCGGGCAGTGCCCGGCGAACAGCTCCCGGGCGTACTCCTCCGTCTGAAGCAGCCCCGGAACCAGCAGCGGGTCGTACGAGAAGCGGCTGACCGCCTCCGTCTCGATGAGTGCGAAGTCCTGGAAGAAGGAGGGGAGTTTGGCTCGCTCCACCTCGTCCTGGAGGGTGGCCAGCACCCCACCCGCCCCCAACACCCTCTCCGCCGCCTCCGTGAACGCCGCCTTCGCCGGGCGGCGGCCCTGCTCGATGGAGGCGACCTGCTCGTACGAGTACTGCACGGCATCGGCCAGTGCCTGCTGCGTGAGCCCCGCCTTATCGCGGAAGAGCCTGACCAGTTTGCCGTAACCGGCCCAGATCGCCGGCTTGTCGTCGTTGTTGTTGCCGCACGGCTTCTTCTGCTGGCGGGCTGCCATTCACACCACCGTCCCCACATCTGCGAGTTGCCCCAACCAACCCGGCCCGCCCGCCCCGGGACACGCGACCGGACCCGTACAAGCCCGTACGCGACCCGTACAGCGAGCCCGGGTACGCCGAACTTCCCTGTTCAGTTATGCAGAGTGACGAGACGGTCACCCTGTGAATGTAGAAACCGTCACCCCCGTCCATCCGTTCACCGTGCTGCTCAGCCCCACCACACGCGGAGCCCGCCTCGCCCGTCGCCTCGTAGTGAGCCAACTCCTCGGCTGGGGCGTCCCGCACGCAGCGCCCGTCATTGAGGACGCCGGCGCCGTCACGGCGGAACTCGCCGCCAACGCGATCGCCCACGGCCGCACCCCGGGCCGGGACTTCCGTCTCACCCTGGCGCTCGTGCCCACAACCGGCCGACTCCGCATCACCGTGTCCGACACCCGCCCCGACCGGCTGCCGCCGGGCCCCGGCACCCTCAGTACTCCGCCTCCCCAGGCGGAGGGCGGACGGGGCCTGCTGCTCGTGGAGGCCCTCGCGGCCGACTGGGGCTGGACGGCCGACGATCCCGTGATCAAAACTGTCTGGGCGGAGCTCGCCCTGACTCTGGCCTGAAATCGCCATTCTCGATACCGAGCACCGCACTTACCATTACGCTTTCGACTGTCACGATGTTGCAGGTGCCGACAGGGGGAGCGGTGTGACGCGCACGATCCGGATCGACGACGAGGTGTTCGAGGCGCTTCAGGCGCTCGCCGAGCCTCTCGTGGACACACCCAACTCGGCTCTACGTAAGCTTCTCAAGCTCGACCTCCCGGCCTCCGGCGGCACATCTGCCGATCCGGAGGCCGATGATCAGGGCGAGGTGGGGTTTCCGCAGTACGGGCTCGCCGACTTCCTTGAGGACGGCCGTCTGAAGGCCGGTCAGCGGCTGGTGTGGCACCGTCGCAACCTCCGGCGGGAGTACCGGGCCGAGGTGTTGGGCAACGGAAACCTGAAGGTCGAAGGTCTGCGGGTCTTCGGTACACCGTCCCGGGCCGCCGCGGTCATCGCTGGCAACCAGCAGAGCGGGATGCGCGTGTGGTGCACGGAGGATGGCGTGCGTCTGACGGACCTCTGACCGCAGTGCGGCGTGGGTAGGTAGGAAGAGGGCGCGGCCCGGCAGGGAAGGGTGCGGACAGCGTCGTCGGTAAGGGCGGTCCGTACGGTGGCCAGGGGCAGTGCACGAGGGGTGGGGGATCATGGACAGTGGTGCGCAGCGGGCGTACGCCAAATTAAAGTTCCGGGAGAAACTGGCCGACCTGCACGGCGAGTCGTTCGAGACGTTCTTCCACAACCTGATGTGCGTCAGCCATCCGGACTTCGTCGACGTCCGCACCTACGGCTGGCTCGGCGACCAGGGCTCCGACGGACTCAGCCTGCATGCCGAGAAGCTGTACGCCTGCTACGCGCCCTACGCCTTCAACGCTGCCGACATCCGCAAGAAGTTCCGCAAGGACCTGGAGTCGGCGCTCCGCCAGCGACCGGGGCAGTTCAGCACGTTCGTCTTCGTCCACAACGACCCGCACGGTGTCCACCCCGAGCTGGCCACCTGCCTGGCCGAGGCGCGCAACGACCACCCCGGTATCGGGTTCGAGCAGATCGGCCCGAGGAGGCTGTGGGCGGAATTATTACCGCACCCCCGGGAAGTCGTGGAGGACCTGCTCGGCTGCGACATACCGATCGAGGCACAGGTCTTCGGTATCAGCATGGAGAACGAGGTCGCCCGGCTGCTCGACAACCTCAAGGAGCGCCGCCGGACCGCCAACCCCCTGATGGCCCTCGACCCGGTCAACGAGCAGAAGATCGACTTCAATGGGGTGATCGGTGACGAGAGGGACGAGCTCATCACCGGGATGGGACACACCTGGCTGGTCGCGGAGTACTACGCGGGCCTGAACGACCCCTTCGAGGAGGACGAGGTAGCCGCGGGTTTCACCGGCGAGTACCGGGCCTCGCGGGCGCGGCACACCGACCCCGCAGACGTACTGCTCGACCTCCAGCTCTACATCCACGGAAACCGCCTCCAGCATCTGGCACAGCTCAAAGCCGGCTGGGTGGTGCTTGCCTACTTCTTCGAGCGCTGCCATGTTTTCGACAACCCGCCGGACGGCTGGACGTCCGGCGACGCGCTGCGGATATCGGGAGCGAACTGACATGCTCACCCCGACCAAGGGCATCAGCCCCGACCGCGCGCTGCTCACCGTGGGCGCCCAGATCCTCCAGGAACTCGACGGACCGCTCACCGTCAGCCAGGCCTGGGCGCGGCTCAAGGACCGCCGCCTCGCCCTCGGCCATCGCTCTCCGGTCTCCTTCGGATGGTTCGTGCTCGCGCTGGATGTCCTGCACGCCCTCGGCGCTGTTGAACTCCGTGACGATCTGCTGATGCCCCGGAGGCCCTGATGCTGCGCCGACTGACCGCCGACGACCCGCGGTTCCGCAGCCTCGACTTCGGCCCTGGCCTCAACCTCCTCGTCGCCGAGACCGCCGCGGACTCCAGCGACAAGGACAGCCGCAACGGCACCGGCAAGTCCAGCATGGTGGAGCTGCTGCACTTCCTGCTCGGGGCACGGGCCGACAAGAAGCATGTGGCCACCCGCAAGCAGTTGCGGGAGATCTTCTTCGGCCTGGAGCTCGACTGGCCCGGGGCCGACGGCGGCCGGCTCACCGTGCGGCGTCGCGGGGTGCGGCCGGAGACCGTACTACTGGACCAGCGGCCCGAGCCGGACACCGACGCCATCTTCTCCGTCGGCGGGCCGGTCGAGATCGCCACCGTCGAGTGGACGAGACTCATCGAGGAGAACCTGTTCGGCCTGCGGGGCGAGCAAAAGGGGCTCAGCGGCCGCACGATGCTGTCCTTCCTGATCCGGCGCGTCTCCAGCCACGCCTTCAACACGCCGACCCGCACCAACGGCCAGCAGCCGGAGGCGGACGCCGCGGCCAACCTCGCGTACCTCCTCGGGCTGGACTGGAAGCTGGCCGCCGGGTACCGCGAGATCTCCGCGCGCGAGGCGACCCGGCGTCAGCTGCGGCAGGCCGTCAACGACCCTGTGTGGGGGCGGATCGTCGGCAGCACGTCCGAGCTCCGGGGCCAGATCACCATCGCCGAGGAGGAGGTGCGGCGCCTGGAGGAACAGGTCAAGGCCTTCCGCGTCGTGCCGCAGTACGAGGAGCTCAAGCGCCGGGCCGACGACATCGACCGCGGGATCCGTTCGGCCAATGCCCAGGACGCCGTCGACCGGCGCAATCTGTCCGACCTCAAGGCCGCCGTGGCGGAGGCGACCGACCACGATGTGCGCTACCTCGAGCCCGTCTACCGTGAGCTGGGAATCCTCCTCGGTGATCAGGTCAAGCGGCGGTTCACCGACGTCAAGGGCTTCCACGAGTCGATCGTCCGTAACCGCAGGCGCTATCTCGCGGAGGAGATCCAGGCGATCGAGGCGCGGCTCGCACAGCGGGCCGTCGAGCGGCAGACACTGGGCCTCGAACTGGAGCGAGTGCTGCACACGCTCAACGAGGGCGGAGCCCTGGAGGCTCTGACCGCCCTGCAGCAGGCTCTCGCACAGAAGCAGGCGTTCGTCGAGGCGCTGCGGCACCGCTACGAGGCGGCGCAGACGCTGGAAGCCGGCGCACTGGAGATCAAGGCGAAGCGTCTCCAGCTCCAAACCGCGCTGAAGGGCGACCTGGACGAACGCGTCCGGCAGACCGACGAGGCCACCGTGCTCTTCTCCGAGTTCGCACAACGGCTCTACGAACCCGGCCGTCTGGCCTACCTGGAGTTCGACGCGGGCCCCAGCAGCCTCAAGATCGTTCCGCATGTGGACAGCGACGACAGCCGCGGCATCGGCAACATGGTGATCTTCTGTTTCGACCTCACCACCGCGGTGGTCGCGCACCGGCACGGCCGCGGACCCGACTTCCTGGTGCACGACAGCCACCTCTTCGACGGCGTCGACGCCCGCCAGGTGCGCAGAGCCCTGGAGCTGGCCGCCGAGGTGACGGAACGCGAAGACATGCAGTACATCGCCACCCTCAACTCCGACGACCTCCAGAAGGCGGAGCACCTGGGCTTCGACGCCTCGCCGCACCTGTTGAGCGTGCGGCTCGACGACCGGTACGACGACGGCGGGCTCTTCGGCTTCCGCTTCTGAGCGGGACCCTCACAACGGCGCGCCCCGCCGGTTACGATCACTTCCATGACGAGCCCGGAGACCACAGACCTGTCGCAGATCAAGGAGGAGTACTCCGTCGAAGGCGGCCTGGACGTCGAGGAGGAGAGCGAGAGCGACACCTCGCCGCCCGAGATCGACCGGCCCTGGAAACCGGAACAGATCAGGGTCAACAGTAAGCAGTTCTCGCTGCGCAACGCCCTCGACATGATCGAGGACGGGACGCTGGAGCTCGCGCCGGACTTCCAGCGCGGCCGGGTGTGGAAGCTGGGGCAGAAGTCACGCCTGATCGAGTCGGTGCTGCTCCAGATCCCGTTGCCCGCCTTCTACTTCGCCGAGGACGCCGACGGCGCCATGCGCGTCGTCGACGGACTGCAGCGGCTGTCGACCATTTACGACTTCGTGCGCGGCGGCGAGAAGTCCGGCTTCGCCCTCAAGGGCGTGGAGTACCTCACGACGGTGGTGGAGGGGGCCCGCTTCGAGGACCTGCCCGCTCCGTGGAAGCGCCGGATCAACAACGCCCAGATCATGGCGCACGTCATCGACCCGACCACGCCGCCGGACGTCATGTACGACATCTTCAAGCGCATCAACACCGGCGGCACGCCGCTGAACGCGCAGGAGATCCGCCACTGCATGAGCAACAAGCGCAGCCGGGACATCCTCAAGCGCATGACGTCGACCGACGAGTTCAACCGGGCGACGAACTGGCGCAACCACATTCGTATGAACGACCGCGAGATGGCGCTGAGGTTCGCCGGGTTCTGGCTGCTCGGGGTGGACGGATACGCCAAGTACTCCGCCATGGACCCCTTCCTCCAGCACACGACGACCCTGCTGGACGACGATCGGGCCGTACCCACCGAGCGCGCGGAGCGGCTGATGGCCGACTTCGACCGGGCGATGAAGAACGCCCGGCTGCTGTTCGGCGAGTACGCGTTCCGTAAATGGCCCATGGGGATCAACGGCAAGAACCCCATCAACCGCGCGCTGTTCGAGACGTGGTCGATCGTTCTCGCCCGCTATGCGCCGGAGGACCTGGAGCAGCGGCGCGACGCGATCGTCGAGGCCGCCCGCAGGCTCATGACCGCTGACTACACCTACCTGGAAGCCATCACCGCGTCGACCGGCGGGCTGCGCCGCGTGAAATACCGGTTCGAGGAAGCGGCCAAGGCCGCAGAGGCAGGCAAGTGATCACCTCATTACGCGTCCGCAACTTCAAGCGCTTCACCGACGCGTCGTTCGCGCTGCGTCCCCTGACGATCCTCACCGGCCTCAACGGAACCGGTAAGAGCACCACCATCCAGGCGCTGCTGCTCGCCCGTCAGCTCGCCGAGGCGCCCGGTGGGGGCGGCGGCGTCGTCCAGCTCAACGGGCCGTACGGCCTGGCGCTCGGCGAGGCGTCCGAGGTCCTGCATCCCGATGCCCCCGACTCATGCATCGAGATCGGGCTCGAGAGCGACACAGCCGGCCGGGCGGTCACCTACCGCCTTCACGTGCCGGACGAGCAGGCCCTGTACCTGCGGGTCCCGAAGGGCACGCCCGACGGTCCGCCCGAGCTGTCCCTGCGCGGCTGCGGATTCACCTATCTGTGCGCCGAACGCCTCGGGCCGCGCGACCAGCTCGGAGTCTCCGCCGAGCACCCCGACCTCATCGGCGTGGGCGTCCAGGGTGAGTACACGGCGCAGGTGCTGGCCCTCAACGAGACCCGGTCCGTGCGCGAGGAGCTCCAGCACCCGAGCACGGAGGCCACCCATGGCGTGACCACGTTGCGGACCCAGGTGGAGACCTGGGCGTCCGACATCATCCGCCCGATAAAGATCAACGCCCAGTGGCCGCCGGGCATCACCGCGAGCACCATCCGGTTCCAGGAACCGGGCCTGCTCAGTGAGGCGATCCGGCCGGCCAACATGGGCTTCGGATTCTCGTACGCCCTTCCGGTCATCGTCGCCGGACTCCTGACCCGCCCCGGCGATCTGCTGATCGTCGAGAACCCGGAAGCCCATCTGCACCCCGGCGGACAGTCCAAGCTCGGCCGCTTCCTGGCCCGGGTCGCGGGCAGCGGCGTCCAGGTCGTCGTGGAGACCCACAGTGACCATGTCCTCAACGGCGCACGCCTCGCGGTGGCGGACGACCGGGTGCTCGACCCCGAGGCGGGCGTCATCCACTACTTCGGCGACGAAGAGGTCGGCACCGTCCCGATCGACTTCCACGCGAGCGGTGAGCTGACCGAGTGGCCCAAGGGCTTCTTCGACCAGATCGAGCACGACCTCGGGAGGCTGGCCCGTGCCAGGCGCAGGGGGAGGTGAGCCGTACCGGTTCGTCGTGGACGAGTCGTCCTTCGACTTCCGGGGGCTCACGGAGGAGCAGCTGACCGACGCGCTCGACGACTTCAGCGACGCGCTCGCCGAGTTAGGCACGACCCGTCCGGTCGCGGTGTCGCCCTGGTGGGCCGAGACCGAGTGTGCGGACGGGCAACAGCTGTACCAGGTGCTCTACGAGGGCGCACCGCCGAAGGCGGGGCGGGACGCGCGGCTGCGGATGCAGAGCCTGATGGACCGCTGCCCGATCTGGGACATGGATCTGCCGGGATTACCCGGCGAGGTGGAGTTGGACGGAACGACCAGGGAGATGGCCTGGTCGCTCGGGTACGCCCTGGTACGGACCGGTGAGGGCAGCACCGTCGGATGCCTGGTGTTCCCCCGGAGCGAAGCCCCGGGCGGCTGGCGGAAGGTGTCGGCGGCCGCGGTCGAGGCAACCGTGTACTTCTTCAGCGACCCGTCCGCGCTTCCCGACTTCTTCAGAGAGCTCTTCCGCCGGGAGAACGTGACGGAGCACGACTTCTTCGCACGCGCCCGCGAGGCCTTCCCCGAACTGGTCTTCGCGGACTCCCTGACCTTCAACAAGTTCGACGGCTCCTACCTCGTCATGCGCGACTGGGTCGTCGCCGTCCTCGGTGTGGTGCACGACCACTTCCGGGACGCCTACACGGCCAACCCGGGCAACACCAGGGCCATACAGGCCGCGCTCGGCAACCACGGACTCAACCTGTCGCCCGAGAGTCCCAACACCAAGTCCAAGCCGAAGATCATGAAGCAGCGTGACGTCGAGCACGAGAACGAGACCTACCGCTGCGAATGGCACGGCAAGGAGAAGCCCGACCGCAACAGGATCCACTTCAGCCTGCCCGACCAGCGTCTCGGTGGCCGCATCCTCATCGGCATCTTCACCGACCACCTCGACCTCGAGTGACCGGCCGTCAGAAACATGATCGGCGTCGCCTAGAGTGGCCGTGGGGCCGCGTAGGGCGAGGGACGCGGGTGGGGAAGGGCGACAACGGGCATGCACGAGGACGCGCGGGACGACTGGACGCCGGAGGGGTTCGCTGAGCGCCGGGCGCTCTGGTTCGACGGGATCGCACACTCGCTGGAGGTCGCCCTCCAGCACTTCTCTCCTCCGCTCGCGGAGCTGATCCCGCACGACCTCGGAGACCGGACCCTGATCTCCGCGACCGTCCTCGCCCGGCTCGCGGCCGCGGACGTCGCGTGCGCGCAGCTCTCGCAGGCCGCGGTGGACCTCCAGCGCGTCCTCGGGCCGCACAGCGGAACGCTGTCCAAGCGGATGGGGCTGGTCGAGGACGTGTGGCGAGGGATCCGCGCACTGGACCACGCGGCCCTGGCGGAGCTCCACGACATCCGGTTCCTCGCGTGGGAGCTGCCGGACCTCAGCCTGGCGCTGCTCCAGCACTGGGCTTCCCGGCGGGCCGCGGAACTCGCCGAACGGTTCACCAGGCGCGGGCAGGCGGTGCGGGTGGGGACCGGCTGGCCCGCGGTGCACCGGGAACTGAGGGAGCGCTGGGCGTGCGACTCCGACCTCCTGTGGTCGGGCGGCTTCGGCCCCGGTCCCAGGCCCTTCGAGGGGTGGCGGGCCCTCACGGACTTCACGCGGGACGCGGACGACCGGGCGGCAGCGCTGTTCCTCACCGACCAGGTCACCAACTCCGCCGTACGCGGCGTGCTGGAGAACATGACCGCGCGGCCCTTTCCCTACGGGGATCCCGACCATCTGCGCGTCCTCTGGGAGCAGTACGCGCTGGGTCACGCCGTCAGTTCGCTGGCCGAGGCGTCGCTGAGCCTCGCCGACGCCGACTCCGGTGGCTCACCCCTGCCCGGGGGCCTGCGGGCCGCGCTGTCACGTAGCGCCGAACTCGGACGTACCTACCAGGCGTTCACCGTGGAGACCGTGACCAGCAGGCTGACCGCCGTGGAGCGTGCCCTGATCGACCGGCGGGGGACCCCCGAACTGCTGCGGGAGGACTCCTACCTGGAGCAGTGGGCGCTGACGGTGACACCCGGGCCGGGCGATCCCGGCGCCGTACCGGTGGAGTCCGAGCACCTGTACGCCCTTCTTCCGCCCGCGCAGCGGCCCGAGACCCAGGTGCCGGACTGGATGGGGGCGGAGGTGGCCGGCCTGCGGGAGGCCTACGGCAGGAGAGGACGGACCGGCGTGCTCGGCACGCAGTCGTGGTGGCTCTACGGACTCGACGGACCGGAGGAGGTCGAGGCGGCCCTGGACTTCCAGAGCGCGGCGGGCGCGGAGTTCAAGGTGGACCTGGGCGATCCGTCCACCTTCCTGGTCGGCCCGGCGCGCGGGCAGTCGTACCAGGACCTGCTGCAGATGGGATTCGGCTACGACGACGAGGACGCGCACGATCTGTGCCGGATGCTGGCACTCGCCCGCACGGGCCACGCACGTCTCGGTTTCCTCGTGCACGACTGGGCGACGGGCCGGACGCGGATGGTGCGGACGACCGCGGTGGAGATTCCCGGGCCGCTGCGGCAAGCCATGCGGGCCTGTGCCATGGCCGAGCTGGACGCCATGACAGAGAGGGACCCCGGCACCTTGCCCACCCTCCTGGGGTCGGCGGGAGCGGCGGTCGCCGAGTCCGAGGGGGAACAGCACGCGTGGGACCTGGACAGCGGTCTGTTCGCCCGAGGCGACACCCTCTTCTGACCTCATGAACGGGCATTGTGAACTCAGTCAATGCATGAAAAGCTGCTCTCCTCGCTCCATCTCCGTCGAAGAGGCCCGTCCATGGCTCAGAGCACCGATGTTCCGCACCCGATCGACGACGTCGAGCAGCACTTCGACGAGGGCACCTCGTACACGGTGCGGGAAGGGCTGCAGAAGTTCATCGCCGACGACCTCCTCGGCCCCTGGGGCGGCGAAGAGGAGGAGCTGCACCACGACGCCGGCCCTCGCGACCGCTACCTGGTCGGCATGCTCGGCCCGCGGCCCGCTCCGGCCCACTCGGACGAGACCGCCCGTGCGGCGGCCCAGGGCATCGAGGCCGCGCCCGAGGGCGACGGCGACGCGCGGGAGGCCGAGCTGCCCGAACTGCTCACACCGCAGGCGTCCGGCCGGATCTGGGCGCCCTCGATGGGGCTGTCCTTCGTCGTCCCCGCCGACATCGGCACCCTCAGCGTCGTCGCCGCCTGGGGCCGCTACGCCCGCAGCGAGACCCTCGACGACGAGGGCACCGTCCGCCGTCCCTGGAGCCGGGAGGCGGTGCGTCATGTCGAGGACATCAGCGTCCGCGAGCCGGAGGACCACGAGCCGTACTACCTGGAAGGTGCCGAAGGGCAACCGCACATCCGCCTCGACGTCCGCGTGCGCCGGCGTGCCACCACCTCCGGGCCCGACCTGCGGGTCGTCGAGATCGCCCTGGTCAACGGGCTGGAGGACTCCGCCGAACTCCGGGACCAGAACTGGCTCTTCCAGACCCGTCTGTCGGTCACCGCCTTCCCCGACGACACCGCCCCCGTCTTCCTGCCCATCGACGACCCGCTGGCCCCGGCCTTCGAGCACGCGGCCCCCGAGGACCACGAGGACCGGCATCTCCGGCTCCTGTACCGCGACGAACTCCGTCACGCCGTGGGCCGGAACGTGGCCGTGCACGCTCACGTACGCGACGGACAGCGCAACGCCCACAAACTCGAGACCACCTGGCTGCCCACGTACGACGTGCCCACCACCATGGCTCCCTCGGCCAAGGACCAGGAGCTGCTGACCGGGCTGGAACTGTCCATGGACGCACTGGCGGAACTCGCCGTCCCCGGACGGCAGGACGACCTGGCCGCCGCCCTGCGCCCGCTGGCCGACGGCTACGCGGCCTGGCTGCACGGTCAGCGCGCACGCGCGGCCGACCTGCCGGCCGACCTCCGGGACGCCGCCGAGGTGGCCCTCGTCAAGGCGGCCGAGATCGCGGACCGGGTCGGGCACGGCATCGACACCCTGCGCGCCGACGAGCGCGCTCTCGAAGCGTTCCGCTTCGCCAACCGGGCCATGGCCCTGCAGCGGCGCAACACGGCCATCACCGAACTGCGCACCTCCTCCGAGGGGACCACCGCCCCGACGTACGAGGCGGCCAGGACCGAGGTCGAAGGACGCGGACCGCAGGCGGCCGAGTGGCGGCCCTTCCAGCTGGCGTTCGTCCTGCTCAACCTCACCTCCCTCACCGATCCGGCGCACCCGCACCGCGGCACCGGCCGCGAAGCCCTCGTCGACCTGCTCTTCTTCCCCACCGGTGGAGGCAAGACGGAGGCCTACCTCGGCCTCGCGGCCTACACCTTCGCCCTGCGCCGCCTCCAGGGGGTCATCGGCACCGGGCCGGACGCCCGCAGCGGGGACGACGGCGTCGCGGTGCTCATGCGCTACACCCTGCGGCTGCTGACCGCCCAGCAGTTCCAGCGCGCCGCCGCCCTGGTGTGCGCCGCCGAACACCTGCGCCGCGAGGACACCACACGCTGGGGGACCACCCCGTTCCGGATCGGCCTGTGGGTCGGTGGCACCGTCTCACCGAACTGGTTCGACGAGGCCCGGAGCCAGATCGGTATGGCGAAGGAGAGCGCCGACGGGCGCCACGCCGGCGTCATGCAGGTCCTCAACTGCCCCTGGTGCGGCGAGGAACTGCGTGCCGAACGCGATGTCGTCCCGGACGAGGACCGCCGCAGGATCCTCGTCTTCTGCCCTCGTGGCGAAAGCCCGGCCGACGCCTGCCCGTTCTCCCGGATCGCCTCCCGCGCGTTCTTCGGGTCACGGGCGGAGGAGGAAGGACTGCCGGTCCTCACCGTCGACGAGGAGATCTACCGCCTCGTGCCGAGCATGCTGATCGCCACCGTCGACAAACTCGCCCAGCTCCCCTGGAACGGCTACGCGGGCCTGCTCTTCGGCCGTACCACCCAGTGGTGCGACCGCCACGGCCACCGGCACGAGGACCTCGACACCCGCACCGGTTGCGGAAGCCGGCACAACGCCAAGGGCGGTGGCAAGGACAAGGGCGGTCACGACGCCGTCCGCTCCCGGCCCACCGACCGGCTGAGGCCGCCGGACCTGATCATCCAGGACGAACTGCACCTGATCTCCGGCGCCCTCGGCACCACCGTGGGACTCTTCGAAGCGGCCGTCGACCAGTTGTGCAGCTGGCCGGTCACCCGGAACGACGGGGCCAGGCTCCTGGCAGGCCCCAAGATCGTCGCCTCCACCGCCACCACCAAACGTGCCGACGAACAGGTCCGCGGCGTCTTCGGCCGGGCCGTCGCGGTCTTCCCGCCCCAGGTGCTCGACCACAAGGACACGTTCTTCTCCCGGCAGGTGCCGGTGACCGAGGGCACCCCCGGGCGGCGCTACCTCGGCGTGTGCGCCCACGGCACACGGCTCAAGTCCGCCGAGATCCGCCTGGCCGAGATCCTGCTGAGGGCAGGGCAGGACCTCTTCGACCGGTACGGGGCACCCGCCGACCCCTACATGACCCTCGTCGGCTACTTCAACGCCACCCGCGAACTCGCCGGAATGCGCCGCTACCTGGACGACGACGTGACCACCCGGGTACGCCGCAACCCGAGCCGGGTGGGCGACGGAATCGCCGACCGGATCGTCACCCGGTCCGGCATGCTCAACGTCGAGGAACTCACCTCGCGCATCTCCTCCAACCAGATCGGCACTGCCCTCAAACGCCTCCAAGGGCGATTCGATCCCGAGAAGGACACCAGCAGGCGACGCAGGGCCATCGCCCGGGAGATCGCCGACGCCCTGAGCAGCAAGCCCCCGCGCAGGCCGCGCGTCGAGGGCGGCCCCAGAGCCGTCGACGCCGTACTCGCCACCTCCATGCTCCAGGTGGGCGTGGACGTCTCCCGGTTCGGTCTGATGCTGGTCGTGGGGCAGCCGAAGAACACCGCCGAGTACATCCAGGCGTCGTCTCGCGTAGGCCGTTCTCTGGAACGTCCGGGCCTCGTCGTCACCCTCTACAACTGGTCCAGGCCCAGGGACCTCGCCCACTACGAGGACTTCCGGCACTACCACGCGACCTTCTACCGTCAGGTCGAGGCGCTGTCCGTCACACCGTTCACCCGCCGCGCGCTCGACCGGGGTACCACGCCGACGTATGTCGCGGCCCTCCGGCATGCCGTGGACGAACACTCGCGCAACGCGGACGCGCAGACCGTCGACCTCGACGGCGACATCGCCCGTCAGGTGGAGGCACGGCTTCTCGACCGGGCCGAAGCGGTCGCCGGCAGCAGGGCGCGCGGGTATCTGAGCGAGCGGATCCTGGCCCTGAAAGACGAGTGGCGAGAGCGCCGCGACGGCAGCGCCACCCTCGGTTACCGGCAGGAGAAGAAGGCCGACGAGGTCGTCACCGGGCTGCTCCGCACCGCCGACGGATCACGCTGGGACCCGCTCACCGTGCCGATGTCGATGCGTGAGACGGAGAACGAGATCAACCTCCTGCTGCCCGGCGGCGGCAGATACGCCGTGGCCCCCGGCCCCGCCTGGGACTTCAGCGCGACCCAGGGACACGCCGACGACGAGCAGAGCACGGAGGAGCAGGCATGAGCGGGCAGTACCGCAGGGTCGGAGCCGCCCGGCCCAGTCATCTGATGTTCACCGGCGGCATCGGCGCCTTGATCGACCTGCCCAACTTCTCCGTCATAGTCAAAGGTCTCGAGGCCTGGAACCACACCGGCCTCCCCGGTGAGCACTACCTCATCGACGAACCGCGGCTGCGGGCCGCGGTGAACCGGCGACTGCGCCTCTACGGCGCCGATCGCGTCGACGAACTGCGCTCCCCGCCCTGGGCGGAGGGAGGCGACAACAACCCGCAGGGGCCCGCCGCCCAGCACACCGGTGTGCCCGTCACCCCGTTTCCGCAATGGATGCGCTGCACCGCTTGCAACGAGCTCGCCGCCCTCGATTCGGGGTCCTTCGAACTGGTCAACCGCAATCCGCGCACCCCGCACGAGGCGCGCTTCGTGCACGACTGCAAGCGCCGCGGCACCAAACCGCTCGCCGTCGCGGCCCGGTTCACCCTGGTGTGCAGGGACGGCCACCTCGACGAGTTCCCCTACGTCTTCTTCGCCCACGGCGGCACAGGGTGCCCGAAGGCCGAACGGCCGCGGATGCGGATGCGGGACAACGGCGGCAACCAGGCCGCCAACGTGACCATCGAGTGCATCCCCTGCGGCGCGCACCGCAACATCCGCCACGCGATGGGAGAACGCGGTCGGCAGCACCTGCCGCGCTGCCGGGGACGCCACCCTCACCTGGACACCTTCGCGGGCGGTGACGGGTGCTCCGAGAACCCCCTCGTGCTGGTCGCCGGAGCCTCGAACCAGTGGTTCCCCATCACCCTGACCGCCCTCGCCCTGCCCGCCGGAAAGGAGGACGACCTCCGCGCCCTCGTCGAGTCCCGCTGGGCCGAGCTCAACATGATCACCAGCACGGCGATCTTCCAGGCCATGTCCCAGGCACCGCACTACCGGTACCTGAACGAGCACGACGCACAAGAGGTCGTCGACGCGGTCAACGCACACCACCTCGCACAATCCGGGAAGCAGCCGGAGAGCACACCGGCCGACGGCGAAGACCTGCTCACCCCCGAGTGGCAGTTGCTCACCTCCGCGGTCCTGCCCCGACCGACCGAGGACTTCGCCCTGGAGCAGGTCGACGTTCCCGAACCGCTGCGCGGCCTGTTCGCCGACGTCCGGCAAGTGGAGCGGCTGCGCGAGGCCCGTGCCCTCATCGGCTTCACCCGGCTCGACGCACCCGACCCGGAGGACCCGGAACTCGTCCGGCAGGTCTCTCTGAGCACCAGGCCCCGTGGCTGGGTCCCGGCCGGAGAGGTCCGCGGTGAGGGCATCTTCCTGCGTGTGCAGGACACACTGGTGGCCGACTGGGCGGCGCGTATGGAGACGTCCGACACGATGCACGCGCACCGCGACGCGTACGCCCAGTTCCGCACCAACCGCCGGTCGAGACGTATCCCCGGCGGCTTCCATCCCATGGACCACTGGCCCGGCGCCCGGTACATCGCCCTGCACACCTTGTCCCACATGCTGATCCGCACGATCGCTCTGGAGTGCGGATACAGCTCGGCGAGCCTCGGGGAGCGCATCTACGCCGGCACCGACACCGACCCGCGAACCGGCATCCTGATCTACACCGCCGTCCCCGACGCGGAAGGCACGCTCGGAGGCCTCGTGACGCTGGCGGGTGAGCGGCACTTCGAGCGCATCGTCCGCAGGGCACTTGGCGACGCCGCGCACTGCTCATCCGATCCGCTGTGCGCCGAGCGTGTACCGCAGAAACCGTTCGACTACCTGCACGGCGCGGCGTGCCACGCGTGCCTCTTCGTCTCCGAGACGACCTGCGAGCGAGGCAACCGGTATCTGGACCGCCGCTACCTGGTGCCGCTGGGAGGAGACCCCGCGGACCTCTTGACCCCCAGGGAGCTGGTGGAGTGAGCCGACAGGCGTTCGAAGCAGCGGCGGCACACGCCGTCGCCGCTCTCGGTCCGGTCCGGGCCAAGGACCTGGCGGGCTGTTTCGCTCTCGGCCGCAGCCGCGCGTACACCCGGCAGGCACTGCGCGTACCGGAGGCGGAGGCCGCGGTCACCGACGTGTGGGACACCGCCGCGGAGGCCGGGATCAGCGGGATGGAAGCAGCCGCGTACCTGCGGGGATTCGTGGCGGGCTGGACGGGCCGACGTGACGAGGTCGAGGTCGGTACCGTGTGGAGCGGTCCCAGGACACAGAACGTACCCGTGCGCGCCATGGCACAGGCCCTGGTCGAACTGGTGCGGGAGGCGCGCGAGGAGTGCATCGCGATGACCTACTCGGCCCGCCCCTATCCCGCGCTCGGGGCCGCGCTCGCGGACGCGGTCGCCCGCGGCGTTCGCGTCGACGTCGTGGTGGAAACGCTCTCCGGAGCGGGCGGACTGCTCGGAGGACCGGAGCCGGCCGAGGCGTTCCAGGCTGTCGACGGGGTGGGCGTCTGGCACTGGCCCGAGGACAGGCGTGAGGAACGAGGCGCGCGCCAGCACGCCAAACTCGCCATAGCCGACCGGCGGGTGCTCCTGCTCGGCAGTGCCAACCTCACTGCCTCCGGCGCGCGCCGCAATCTCGAGGCGGCGGTGAGGGTGCAAGGCGGTCCAGCACCGCGCCGGGCCGCGGAGCACGTTCGCGAACTACAGCGCCTCGGCATACTGACCCGACTGGGCCGACCACACCGCACGTCATGAGACGGAGGAACGTCCTGTGCCCCAACTCGCTCTCGACATCGGTTTTCTGACCGAGCTCCATACGTTGCAGAAGCCGGTGAAGAAGGGCGTCGTCGACGCCTGGAGGAAGTTCCGGGAGCTGTCGTTGCCACAGCTCCTGGCCGACAAGGGGCTGCACGTCGAGAAGCTCAGGAACGCACTCGACCCACACATCCGGACCATCAGGATCAGTGGCTTCTGGCGTGGGGTCGTCCTCGCCCCGGAGAGCGGGGAGACCTTCGTCCTGCTGAAGGTCCTGCCGCACGACGAGGCCATCGCCTGGGGCAGCAAGCAGAAGTCCAGCATCAACCGCGTCACCCGCGCCGTCGAGGTCCGGGACGCCGGAGCTCTGGAGGAACTGGCGCCGGCAGTCGCGGAGCTGGAGATTCCTGAGAAGCCGCCGCTGTTCAGTGACGTCTCCGATGGAGACATGAGAAAGCTCGGAGTCGACGACGACACGCTCCGGCGGGTCCGCACACTCAACAGCCTCGACCAACTGGAGATGTTCGCCCCGTTCCTCCCCGCCGACCAGTGCGAGGTACTGATGTTCCTGGCCACCGGATGGCCGGTGGAGGCAGTGTGGAGCGACCTCGTCGCCCACCGCCGGGACGAGACCGAGGAGGTCGGGGCAGACGGGTTCGACGAGGCGGTCCGCCGTACGCCGTCCCGCATGGCGCTGGTCACGGCGACGGAAGATCTGCAGGCGATGCTGGACATGCCGTTCGCCGCGTGGCGGGTCTACCTCCACCCCTCGCAGCAGAACGTCGCCTACCGATCCACGTACTGGGGCCCGGCGCAGGTCAGCGGAGGTCCGGGCACGGGCAAGACGGTCGTCGCCCTCCACCGGGTCAAACACCTGCTAGGTCGGCTCGGTCCGGACGAGCGCATCCTGCTCACCACGTTCACCAACGTCCTGGCCGCGTCCTTGCGGGAGTCACTTCGGCAACTGGTACCGGACGCGCGGCTCAGGGACAGAGTGGACGTCCTCACCGTGGACGCGCTGGCCCATCAGGTCGTCGCCCGGCCGGGAGGCGGTGACTTCCAGCCCCTCCGCGGCGGCGAGGAACTCGACTACTGGCAGCGGGTGATCGACGAGCAGGACCTGCCCTGGACGCCGCAGTTCCTCGACCAGGAGTACCGGCACGTCGTCGTCGCCCAAGGGCTCTCCTCGGCCGACGCGTACGCCTCCGCGCGCCGCAGGGGCCGGGGCAGCGGTCTGCACCCCAGCCGCAGACCGCAGGTATGGCAGGCCATCGAACGCTTCATCGACCTGCTGGCCGCGGGCAAACGCTGCACCTACCTCCAGCGTGCCGCTCTCGCCGCCGACCTGGTGACGGCGACCGGGCATCTGTACCGGCACGTCGTCGTGGACGAGGCCCAGGACCTGCACCCCGTCCAGTGGAGGCTGCTGCGCGCCGCCGTTCCCGACGGGCCGGACGACCTGTTCATCGCCGGAGACCCGAACCAGCGGATCTACGACTCCAAGGTCTCCCTGAAGTCCCTCGGCATCTCGGTGGCGGGCCGGTCCACGACCCTGCGGAAGAACTACCGCAGTACCCAGCAGATCCTGCAGTGGTCCGCAGGCATGCTTCTCGGCCACGGCGTGGAAGGGCTCGCAGAGGCCGAGGAGGACGAGGCGCTCAGGCACTACCGGTCCGCGCTTCACGGTGCGATTCCGGAAACTCATGAAGCGAACGGCCCGGATGCGGAGATCCGAGCCCTGGTCGCCAGAGTCCGGCGGTGGCTGGACGCCGGTGTCGATCCCGGTGAGATCGGGGTCGCCACCAGGTTCGCCCGCCAGGGAAAGGCGATCGAGCGTGTTCTCGGGGTGGAGGGGATCCCCGTGAGGCAGCTGCGCCACGACGTCCCCGACGCGTCCCGGGCCGTCGCCGTCGGCACGATGCACGCCTTCAAGGGTTTGGAGTTTCGCTGCGTGGCGGTGCTCGACGTGCGTGCCGGCGCGGTCCCTTACCCCAAGGCTCTCACCCCACCCGAGACCGATCAGCGTCAGTACGACGCCGACCTCATGGCCGAGAGGTGTCTTCTCTTCGTGGCCTGCACGCGGGCACGGGAGGAACTCTACGTGTCGTGGTCGGGACGCCGGAGCGCCTTCTTGAAGCGCTGACGTCATCACACGGTCGGCGGGCCAGCCGACCGGTGCCGGGCCGTGGCGTCTGCTGAGGCGGGTCGCTCCCACGCCGTTCGGCGCAGAGCCTCGCGCCGGGCCTCGAGGGGACGCGCCATGTCCTCCACATGCGGACGGGGCGGCCGGTCGCGGTCGAGGGACTGCACGACGCACTGGAGCAGCTTGTGAACACACTGATGGGGGAAGACCGATGACGACACCTGCCGAAACCACGGCGGCTGCCGAAGCATTCGGAGCGAAGCGCCGTGACTGGCTCGAGCGGGAGATCGCCGCACTGGCGGTGCTCCTGCACGACACCTGTCCGGCCCTGTACAAGATGATGCCGGCCGCGGCCGGTGGCCCCGCCACTCCGGCCGCGGCCGTGGTGGCACAGGTGGCCGCGGACGACGCACAGGCCCGGCCGATGGAGGAAACGGTCCGCCGGCTGGAGCGGCTGCTCCCCGAGGCCGACTGGATCGACCTGCCCGAGTTGTTGTTGTCGCTGCGGTGCGAACTCGCCGCGAGCGAGGCCGTGGCCCTGCGTTCCTGGCATGCCGAGGGCTGGGCCGCCCTGCTGTCCGACCACTGGTACCGGCAGATCACCGTGGCGGAGGGAGGTCCGGCGGCAGAGCACTGGGCGGCCCGCTGGGGTGGTTTCGTACCCCTGCCGGACACGGCACCGGAGACGGCCTGCACCCGGTTCGGGCAGGAACTGGTCGGCCTCGATGCCTTCTTCCGGCGGGAACCGGAGCCCGTCCGGCTGCTGGCCCAGGCCGTAATCGCCGACCCCCGGACCACCAGCGCCGTCGCCGACGCCGTACTGCTCCGCGGCGGGTACCTCCGCGACGCCGGACACCTCGTCTGGCTGGCCGAGCAGCAGGCGTACGCGGACCGGCTGGAGGTCTGGCGCACGGCCGAGCACGCCATCGGTTCCGGGCCGGTCCGGGCATTCCTCGAGGAGTTGTCCCCCGTCATCAAGAGGTACATGTCGGTGGTCGTCCAGCCCACGGTCGACGCCCTCTCTCCGGTCGAGCGGCGCCTGTGGCGTGCGAGCGGCCGGGCGGTGGACCGCTGCGCCGGCGAGTACCTGGACGCCTTCGTGGACTGTCTGCCGGAGCAGGGCGCGGAAGCCTTCCGCGACGACTCCCTGAGCGTCTCCGTGCTCTCCGAAGCCGCCCGGAACCGGGTCCGGGGTGTGCGCACCTGGCACGGAATGCGGGGTTCGACGCCCGTCTGGTATCACATCGTGGCCTCCCCGCAGGAGCGGGCGGCGGCCCTCGCCTACTCGGGCGGGCCCGAGGCCTCCGTCATTCACGTGCACACCGGTCTGGAGGACGCCCCCGGACCGCCGGTCGACCTCTTCGGCGGGCCCACCACCGACCAGGGCGAGTGGTACCCGGACCCGGGGGTCCGCATCGAGTACGCCCCCGACCGGGCCTTCGACCTGGGCGCCCTCCTCGTTCTCGGATCCTTGGAGCACGCCAGGCTCGAATTCCTCGAAAGCACTCCGGACGGTGGCTTCAGGCTGCTCAGGACGGTTCGAGCCCGGCTCCGCACGGAGGACGCGGAACACTGGCGCCGCCAGGCTCTCGAGGCCCTGGACGGCCTGGTCGGCGACCCCGGTTACCTCGCCGAGGCCGTCCTGGACGCGGAGACCGGCGAGGACGACGACGCCGATGACCTGGGCAGTCCAGGCGACGACACCCACGGCGGGATGAGCGGGAACCGTCCCGCCATGCAGGGCCTGCCCAGCGACCTGCTCCGCAAGGTCCGGGCGCTGCTCACCAAGGCCGAGGATCCCGCCGCCACCGAGGAGGAGGCCCGTACCTACCTCGGCAAGGCGACCGAGATGATGGCGAAGTACGGCATCGAGCAGGCGATGCTGGAGGGCCGCGCGGAACCGGTCCTGCCCGTCGACCGCATCATCGCCGTGCGCCCTCCGTACGCCAAGGAGACCAGTACGCTCCTGGGATGGATCGCGAGAGCGATGCGCTGCTCCGTGGTCCACCTCCACTCGCGGCAGCGCGGTTACCGCGCGCACGTGTTCGGCTTCGCATCGGATGTCCACGCAACGGAAGTGCTCTTCGCGAGCCTGCGCCTGCAGATGCTCGACGGGGCGGCCCGCGCGGAACGGCTCCACCGGGCCGATTCCGAGGATGCCCGCGCGTACAAGCGCTCGTGGATGTACGGATTCATGCGGGAGGTCATCCGGCGCGTCGAGGCAACACAGACCGTGGCGCGGGCGGAGGCGGAGCACACGCGCGCACATCCCGGCCGGGGCCGTGACGGACGCAGCGTCGAACTGGTCCTCTCCGACCGGACCCAGGAGGTGGAGGCCCGGGTGACCGCCACCTACCCGAAGCTCGGCAAGGCACGCCGTATCCGCTTCTCCGGCAGTGGCTTCGGCCAGGGCGTGACCGACGGACGGTCCGCCGACATCGGAGGTCCGTCCGTCGATCCGGACGGCAGCCACGGCCGGGCGGGTCTGGACGCGGGCTGACCGGACCGCCCGGCGTGCCTCTCCCGGTGGAGACGCGGCCCGGGTGGACATCACCGTGAGGAGGACGGTGACCGGCTACCACCATGCTGCCCGAGCAGGGCGGATGCGGTCCGTCCCGCGGCCGGCAGGAGCAGGTTCACCCCGGGCCTGACGGAGCAGGAGACCGGGCGGCGCCTCGGCAGCCCGTCGGGGCCGGGTGCGGAAGGGAGTACGGTGGTGTCACCGGGCGCACCTCGTATGCCGTCATCCATCGCGGCGTCGCACCCGAAGAACGGCAAGGGCCGACGCACGACGAACCCGGCCGGAAATGAGCCGCGCGATGCCGTCTGGCCCGCACAGTCCCGCCGACTTCCGCAACCTCTTCCGCGCCCGGCGGTACAGGGCTCTCTGAAGCTCACCGGGCGTCTCGGCGGCCGTCTCGAACCGACCGCCGAGCTGCTCACCGGACCGGACCGGACCTGACCTGACCGCCCGGCGTGCGGCACCGACTACCGGGAGCGCACGCCTCCGAAGCCGTGGTGGTCCCCCACCGTGCCGGCGGAAGGTGCTCGCCTCCCCGGAAGGCGCGCGTAGGGCGTGCGGGTCGGTCAACGCCCCGGGCGGGACGCCCCTCCCGCCGGGAGAGCGCGTTCGCGGGCACCCGGGTGACCGTTCCCGACCGGGCGCTCCCGGCAGCCGCATCACGCCGCACCACGTACGACGACAACGAAACAGAAGGACGTACATGAGTCTGCTGAGTCTCGGAGTTCTGGCCTCCTCCCGCAAGGAGAACGAGTTCCGACTGCCGTTGCATCCCGATCACCTCGACCGGATCGCACCCGACGTACGCGCGAAGGTCTTCCTCGAGGAGGGGTACGGCGAGCGGTTCGGTGTGGGTGACGAAGCGCTGCGTCCGCTGGTGGGCGGACTGCGCTCCCGCGGGCAACTCCTCGCCGAGTGCGATGTGCTGCTGCTGCCCAAGCCGATGCACGAGGACGTCGCCCAACTGCGCGAGGGCCAGGTCCTGTGGGGGTGGCCGCACTGCGTGCAGGACGAGCGGATGACCCAGCTCGGCATCGACCGACGGCTCACCCTCATCGCCTGGGAGGCCATGAACCACTGGACCTCCACGGGCGCCTTC
This sequence comes from Streptomyces sp. NPDC031365, assembly GCF_055569765.1. NCBI lineage: Bacteria > Bacillati > Actinomycetota > Actinomycetes > Kitasatosporales > Streptomycetaceae > Streptomyces > Streptomyces sp. NPDC031365. Next base: position 168,463 of record NZ_JBVIIM010000006.1, on the reverse strand, counting down.
AGCGTCCACGTCTTCCACAAGAACAACGAACTCGCCGGCTACTCCTCCGTGCTGCACGCCCTGCAACTCGGTGGCGTGACCGGCAGCTACGGCCGCCGGATGAGGGCTGTGGTCATCAGCTTCGGCGCCACGGCACGCGGGGCGGTCACCGGACTGGGCGCCCTGGGGGTCTCCGACGTCACGGTGCTCACCCAGCGGGCCGCCGCCGCGGTGGCCTCCCCGATGCCGTCCGTCGTGATGGGCCACTTCGCGGAGCGGGCGGACGATCCGTCCCGTCTGGAGGTGATCACCGGACTGGGTCCCGTGCCGCTCGCCGAACATCTGGCCGGGTTCGACATCATCGTCAACTGTGTGAGGCAGGACACCGACGCGCCTCTGACGTTCGTCACCGCCGAGGAACTCGCCCTGTTCCGGCCCGGGACCCTTTTCGTCGACGTCTCCTGCGACGAGGGCATGGGCTTCGCATGGGCCCGGCCGACCAGTTTCGAGGACCCGATGATCACGGTGGGCCCGGGCTGCCACTACTACGGGGTGGACCACAGCCCGTCCTATCTGTGGAACTCGGCCACCTGGGAGATCAGTGAGGCGCTGCTGCCCTATCTGCGCAAGGTCATGAGCGGCCCCGCGTCCTGGGACGGCGACGCCACGATCAGGAACGCCGTCGAGATCCGCGACGGAGTGGTGGTCAACCCCAAGATCCTTTCCTTCCAGAACCGGACCGCCGAGTACCCGCACCCCCCGGCTGCGGCCCACGGCGCGGCCCCCTCCGCGCAGGCGGTCTGACCCGGCCGCTGTGGCCTGGCCGGAATGAGCGAGGTGCCGGACCGGCACCGCGGTCCGGACGCCGTGGGCTCCGGCCCTGGCCGTCTCCCTCGACTGCCGTGACCGTCTTTCCCGGCGGGGATCCAACCGCCGTCCCCTGTACGGCACATGGGCACGGGAACCCGGCCCGTGGTACGCGGCGGGCACCCGCCGGGTGAACGGTTGATGACGGTCCGTCACGGATCGGTGGGCCCTCCCCGGCCGGGCGGGAGGCGGGAAGACTCATCGGATGGGTTGTGAAGATTGGATGGATGCGGGCACTCCGGTCGCAGGAAGTAACGGTTCCGATTCGGAATGATCCTCCGGCGCCAGGAACGAAGACCCGGAGTGCTTCGGTTCATAAGATCTTCTCGTGCTTGTCCAGCACTTGAGACAACTGGCGTGACTCTTCCACCACGCATCATGTGTGAACACATCTCGCGTGTCCCGTTGCGGGTCCCGCCGGAGGGGAAATCTGTGTTTGCTCTTCATTCCGCGTCCGCCACGACCAGGCGGCGCGTCACCGGACGAGGTGTCGCCGCAGGGGCGGCCACGGCCGGACTGCTGACCATGGGCCTTCTCGTCGGTGCGGGTAACGCCGCCGCCGACGAGGGGGACGTCCATCACCAGGGGGGTGCGGTCGCCACCCTCGACGGGCTGAAGACGTACGACTCCGCCCGTCTGGACGTCGGCGACGGCAAGACCAAGAACATCGCCGCCGGCCTGTTCGAGATGAGCGTCGAGGGCAGCGGCCGCCTGGAGACGTACTGCATCGACATCCACAACCCGACCCAGAACAAGGCGAAGTACCTGGAGACCCCCTGGGCCCAGACCTCGCTGGGCGCCAACGAGAACGCCGGCAAGATCCTCTGGATCCTGCAGAACTCGTACCCGCAGGTCGACGACCTGACGGCGCTGGCCCAGAAGTCGGGTGCCAGCGGGCTGACGGCCAAGACCGCAGCGGCCGGTACCCAGGTGGCCATCTGGCGCTTCTCGGACGGGGCGAAGGTCGAGGCCCGTGACGCACAGGCCGAGAAGCTCGCCGACTGGCTCGAGGCAGAGGCCCAGAACCTCAAGGAGCCGAAGACCTCCCTCACGCTGGAGCCCAACGCGGTCTCCGGCAAGGCCGGCGGCACGCTCGGCCCGGTGACCGTGCGCACCGACGCCGGTCAGGTCTCCGTCGCCGCTTCCGCCGACGCCGCCGGGGCCGGCGTCAAGGTGACCGACAAGAGCGGTAAGGCCGTCACGTCCGCCAGTGACGGCACCGAGCTGTTCTTCGACGTTCCCGAGGGGACGGCCGACGGTTCGGCCTCGCTGACGGTCAAGGCGACCACCCAGATCCCGGTCGGCCGCGCGTTCGCGAGCCCCAGCAAGAGCCAGACGCAGATCCTCGCCGGCTCCAGTGAGTCCACGGTCACGGCCGACGCGACCGCGAACTGGGCCACCAAGGGCGCCATCCCCTCGGTCACGGCGGAGAAGAACTGCGCCAAGGGCGGCGTCGACGTCACGGCGAGCAACGAGGGCGACAAGCCGTTCACCTTCGAACTCGCGGGCACCGAGCACACGATCGAGGCGGGCGGGACCAAGACGGTGACCGTCCCGGTCGACGAGGACGCGGCGTACGACATCACCATCGAGGGCCCGAACGGCTTCTCGGAGCGTTTCCAGGGCGTCCTGGACTGCAAGACCCAGGGCACCCCGGGCACCGAGACGCCGGGCACGGACGGGGACACCCCGTCCTCGGCCCCCAGCCCGGCCGGCGGCTCCGCCGAGGACACGACGGGCGGCGAGGGCGACCTGGCGAACACCGGCAGCTCCAGCGCGACCCCGGTGATCGCGGGTGTCGCGGTGGCCCTCGTGGTCGCGGGCGGCGCGGCGATGTTCGTCCTGCGCAGGAAGAAGGCGGCCGCCGGGGAGTGACCGGCAGCTGACCCGGCGGACGGGCCCGGCCCACGCGATGCGTGCGCCGGGCCCGTCTGCCATGGAGGCCCGTGCCGGGCGCTCGCCGCGCCGGTACCGGAAGCAGAAGCGCCCCGGCCGGTCGCCTCCTCCGCAGGCTCCACGGAGCCCGGGTCCGGCATCCGGCGGCCCTGCTCCACCGAGGCCACCGTGTGCTTCGAGAAGCGGACCGTGGCGGCGAACTCCTCCCTGCTGAGGCCCGCTCGCGGAGACCGGCCGGGGCATGGTCCTCGTGGAGGCCCTCGCCGACCGGTGGGAGGTCCTGGACCGCATCCCCGTCGGCAAGACGGTCGCCGCCGAACTGGACCTGCCCGGCTGACGGTCCTGGACCGTCGCGGGGAGTTGTCCACAGGGCCGGGCACCCGCCGGGCGCGGCGGCGATGATGGACCCATGGTGGAAGACCTGACCCGGCACACCCGCGGTGGGCGTACGGCCGGTCGGCCGGTGCCCGCGGTGCTGCCCCCGTCGGTGCGCGCGTGGTGCGGGCCGATCGCGGCACTCGCCGCGCTGGTGGTCGTCGTGCTCGGGGTGCTGTACGCCGGCGACAGCGAGCCCGGGGCGGTGGACGCGCGGGTCTGGGCGGTGGTGGACGGTGCGGGGACGTCGTGGCGGAACGTCGCTCTGGCCACGGACTTCCTGGGGGAGCCCGTAGGAGCGGCGATACTGGTCGGGGCCGCCGTGACGGGCTGCCTGCTGCTCCGGCGTCCTCGCGCGGCGCTGCTCGTCGTGGTCGGCGCCGGCTTGAGCGTGGGGGCGACAACGCTGCTCAAGCCCCTGGTGGGGCGCACCATCCATGGCCGCGACAACCTGTCCTACCCGAGCGGGCACACCGCCTTCCTCACCGCGTTCGCCCTCGTGATGGCGCTGCTCGCGGTCGGACGGTTCGGCCTCGGCAGGGCGGCCGGCGCGTCACTCGTGCTCGGCGCGGGGCTGGCCGCCGGTGCCGCCATGGGGTGGGCGCAGGTCGCCCTGGGCGCGCACTACCCGACCGACGTCCTCGGCGGCTGGTGCACCGCGCTGGCGGTGATACCGGCGACCGCGTGGTCGGTCGACCGGAGGGCCGACCGGAGGGCCGACCGGAGGGCCGACGCCGGTCGGCGGGAGCGCCGCTGACGTGCCGTCACGCCAGGCGGCGGAACACCGGCTTCACAGGGCGTCCGCCCAACCACGGGGTCGGGTCGCCGGCGTCCAGTGCCTTCCGGTACACCGCGCAGGCCTGGGCCACCACGTCGAGGGTGTGGTCGATGTCGGCGTCGGTGAGTGCGGCGCTCACCACGAAGGAGGGGGCCAGCACCCCGCCCGTGAGGAGCCGGCGCAGGAACAGCGTGCGGTACTCCTGCGACGGCTGCCGCCTCTCGTCGAGGGTGGCGAAGACCAGGTTGCTGGCCCGGCCCCGGACGACGACGTGGTCGCCGACGCCCATGCCGGACGCCGCCTCGCGGACACCGGCGGCCAGCCGCTCGCCGAGGGTGTGCAACCGCGCGGTGACGCCCTCATCGACGTACGTGGTCTGCACGGCCATCGCGGCGGCCAGGGAGTGCGTTTCCGCACCGTGCGTGGTGGACAGCAGGAACACCCGGTCGCCGGAGTGGCGCAGTCCGCCCCGCTCCATCAGCTCGCGGCGCCCGGCCAGCGCGGAGACGGCGAACCCGTTGCCCAGTGCCTTGCCGAAGGTGGAGAGGTCGGGGACGACGCCGTACAGGCCCTGGGCGCCCGCCTCGGACCAGCGGAAGCCGGTGATCATCTCGTCGAAGATGAGGACGCAGCCGTGCCGGTCGGCCAGTTCGCGCAGGCCGGCGAGGTACCCGGGGGGCGGTTCGGTGTGGGTGGCGGGTTCCAGGATCAGGCAGGCGACCTCGTCCTGGTGGCGGGTGAGGAGCTCCTCCGTGGCGGCCAGGTCGCCGTAGGGGAACGCCAGGGTGAGGTCGGTCGTCGCAGCCGGGATGCCTGCGGACATCGGCGTGGTGCCGATGAACCAGTCGTCCACGGAGAAGAACGGATGGTCGGCGCAGAGAGCCACCCGCGTGCGGCCGGTGGCGGCGCGGGCGAGGCGTACGGCGGCCGTCGTGGCGTCGGAGCCGTTCTTCGCGAACTTCACCATGTCCGCCGTCGGTACGGTGGCCAGGAAGCGTTCGGCGGCCTCGGCCTCCACGATGGACGGCCGGACGAAGTTGCTGCCGCGGTCGAGTTGCCGCCGTACCGCCTCGACCACGCGCGGGTGGGCGTGGCCGAGACTGACCGACCGGAGGCCGGAGCCGTACTCGACGTAGCGGTTGCCGTCGACGTCCCACACGTGGGCGCCGCGGCCGTGGCTGATGACCGGGGCCAGACCGGCGGGGTACTGGTCGTCGCCCTTGGCGTAGGTGTGCGCGCCGCCGGGGATCAGGGCGTGCAGTCGCTCGTTGGCCTGCCGCGAGCGGGGCAGGTCGAAGTCTTCGTTGGTCACCGGGGCCTCACCTCTCCAGGTGCTTCAGAACATCGGCGAGGCTCGGCGCCTCCCGGTCCCGCCGGGACATTGATGTGGCGGGCAGCGGCCAGGGGATGGCGAGTTCCGGATCGTCGAAGGCGATCGTCACGTCCTCGGCCGGGTCGTGTTCGCGGTCGATCCGGTACGAGGTGTCGGCGGTGTCGGTCAGCGCCTGGAAGCCGTGCGCGCAGCCCGCCGGGACGTACAGGGTCGCCTGCGTCTCGCCGGACAGCTCGAAGGAGGCACGGCCCAGGTAGGTCGGTGAGCCCGGCCGCAGGTCCACGACGACGTCGTAGATCCTTCCGTACGAGCACCGTACGAGCTTCGCCTCGCCGGCGCCGGAACGCAGGTGCAGGCCGCGCAGCACGCCCTTGACCGAGCGGGAGAGGCTGTCCTGGACGAACGCGTCCGGGTCGAGGCCCACCGCGCGGACCACCTCGGCGTCGAAGGTGCGGCAGAAGAAACCGCGTTCGTCGGCGTACGGCGTCGGCTCGAACAGGTACGCGCCGGCGATCGCCGGGACGTCGGTCGCCTTCATCGGGCCTCCCGTGAGGTGTGGGTGTGGTCGGTCGCCGGGAACAGGGCGGCGGTCAGGGCGGTGAACTGCTGCTCGACGCGCCGGGCGGCGGCCAGGTTCCGCTCGGCGAGGGTCCGCCGCAGCTCCGCCGACCGCCGCTCCAGCGCCCGGAACCGCTCGATCAGCCGGTCGGCGTCGACCTCGCGGGCCGGGTGGCAGTACTCGCCCAGCCCCATCTCGGCCATGAGCGTGTCGCTCTTCGCCGAATAGCTGAGCGCGAGCGTCGGTGTGCCGGCCTTCAGCGCGCAGATCAGGTTGTGGTACCGGGTCGCCACCACGGTGTCGGCGGCCGCCGTCTCCTTCACCAGGTCGGCCAGCGAGGCCGTTTCGGCCGCGGCGACCAGCGGCGAGTCCACCGCGTCGAGGATGGCGTCGACCACGGACCGGTCGAGCTCGTCGCCGGTGAGCAGCCGGACCGGCCTGCCGTCCTCGGCCAGCGCGCGGACGAAGCGGGTCGTCCCGTCGAGGTAGCGCCGGTGGATCTGCCCGGCCCGGGCGCGGTCGTCGTTGCTCCCGTGGAAGTCCATGACGCCGACGCAGACCGGGCCCGGCGGGCGCGGGGGTGAGCTCTTCCGCGGCGTCGGCACCGAAGACGCGAGGTCCGGGTGAACCTCGTCGCGCCGCGGCGTCGGCAGGGAGAACGCGAGGTCCGCGTAGACCTCGTCGCGCGTGGTGTCCACGCCCATCGCCCGCATCGCCTCGCGGGACTGGACGTCCCGGAACGACCGGTAGGCGGCCAGCCGCGTCGACCAGCGCGTCAGGGCCCGGGTCGGCCGGTTGCCGATCACACCGGCGCCGACGCTGACGAGTGCGACCCGGGTGCCGAACAGGCGGCCGGTCGCGCAGAGCAGGAACAGCGCATACGGGAAGCCCCACGGCCGCAGCGGCAGCGTGGTCTCCAGGACGCCCGTGCCCGGCACGATCACCACGTCGTGCCGGCGCACCCAGGCGCCGGTGCGGAAGACGTCGACGAGCTTGCCCAGCCCCTTGGCGGCGATCGCACCCGCGCGTGACGCGGTCCGGTACTCCCCGCGGTACCAGTTCAGCCGCGTCGCGGGGATCCCGTACCGGGCCGCGACCACTTCGGGTCCGCCGCACAGCGCGTCCACGACCGCCCCGGGGTGCTCGGCACGGAGGTAGTCGAGCATGGCCTCCAGCGACCCGTCGTTGCCGAGGTTCCCGGAGCCGAACAGGCCGAACACCCCGACGCGTACCGCGCTCACGCCCGCCTCCCCTCACGGCCGGCGACCAGCGCGTCGACGGAGACGGTGAGCCGGTCCGGGTCGGCCGGGGCGCGGTCCTCGACCCGCTCGCCGGCGCCCGGCGGGACCCGGCTGGTCATCCACGCGGCCAGGTGGCGGTAGCACGCCCGCCGGTCGGCCGGGGACAGCGGCGCACGCCGGATCGCCGCGACGAAGCCCCAGACGTACTCGGCGAGCAGCCGGGGCGTCGGGTGCAGCGGTCCGGCCCGGCGCGGGTCCAGGTTGACGCACCGGGAGCGCTTGGAGGGGTTCGCCCGCTCGGCGCGGGTGGGGTGGTCGCGGCGGAAGTACAGCAGCTCCGGCACCTGGTGGAAGGGCCCGTGCAGGGTGATCTCGGCGACGAACACGCGGTCCGCGTGGTGGTAGCTGTCGTGCGGCTTCACCCGGCGGAGCACGTCCGCCCGCATCACCCCGTAGAAGTCGTCGCCGCCGGGCTCGAACAGCAGGCTGCGGAAGCGTTCCGGCGCGTGCGGGGAGTCGGTGGCGAGACCGTACGCGTAGGGGACCTTCACCTTGCCGGCGCTGTCGATGACCGCTTGGCCGCTGTGCGCGAGGATCACGTCAGGACGCTCGTCCAGCGCCTCGACGCAGGCACGCAGCAGGTCCCGGGCGTACAGGTCGTCGTGCGAGGCCCACTTGAACAGCTCGCCCCGGCACTCGGTGAACACGTGGTTGTGGTTCGGCGCGGCGCCGATGTTCCGGGGCAGCCGGAGGTACCGGATGCGCGAGTCCTTCGCGGCGTACCGGCGGCAGATGTCCTCGGTGCCGTCGGTCGAGGCGTTGTCGGAGACGACCAGTTCGAAGTCCTCGTAGGTCTGGCCCAGCAGGGCGTCGAACGACTCGGCCAGGTACTCCTCGCCGTTGTACACGGGCAGGCCGATGCTCAGCCGGGGATGGGGTGTCACGGTGTCCTCACTTCGGGGATGGGATGGTGCCGGTGCTCACGCAGGGCGGACCTCAACTGGAGCCACCACACGGTCGATCCGCAGGCGGCCGCGGCGGCGACGCCCCACGCCGAGCCGACGGTGCCGGCCACGACCGCTCCGCCGATCCCGCCGGTGACGTAACAGGCGGAGGCGAACAACTGGCAGCGCAGGCTGCGCCGGGCGGCGGCGAGCGCGCGGAGCCCGGCCGCCGCGCCGGTGCCGAGGCCGGCGCCCGCGACGCCGAGCGTGACCGGCACGATGAGCTCGGAGGCGGAGCTCCAGACGTCACCGAGGACGAGTTCGCCGAGCCGGTCCGGCACCAGCAGCAGCGCCGCGCCCCACGACAGCGCGCCGACGGCCTGCCCGCCGCCGAGAAGGAGACAGAACGTTCCGAGCCGGTGCGGCGCCCGCCGGAGTACCCGCGCCGCCTCGGCGACGGTGACCAGCGACAGCCCCATCAGCACGGCGAGGAACGGGCCGAGCAGGAGCTCGGCGCCCCGGATCACCCCCACCGCGCCGACCCCGACGATCGCGCCGAGCCCGTACGCCCGCAACTGACTCGCGCCGCTGACGCCGACGTTCTCGACCAGGTACCGGTAGCCGAGGTCGCGGTGGTCGCGATGCCACTCGCGCGCCCCGGCCGGCCGCGGCAGGATGCCGGACTGGAAGCAGCCGTACCCCGCGGCCACCGCGGCGGACCCGCCCCAGGCGAGCAGGAAAGCGGTCACGGTGCCCACATGGGCCGCCAGCACCATGGCCGGGACGAGCGCGACACCCCACACGACGTCGTTGACGAACGCCTTGCGGCCGTCGCCGGCGGCGAAGAACGCGTACCGCCAGGCGTCCTGCAACAGCAGCCCCGGCAACATGACGCCGAGGCCGGTGAACGCGGCCCCCAGGCTGCCTCCCAGCACCGGTCCGACCACCAGGCACACCGCGCCGATGACGGCACCGACACCGAGGGCGGTACCCGACGACCGGGCCACCGCCGAGCGCCAGGACGCCTCCGGCACGCCGCTGAAGCGCACCACGAGCGGGTCGGTGGCCAGTCCCCGGGAGACGTTGAGCACCACGCCGTAGGTCACCCAGGCCAGGCTGAACACGCCGAACGCGGTCAGCCCGAGCGAGCGCGCCACATAGATGCCCACCGCGAAGTTGGACAGGCTGGAGGCCGCCTGGTCGGCCAGTCCCCAGGACAGCCGGCCGGCGACGGCCCGCCGGGTGGATCTCGCGGGTGCCGTGGTCTCCCCCTTCGTGGTCATCGGCGTCACGCCTTGAGCAGCCCGGCGCCGTGCAGGGCCTCGGCGGCGTCGGCGACGGTGTCGAACGGCAGCCCGGACCGTTCGGCGACGTCCAGCAGACCGTGCTCCCCGTCGGACAGACTCAGCACCCAGAGCATCGCCATCTGGGCCTGCTGGGCGTCGCTGCGGCCCCCGAGCGAGTCATAGAGCCCGCGCCGGCCCAACTGTGGTTCTCCGTACGGGCTGAGGTTGACGTACCGCCGGTTGCGGTCGAGGAGGGCGAACGCCTCGCGGCAGACGGCGAGGGTGTCCGCCATCGCCTCCGGGGAGACGAAGTCCGGGTTGTCCGCCGAGGTGTGGTACTCGGGGTACCCGGCGTACGGGGTCCTGCTGAGCGAGCCCACGCCGAGGTCGAAACCGGGCGAGCAGTACTGCCGCTCGTCGTATCCGTACGGAGTGAACTCGGTGATGCGGTGCGGGCGTGCGGAGGCGGACAGAACGTGCCGCAGCACCCGGTCGATCTCCGCGTCACCGCGTCTGCTCCGCTTGTAGGTCAGTTCGCCCGGATCGCCCGCGCAGGCCAGCACCAGGCCGTGCCTGACCCGCTCCACCCGCTCCGCGTTGCGGGCCAGCCAGGTGATCGCGCCGATGGTGCCGGGGGCGAAGATGAACCGGTAGGTGTAGTACGGCTGCCGCTCCGCCAGTGCCCGGGCCAGGAAGACCGCCACCGCGATGCCGGCCAGGTTGTCGTTGGCCAGCGACGGGTGGCAGACGTGGCAGGAGACGATCACCTCGTCGGGGACCTGCCCGGGAATCACGTGCTCGGCGTAGGTGAGGTGGCCGTCGGCGAGCGTGGAGTCGATCCGCACCTCGTACTCGCCGTCCGGCAGTGCGTCCAACGTCTCCTGGGACAGGCAGAAACCCCACTCCGGCCGGTAGTAACTGGTGCGGTACGGCACCCAGGACGGGTGGTCCGGCAGGGTGTGCAGATGCGGGCGCAGCTCGGCCAGCGGCATGGTCGCCGACACCGGCACGCTGTAGCCGAGCACATGCAGACTGGACGCGGCGAAGTCGACGACGCGGCGGCCGGAGGCGTCGGCGACGTAGGCGTCCCGGATGTTCCACTCCTGCGGCACCGTCCAGTCGAGCACCTGCGTCCCGGTCGGCACCTCGTGCACCCGCAGCGGGACGTACTCGCCGACGATGTCCAGGGTGGCCCGCACACCGTCGCCGGTGATGCTCCGGCACAGCGGGTACAGCCGCTCCACCAGCGCGTGCATCTCCCCGCCGGCCGAGGTCATCCGCGCCACCGCAGGGTGTCGTCGACGTCCTGGGAGTCGGACGCCGCGCGCAGCACGGCGAGGCGGGTGAAGCGCCGCTCGAAGTCCTCTCGGGTCAGCCCGTGTTCCCGGTAGGCGTCGGCGAGTTCGAGCGCGCCCCGCTTCACCGTCCACTCGCAGTCGAAGCCGGGGATCGCGGCGCGGAACCGGGAGAAGTCCACCCGGTACGACCGCGGATCGGCGCCGGTCTCCCCGGTGATCACCACCTTCGAGCCGCTCACCGCCTCGGCGACCTGCCCGGCGATCTCCGCGACCGTGACGTTGTTGACCTCGCTGCCGATGTTGAACGCCCGGTCGTGCACCGCCACCCGGGGCGCGGTCAGCGCGGCGGCGAAGGCACGGGCGATGTCGGCGGCGTGCACCAGCGGGCGCCAGGGGGTGCCGTCGGAGAGCACGAGCACCTCGCCCGACAGCAGCGCGTGGCCCACCAGGTTGTTCAGCACGATGTCGGCGCGCAGCCGGGGCGAGAAGCCGAACGCGGTGGCGTTGCGCAGGTACACCGGGCTGAAGTCGCCGTCGGACAGCGCGTGCAGGTCGTCCTCCACCCGCACCTTGGACTCCGCGTACGGGGTCACCGGGCGCAGAGGTGCGTCCTCGCCCACCAGGCCGTCGCCGCCGGCGGCACCGTAGACCGAGCAGGTCGACGCGTACAGGAAACGCTGGACCCCGGCGTCGCGGGCCAGCCTGGCCAGGCGCACGGACGCGTGGTGGTTGATGTCGTAGGTGAGATCCGGTGCCAGTGATCCCAGCGGGTCGTTGGACAGCGCGGCCAGATGGATCACGGCGTCCACCCCTGCCACGTGGTCGGCCGTGACGTCGCGCAGGTCCACACGATGGCCCGGCGGGTCCGCGGGCGCCGGGCCGAGGACGCAGTCGGCGAACAGGCCGGCGTCAAGACCGACGACCTCGTGCCCGGCGGCCGTGAGGACCGGGGCCATCACGGTGCCCAGGTAGCCCTGGTGTCCGGTCAGCAGTACGCGCACAGTTCATTCCCCCAGGTCGAGCATGAGTTTGGTGACGGCGAACGCCTCGGCGTAGCGCTCGTGGCATTCGATGCCGCGGATCCGCGCGAGACCGAGGAATGCCTCCCGGTCGTACCAGGGCCGGTGCCGCTGCGAGGGATAGTGCTCCTGCAGCAGTCGCACCTTCTGTTCGGCGATCTGAGGCGACAGCGGCTGGTACGCGGTCGGACGGCCGAGATCGCCGTCCCACTTGACGATCTCGTAGCCGAGCACGAGGTGGTCGCGGAACGCGGTGGGTATCAGCCGCGCCAGGCCGCGGTGGTCCTGGTGCGCGTCCTCGGTGCGCGGGGCCAGCACGAGGTCCGGCTCCGTGCGCCCGCGCAGCTCCTCGACCGCGGACTTCGCCTCCTCCCAGTGCGCCGGCATACGGCCGTCCGGCAGCTTGAGTACGGTCAGCCGCAGGTCGGCGCCGGGGCAGAAGGCGGCGAGCGCGGCCCGCTCCTCCCGCTCCCGCTCGCCCCCACCGCCGGAGAGCACCAGCGCGTCGACGCGGATGCCCGGCCGTGCGAGGCACAGCGTCAGCAGGGTGCCGCCGGCGCCGATGGCGATGTCGTCGCAGTGCGCGCCCACCGCGACGATCCGGTCCGGGCTGCCGGTGCCGAGCCGGATCACGCGCTCACTCCCGCGCCGTCCCGTTCCCACACCGCCCACGGGCGGTCGCCCCGGGCGTAGGCCCCGTCGAGCGCGGCCCGCTCCTTCACGGTGTCGGTCGGCTTCCAGAAGCCGCGGTGCTGGTGCGCCACCAGCCGCCCGCGCTTGGCCAGTTGGGCGCATCCGTCGGCGACCAGGTCCCCGCCCTCGGGGATGTGGTCGAAGACCTCCTGGCGGAGCACGAAGTAGCCGCCGTTCTCCCACAGCGGCAGTTCGCTCACCGGGGTGATGCCGCCCACCAGACCGTCCTCACCCAGGTCCACGCAGTGGAACGAGGACTGCGGCGGCACCACCATCATCGACGCACCGGCGTCGCGCCGGGCGAACCGGTCGATCATCTCCGGCAGCGGGGCGTCGGTGAGCACGTCCGCGTAGTTGGCGAGGAACATCTCGTCGCCGTCCAGATGGTCACGCACCCGGCGCAGCCGCTCCCCGATCGGTGACTCGATGCCGGTCTGCGCGAAGGTGATCGTCCAGTCCGCGATGTCGGTGGACAGCAACTCGGTCCGCCCGCCCCGCAGCACGAAGTCGTTGGACGTGGTCTCCTCGTAGTGGAGGAAGAAGTCCTTGATGTGGTGCGCCCCGTACCCGAGGCACAGGATGAACTCGGTGTGCCCGTAGTACGCGTAGTAGCGCATGACGTGCCAGATCAGCGGGCGCGGTCCGACCATCGCCATCGGCTTGGGCACGTCGTCGGAGGTTCCGTTGCGCATCCGCAGCCCGTAACCGCCGCAGAACAGTACGACCTTCATCGCTCGACCTCGACAATGCTCAGTTCCGGTATGGGAAAGACCAGCCTGCCGCCCCACTCGTGCACGAAGGACAGCTGCTCGGTCAGTTCGGCCCGCAGGTTCCAGGGGAGGACGAGGACGTAGTCCGGCCGGTCCTCGGCTATCCGCTCGGGCGGCAGGACCGGGATGCGGGTGCCCGGGGTGAACCTGCCGTGCTTGTAGGGGTTGCGGTCGACCGTGTACGGGAGCAGGTCGGGCCGGATGCCGCAGTAGTTGAGCAGCGTGTTGCCCTTGCCCGGCGCGCCGTAGCCGACGACCGTCTCGCCGCGCTCGGCCGCCTCGATGAGGAACCGCAGCAGGTCCCGGCGCACCTTGGCCACCCGGGCGGAGAACTCGGTGTACCCGGGCAACTCCTGGAGCCCGGCGGCCTTCTCCCGGTCCAGCACCTCGGCCACCCGCCGGGAGGGTTCCCCGGCGACCTCGGCCGGGCGGGCCCACAGCCGGATCGAGCCGCCGTGCGTCGGCAGCAACTCGACGTCCACGAGCGTGAGTCCGCCGCTCGCCAGCGCCCGGGTGGCGGACGCGACCGTGTAGTACTGGAAGTGCTCGTGGTAGATCGTGTCGTACTGGTTCTCCTCGATCAGGGTCAGCAGGTGCTGCACCTCGACGGAGACCCAGCCGTCGTCGGCGACCAGGGCGCGCAGCCCCCGGGTGAACCCGACCACGTCGGGGATGTGCGCGTACACGTTGTTGGCCACGACCAGGTCCGCCGGGCCGTGTTGCGCGCGGACCTCCGAGCCGGTGGCCGGGTCCAGGAAGGCCGTGAGCGTGGGCACACCCGCGTCCCGCGCCGTCGCGCCGACGTTCACCGACGGCTCGATGCCGAGGCAGCGGATGCCGCGGTCCACCACATGCTTCAGCAGATATCCGTCGTTGCTCGCGACCTCGACCACGAAGGAGTCGGCGCCGAGCCCCAGCCGCGCGGCGGCGCCGTCGACGAACGTGCGCGCGTGCTCCACCCAGGAGGTCGAGTAGGAGGAGAAGTACGCGTACTGCGTGAACGTCTCCTCCGGCGTGATCAGCGGAGGGATCTGCGCGAGCCAGCAGTCGGTGCACACCCGCAGGTGCAGCGGGTACGCCGGTTCCGGCCGGTCGAGTTGGTCCGCGGCGAGGAAGCTCTCGCACGGCGGGGTCGCCCCCAGGTCGACGACGCTCTCGAGCGCCGCCGAGCCGCAGAGTCGGCATCGTGTCATCAACTGCCCCCATCCCGCCCGCGCGGGTGTCCCCGCCGCGAGCCAGTGTTTCCATCCCCTGCCGGCGGCGGGCCGTCCCCGCCGCCGGACCGGCCCGCGATCGCGGAGCGGTACCCCTCCACCAGGCGCTCCAGCCCGACGTCCGGGCTGAATCCCTGCTCGTAACGGCGCCGGGCCGCCCGGCCCATCTCCCGGCCCTCAGCGGTCTCGGCCGTGATCCGGCGCAGGCAGGACGCGAGCGAGGCGGCATCGTTCGGCCGGTGCAGCAGCCCGGTCCCTTCGTGCTCGACGAGTTCGGTGAAGGCGCCGTGACCGGCGGCGACGGCCGGGACGCCCGCCGCCATCGCCTCCACGACCACCAGGCCGAACGCCTCCAGCCACGTGGAGGGAGCCACCACGGCGACCGACCGCGCGACGGCCTCCAGGCACTCCGCCCGGTCGTACAGGCCGGCGTACCGCACGTCGTCCCGGCCCGCCGCCCAGGCGGCCACCTCCCGCTCCAGCGGCCCCGCGCCGGCGATCACGAGCGGCACGCCCACACCGCCGCCGGCGGCGAGCTCGTCCCACGCGGCCATCAGCAGCCGTACGCCCTTGGTCTCGGCGAGGCGGCCGAGATAGAGCAGATGCTCGCCGTCGCCCCGCCGGCGGACCTGCGGGTCGGGCACGAAGTTGTGCTTCACCACCAGCCGTTCGGCCGGCATGCCTGCCCCCACCAGGACATCGCGCTGCGCTGCCGAGATGCAGAAGAACCGCTCCACGCCGGACCACCACCGCCGCCGGTTGACCGCCAGGCTGACCGCGAGCGGTACGGTCGCCGGCCGGGAGTTCCGGTAGCAGCCGTGCCGGACGGCGGGCAGCGGTGAGGCCCCGACGCACTCGGTGCACGGCCGGCCGTCCCGTTGCAGCGTGCCGGGCGGGCAGACCTGGGCGTAGTTGTGCAGCGTGGCCACGGCGGGCACCCCGGCGTCGGCGCATGCGGCCAGCACCGCCGGCGACAGGAGCGGGAAGACGTTGTGGACGTGCACCACGTCCGGCCGTTCGCCGCGCAGCCGGGCGGCGAGCTCCTTGCGGACCGCCGGGTTCCACGGCACGAGGAACGGCAGCACGGCCTTGGCCGGCAGGGATCTGGCGGCGATGTCGTCGCTGCGCCGCTCGAACACCTCGACCCGGTGGCCGGCCCCGCGCAGCAGCGCCACCTCCCGGTCGACGACCGTGTTCTCCCCGCTCGGCTGCTCCGAGCGGTAGCGGTTGTGCACCACGAGGACGTGCATGCTCAGGTCACCTCCGATGTCCGGGCCCATCGCGGAGCGCGCCGTCGAGGCACGTCCGGCGCCGGGAGGGCCGTGGCCGCGGCCGGTGCGGCAAGGAGCGAGGCGGCCACGGCCAGATGCAGCAGGTACGGCGAGGCGTCGCCCAGCCCGGCCTCGGTGTACGACGCGATCGCGCAGTAGCTGATCAGGAAGATCGCGCAGGCCCTCGACAGTGACGGCGGCCGCAGCAACGCGACCCCGCCCAGCACGGTGATCATTCCCGCGACCAGGGCGACACCGGTCATCCCCTGCTCGTGGTAGACGGCCAGCCAGCTGTTGTCGATCGGCAGCCCGCCGAACGACTTGTCACCCAGGCCCGCGCCGAACAGGTACTCCGAGGTCGTCCGGGGCGCCGCGAGCAGGGCGTCCCAGACCTTGGCCCGGCCGGTGAGACTGGTGAAGTTCTCCTGGCTCTGCCCGCGCAGGAACCAGGCCCGCAGCGCGGAGCCGAACCCCACCGCGGCCACGGCGGCGCACAGCACCGCCCAGGTGAAGAACCGGCGGGCGGCGGCACTGGTCAGGACGAGCGAGCCGACCGCCAGCGTCAGCCCGGCGACCAGACCCAGCGTGGCCGTACGGGTATGGGTCAGCGCGAGCAGGACGAGGGCCGGCACGATGACCAGCGCCGCGCTGCGCCGGTCGGTCCGGCGGCCCAGGAGGAGCAGCACGGCAAGCCCGGTGACCACCGCGGCGTACTGTCCGATCTGCGGCGGGGTGAGCGGCCACAACGCGCCGACCAGCCGCCCCCCGTAGAGCTCGGGCAGGGCGGCTCCCGGTGAGACGACCAGGCCGGCGGCCACCGAACAGAGCACCAGGAAGTACATGCGGATGTGGTGCCGGACGAACGTCGGGCCGCCGTCCCACCAGCGGCTGAGCAGCCACAGCGTGCCGACGAAGAGAGCGAGCCGGGCGCAGCGGAACAGCGCGCCGAACCCGGACTCCAGGCTCGCGCTGGAGAGCACGCTCGGCACCAGCAGCAGGGTCAGCAGGAACAGGAAGGCACTCGGCCGGACGCGCGGACGGAGATTGACCGCGAGCGCCAGCGCGAACGCGGTGACCAGCGCGCCCATGGTGACCATCTGGATGAGGGAGCGGGGCAGCGGGACGATGGTCTTCGCCCCGGCGGAGCCGAGGGTGTTGAGGACCAGCAGTCCCCAGGCCGTTCCGACGATCTTCGGCGTGTGGTCCGTGCCCATCTCAACCACCGTCCCGTGCGCGGAAGTCGCTGCCCGCGTCCTGCCGGTACGGCGGCCCCTGCCACTGCCCGGGGTCGAGCACCCGGCTGGGGTCGTGGGCGACGAACTTCCACGGTCCGACGTAGACGTTGTCGTGCCAGCGGTTGTGCTGCTCGAGGGTGATCGCCTCGGCCACCCGCTCGCCCTGGTACGGCGACCACTCCGGATAGGTGCCGTAGTTGGCCAGCACCGCCATGCGGTCGCACTTCACCGCGCAGTCGACGACGGACTTGTCCAGCACGAAGCGGTTGTCGTGGATGTCCACCCGCTGGGTCTTCCACCGGCAGTCGGCGTAGAGCGGTGCGGTGGCGATCTCCGGCTGTGCGCAGCGGTCGGTGTCCTCGACCAGCAGCGTGCAGTCACCGGACGAGGTGTTGGCCGGGCTGTTGCAGAACCGGTCGGCGTTCTCCCACAGGGTGATGCCGGACCAGTTGTTCTCCAGGAGGTTCCGGTAGACCTCGATCCTGTCCGTGCGGGCCGGGATCCGCGGTTCACCGCCGGACTCGGACAGGTAGACGGTCGCGAACGGGAAGGTGTCGCCGCGGTCGGCGTACCTGCGGCCCTCCACCCAGTTGTTCCGCCGGATCGTGTTCTTCCGGATGACCGCGTTGTAGCTGGTCTCGTAGATCAGCGCGGCGCCGTCATTGGCTTCGAGCACGTTGCCCTCGATACGGAAGTCGTTGTTGTTGGTGTCCGCCCACAACCCGGTTCCGCGGTTGTCGTGCACCCAGTTGCCGCGTACATCCGCGCCGTCCACGGCCCAGAACTTGACGCCTCCGGTGCAGCCGCAGCCCGGCCGTCGCCGTTCCCAGTCGCCGGTGTTGTTGCCCGTGATCTCGTTGCCCTCGACCACCAGGTCCCTGATGATCCCGTCACCCTTGTACGCGTTCATGCCGTACTGGCCGTTGCCGCGCAGGCAGTTCGCGCGGACCTGCTGGCTGGCACCGGCCATCAGGCCGGCACCGGAGTTGTTCTGGATCGTCGCGTGCTCGATCACCCACCCGTCGGCCGAGTCGTGGTTGACCACGCCCTCGTCGTGCGGCGCGACGAAGCCCTGCACGGTCAGGTGGCGGATGGTGACGTCGCGGGCGGTGCCGCCGAACGCGTACTGGTTGGTCTTCCGGCCGTCGAGCACCGCCCCCGGCGCGCCGAGGTAGCTGTTGCCCTCCTTGGGGAGGACCTGGGCGTAGCGGTCCGGCTCGAGCGTGTGCGTGCCCGGCCGGAGCCAGAACGTGGTCCCCGGCGGACTGCTCCTGGTCTTCGCGGCCAGGTCGCCGGCCACCGCGGGGTCGACCGTCACCGCACCGGCCGGCGCCTTCGCCGGCCCGGCCGCGGGCCCGGCGCACACCCGGGCCACGGACAGGGACGGCCCGGTGCTCGGCTCCGGCCGTGCGTCCGGCGTGCCCTCGCAGCCGGTCGCCGCCAGCAGAAGCAGCGCCAGCGGTGCCGCCGGTAACGCCCGGCGCCGCCCCTTGCTCCCCAAGTGTCCTCCCCCCTAGCCCTGGAACCCGAGTACGGTGGTGAACCGCCGCGCGGCGTCGGCGACGCCGGTGCCGACCAGCGTGGTGGCGGGTTCCCTGCGGCCGAAGCCGGGGGAGTACCAGCCCAGTGGCGGGTCGCTCTCGCCGCGGTGCGCCCGCCAGCTCAACTGGCCGGGCAGCTCGAGCACCGCGGAGCGGTCCTCGCCGTCCCGGGTCCAGGTGAGCGCGGCCCGGTTCCCCACCAGGTCCGCGGTGACCGCCGGGCCGAGGTGGAACGCCAGGCGCACGTCCCGGACCGGGCCGCGTATCTCGTCGACCACCTTCACCTCGCGGCCGGCCGCCGTCAGTTCGACCCGGCGGCGGTGTACGGCCGGCCGGTAGCCGTCGTGCTCGGCGCACCAGCGGGCCACCCCCTCCCCGGAGGTGTCCACGGCCAGGACGCGGCTGCGGGCCTGCCTGGTCCACAGGAACGGGCCGCCGGAGACGGACTGGTCGGCGCCGTCGAGTTCCAGCGTGTTGTGGCCGAGGGTCGAGCGGAAGTACCGTCGCCACTCGGGCTGCCCGTGGTAGCAGTACGTCCCCGGATCGGCGAGCACGTCCACCCCGTCGTGCCGGACCTCCACGGACAGCGCGTCCGCGTGGGCGTGCGCGGCGATGGACAGGAATCCGTGCGGGCCGCCGTCGCAGCGGCACCAGATGTCTCCCGGCCCCCGCAGGATGGTGAGCCCCGCGTCGGCGAAGTGGGCCGGCCGGCTCGCCGGGCGGGAGACGGCCGGGGCGTGACCTGTCCGGCTTCTCCCGCCGACCGCCCGGGAGCCGGGCGCAGCGGCGTCCGGCCCCCGCCCTCTACGTGCGGCTCCGCCGGTCACGCCGCGGAGCCATCCGTCCAGGGGCGTGATGCGGTGGGGGTGCGTGCCGGGTGCCGGGCGGAGCCATCCGCCCAGGGCCGTCGTGCGGCGAGGGCGCGTGCCGGGCGCCGGAGTGCCCACGGAGGACTCCGGATCGGCCCCGGGCCGGATGAGCGCGGCCAGCAACGGGGTGCGCACATCGGTGCCGGTCACCTCCGGCCACCAGTCGAGCCGGCCGAACACGGCGTCCCCGGTGGCCAGCAGCGAACCCCAGCGGTCGGTGCCCGCGCCGTCCACGACCAGACCGTGCCCGTCGTCCGCGTCCCCCTGCCGCGGCGGCCGCAGCCGGTTGTCCACGACGGCCGCGAGCGCGTCGGTCATCCGCAGCAGCACCAGCCGGACGGACGCGGGAACCGGCACGCCCGCGGCATCCGCCTCGGCCACCGCGGCCAGGGCGAGCTCCAGCACCAGCCCGTGGTATTCGGTGGCCAGCTCGCGGTTGAGTCCGGAGCCGAAGGTGTTGCTCCGCAGCTGCCGCTCCAGCGACCGCAGCGCGTCGGCCCGCAGGCGCGCGGACGTGGGGAACCATCCGAACGCGCAGGCCGCGGCGAACTGCCCGGCCGCCTCGGCGATGACGTGGTTGTTCGCCGAGGACCCCCGGCTGGGGAAGGCGGCCAGCCAGCGCTGGTGGTGCCAGATCTGGTTCACCGCCACCGGATTGCCCTCGAACAGAGTGGCCGCGCCCGGCCAGCCGTCGAGCAGCCGCCGGATCCACACCCAGGACAGCAGCCGGATCCCCAGTTCGATGCCGCTGGTCCAGTGCACCCCGCGCAGCGGCGCGTTGACCGCCCACCACGACCGCAGGTGCTCGGCCACCCGCTCGGCGTACCGCTCGTCCCCGGTGACCGCATAGGCGGCGGCGAGCACGGTGAGGTACTGGTGCCGGGACGGCTCCCAGATCTGCTTGATGTCCCCGACCGTGTCCTCGTCCCGGTAGGGCACGTCGAAGGCGTAGCCCGACGGGGCCCGGCGCCCGGTCTTCGGGTCGTACCACCAGTCCGGGTCGGCCAGGTCGTCGCGCTCCACCCCGAAGTACTCGACGCGTCCGGCCATCAGCCGGTCCGCCTCGGCGACGAGGCGTTTCGCGGCGTCCGGCGGCACCGCGGCGACCGTCCCCGGGGGCAGCACGGCGGTGAACCGGGCGCCGGTCACGCGCGGGCAGTCCGGCGGCGGCGCAGACCGCCACCGCCGCCTGCGCACCGTGTCGCCCACCCGGCCGGCGACCTCCCGCGGCTCCATCCGGGACAGCCGCCGCAGGTACCAGCCCGGACTCCCCGAACGCACCGTCATCGCGCCCCCGTCAGCGTGACCGGCACACCGCCGGCCAGCCCGGCCCGCACGGCGAGGGTGGCCGCCGTGGTGGCGGCCAGCGACTCCAGCGGCACCGGCATCGGCCCGCCGCTGCGCACGGCCCTGACGAACGCGGCCAGTTCCGCGGACTGGCCCTTGTCGCGCGCCTTGGGCAGCCGCGAACTGACCCACCGCTTGCGGCCGTCGTACACCGAGGCGCGGACGAAGTCGTCCAGGCGCAGCGCGCGGCCGTCCGCGACCAGGTCCAGGGTCTCCTTGGGGAAGCCGGACGGGCCCGTGGTGACGTAACTGATGGTGGCGGTGGATCCGTCGGGGTAGCGCAGCACGACCTGGAGGTCCTCACCGCCGGGCGTGGTGAGCGCGTACACCGAGACCGGGTCGGCCCCGAGCAGCCAGCTCGCCGTGTCGACGAAGTGTCCGCCCTCGCCGGCGAACCGCGAGCCCTCGGTGCCCTGTTGGAGGTACCAGCTGCCGTGGTCCAGCCGGCCGGCGTTGACCAGGTAGCGGACGTGTCCCGGTCCGGTCCGGGGGCCGAACCGTTTCCCGGCCTCCCGCAGCAGCGGCGCGAACCGGCGGTTGAAGCCCACCTGGAGCCGGTCGTTGCCGGACTCCTCCACCGCCGCGAGCACACCGGCCAGCTCGTCCTCGGTGAGCGCCAGCGGCTTCTCCACGAACACCGCCTTGCCGGCCAGCAGCGCCTTCCGGGTCAGTTCGGCGTGCGAGCTGTGCCGGGTGACCACGAACACCGCGTCGACGGCCGGGTCGCCGAGCACGGCGTCGAGGTCGGTGGTCGCCCCGGTGAAGCCGAACTTGCGCTGCGCGTTGGCCGCGGACAGCGCCGTCGTGGTGACGACCGTGGACAGCTCGACGCCGTCACGCCCTGCCAGGTGCGGCAGCAGCATCGACGTCGCGTAGTTGCCCGCGCCGACGAACGCGAGGCGCACCGGGGACGTGGCCGCCCGGGCCGGGGCGGACACCGTGCCGCCGCGCCGTACCGGGGGGACGGCGATCTCCAGGGCTTCCGCCCCGGCCGCCTGCTCCGGGTACCGGAACAGCACGGCCACGGCCTTCAGGCCGCCGTCCTGCAGACTCCGGTATGTCTCGACGGCGTCGTCGAAGTCGGCCGTGTGGGAGACCAGGGGCTCCACGTCGACGCGGCCGCGGGCGACGAGATCGAGGAAGCACGCCAGGTTGCGGCGCTCGGTCCAGCGCACGTACCCGATCGGGTAGTCCCGGCCCTCCAGTTCGTACTCCGGGTCGTAGCGCCCGGGGCCGTAACTGCGGGAGAAGCGGACGTCGAGTTCCTTCTCGTAGTACGCGTTCCACGGCAGGTCCAGACGGCACTTGCCGATGTCGACCACCCGGCCCCGGTCCCGGCACAGCCGGGCGGCCAGCTCGACGGGCTGGTTGCTGTCGCCGCCGGCGGCCAGGTACACCTGGTCCACGCCCAGGCCGCCGGTGAGTTCGGCGACGGCCTGCTCCACCGCCGAGGAGGCGGGATCGTCGCAGGCCGCCGCGCCCAGCCGCTCGGCGAGCTCGCAGCGCAGTGGGTCGGGGTCGGCCCCGACGACACGCACTCCCGAGGCGGCGAGCAGCTGCACCACCAACTGCCCGATCAGCCCGAGGCCGATGACCAGCGCCACGTCGCCGAGTTGTGACTCGCCGCGGCGTACACCCTGCAAAGCGATCGACCCGACGGTGCCGAAGGCCGCGTGCTGCGGCGCGAGACCGTCCGGCACCGGCGCGTAGAGGTTCTTCGGCACCCAGTTCAACTCGGCGTGCAACGCGTGCTCGTTGCCGGCACAGGCCACCAGGTCACCGACCGCCACGTCGTCGATCCCGGCACCGACCTGCTCGACCACACCGCACAGCGAATAGCCCAGCGGCGTGTAGGAGTCCAGCTTGCCCATCACCTTGCGGTAGGTGGCGGGCACCCCGTTGGTGGCCACGCTCCGCACGACCTTCGCCACCTGGTCCGGCCGGGAACGGGCCTTGCCCAGCATCGACATGCCGGCCTCGGACACCTTCATGAGCTCGGTCCCGGTGGAGATCAGCGAGTAGGAGCTGCGGACCAGCACACCGCCCGGCTTGCACCCGGGCTCCGGCACGTCGAGCAGTGCCAGCTCGCCGCTCTTGTAGTTCTGTACGACCTGTTTCACCCGAAGTCCTCTTGTCTCTACGCCGTCGATGAGTGCGGGCCGGACCCGGAGGTCGCGCCGCGGTACCAGTACTCGAGGGTCAGCACGTGCCACAGGTGCTTGGAGAAGTCCTGCTGTCCGGCGGCGTCCTCGGCGACGAGCCGCCGGAGCGCGTCGCGGCGCAGGAACCCGGAACGGACGAGCTCGCCGTCGTTGACCACCTCGCGCACCAGCGGGGCCAGATCCCGGCTCATCCAGGCCCGCAGCGGGGCGCTGAACAGGCCCTTGGGCCGGTAGACGATCTCCCGGGGCAGGATGGAGACGGCCGCCTCCTTGAGGACGGCCTTGCCCTGCCGTCCGACGATCTTGCGGTCACCGGGCACGGCGAACGCCGCCCTGACCACCTCGACGTCCACGTACGGCACCCGCACCTCGGTCGACGCGGCCATACTCGACCGGTCCGTGTAGGCGAGGTTCAGGCCCGGCAGGAACATCCGGGCGTCGCCCAGGCACATGCGGTTGACGAAGTCGTCGAGGTCGTTGTCCCCGTAGACGTCCGCATGCTCGGTCAGCACGTCGTCGACCGTTCCGGCCAGGTCCGGATCGACCAGGGCGAGCAGTTCCTCCCGGTCGTACATGGTGTAGCTGCGCCGGAAGGCGGTCTCCTCCGGCAGATCGGCGAAGGAGAGGAAGCGCTTCGCGAAGCGCACCGACCGCAGCCCCCGCCGGCTCGTCGCGACCGGGAGCCGGTCCACGGCCCCGGACACCCCGCGCCGCAGCGGCCGCGGGACGCGCTGGTAGCGCAGTGCGAGCAGGTTGGCCAGGTGCTTGCGGTATCCGGCGAACAACTCGTCGGCGCCCATCCCCGACAGCATCACCTTGATCCCGGCCTCCCGGGCGGCCGAGCAGATCAGGAACGTGTTGATCGCGGCGGGGTCACCGATCGGCTCGTCCAGGTGGTACGTCATCCGGGGCAGCAGGTCGAGCACATCCGGAGCGATCTCGATCTCACGCAGGTCGACACCGAACCGCTCGGCCACCTGCCGGGCGTAGCGCAGGTCGTCCGGCATCGCCTCGAACCTCGCGTCCTCGGCGCGGAACCCGATCGTGTACGCGGCGATCCCGGGCCGGTCGCGGGCCGCCAGTGCGGTCAGATAGCTGGAGTCGAGACCGCCGGAGAGGAAGGTCGCCACGGGCACGTCGGAGAGGAGGTGGCGCCGGGCCGACTCCTCCACGACGGCGGCGATGTCCGGCTGTTCGCCGGCCAGGGCCCGCTCCCGGCCCTCGGCGGCGACGTCCCTCAGGCTCCAGTAACGGCCGCGCTCCACCCGGCCGTCGGGCCGGCACCTCAGCCAGCTCCCCGGCGGCAGTTTCTCCGCCTCGCGGAACGCGCACCGTGAGTCCGGTACCCAGTAGTACAGCAGCGAGGCCACCATCGCCGCGTGGTCAACCTCCAGCGACCCGCCGGTCACGGCGGCGAGCGCCTTGAGCTCGGAGGCGAACACCAGGCCCTCGCCGCGCCGGAGCAGGAACAGCGGCTTGACGCCCAGCTGGTCGCGGGCGAGTACCAGCTCACCGGTCCGCTCGTCGAAGATCCCGAACGCGAACATGCCGCGCAGCCGGGGCAGGCAGTCCGTGCCCCAGCGCCGCCAGGCCTCCAGCAGCACCTCCGTGTCGGAGGTACCGCGGAAGCTCACCCCGGCGGCCGCCAGTTCGGCCCGCAGTTCGGGCGCGTTGTACAGTTCGCCGTTGTACGTCAGGACGAGGCCGCCCGAGACCATCGGCTGGGCGCCGGTCCCGGACAGGTCGATGACGGCCAGCCGGCGGTGCCCGAGGTGCACTTCGCCGTCACCGACGCTGTGGCTGTACCGGCCCGCCCCGTCCGGACCGCGGTGGGCGAGGGTGTCGGTGAGCCGGTCGGTGACGGCCTTGCCGTCCGGCCATCGGTAGGTGCCTGCGATGCCGCACATGTGCTACCGCGCCTCCTGGTCGCTGTCCGGGACCCGTGCCGCCGGCATCGGCAGCCGTTCCGTCCGCCGCGGGCCCTCCCCCACTGCCTGGACGGCGTGGGAGGTACCCCCACCGTTCCACCGGGCGGGCGGCTCCCTCCGGTCGCGCGGCTCGGCGTGCGGCCGGTCCCACAGCGTCCCGTCGGTCCGGTCACGCGGATCGGGGTCGATCAGCACCACACCGATCACCGCGATGCGCTGGTCCGCCAGCTGCCGCGCCACGGTGTGCAGCCACGCGGCGCTGCCGTGCCCGGCGCGTACGAGGAGCACGGTCCGGGTGCCGAGGTACCGCAGGTCGGTCCACGTCGTGCCGGGCGCCACCGACCCGACGCCGAGCCGACGCTCCCCGTGCGACACGGCCGCGGCATGTCCACCGCCGCCCACGGCTGCGACCGGCTCACCGCCGGTCGGGGCCGGGTCGCTCGATTTCGTGTGGTCGGCGGGTTGTGGGCCGGGCGGGTTGTCGCGGGCGGCCGCGGCATGCTCGGCGCCGATCACCGTCGGGTCTCCCGGCTTCGGGCGGTGGCCCGGGAGCCCTGGGCCGGGCAGACCGTCGACGACGACCACGGGTTCCTCCTCCGCCAGCGCCCGGGCGAGGTCCAGCGCGATCACGGTCGCGCTGCGCGCACAGCCCAGTTCCAGCAGCGACACCGGTTCCGCGGAGCCGCGCACGGTGCGGGCCAGCGTCGTGGTGAGCCGCGCACGTGCCGCTCGGGTCCGTCGCCCCTGCCACAGCCGGGCCGGCCGGTGGGGCAGCTCCGCGACGACCGAGGCGCCGAGGTTCGCCGCGATCTCCCGGCGCAGCACGGGGCGGTCCGCCACCACCGCGGTGACCGCGGCCGCCGCGAGCCCGAGGACGAGCCCGAGGACGAGCCCGATCGCGGCGTTGGTGGCGGCGGTCCCGGGCAGGGAGTGCCGCACCACGCGGGGCGCGTCCACGATCTGTGTACCGGCGACGAGTTGGGGCGTGCCGACCCGCGCCTCCGCGGCCCGCTGTCCGAAGTCGGTGATCCGCGAGGTCAGTTCGGCCCGGCGGGCGAAGAGCGACTCCATGCTCGCCGGATCCTGCGGGTCACTCTCCGGCGGTCCGTCTTCGATCGCCTCGTTGACCTGGGCGAGTTCGTCCCGCATGTGGTCACGCTGCTCGAGCAGGATCTTGGCCTCGGCGTCCGCGGCCTCCCGTATCCGCCTGACGTGGTCCGCGACGAACGCTTCGGCCAGCGCCTCCGCGCGGGCCACCGCTTCCGCGTCGCTGTCACCGGTGACCGTGATCTGCAGCAGGTTGTTGGTCAGGCCGAGGCCCTCGTAGTCCTCCATGAAGTCCTCCGGTTTCTCCGGGGACCCGAGGGACCGAAGGGCCTGGTCGGCGATCCGCGTGGTGTGCAGCAGCGCGGCGTCGGTGCGGATCAGCGTTCCGGGGTCGTTCGGCTGGTCCTGCTGATGTGCGACCAGCACCTTGGTCACCGCGGTCGGTGGCGGCGGCAGCAGGACCGCCACCGCCGTGCCCGCGAGCAGCCCCAGCAGCGCCATGGAGGACCAGAGGCGGCGTCGCCTGCGCACCGCGGCCACCAGCGACTGAAGGTCCAGCAGCGGAGCGGCGGCCTCGGACTCCGACGTCGTACGTGTCGTCACGCCGGCCCTCCCGTGGTGTTGCCGCCCACCGCGAGCGCCGGCGCGGCGGCATCCCGGGGACGGTCGGCGGACCGCGCCGGACGGGCTGGGACCGGGCCGGCGAGAACGACGCCGACGACCTCGTGCCCCGCGTCCGAACACGCCCCGGAGATGCCCGCGAGCTCCTCCGCGGTCCAGTTGCCCGCGCCGAGCACGAGCAGGACGCCGGACTCGTCGTCGTGGTCCGCCATCATGGGCCGGGACACCGAAACCCCCACCACCCGCAGGTCGGGATCGCTCCCGGCCTCGGCGACGAGCCGCTCGGAGGCCCGGCGGGCGGTCGCGTCGCCGTCCGGGACGACGAGAAGCAGCCGCCGGGGAGCAGGCAGCCGGTCCCGCAGACGGGCGCACACCCGCCGGTAGCGGATCTGCCGGCCGGCCTCGTCGCCGGACGTCCGCGGGGTGGGTACGTCCCACCGGACGTCGAGGCCCAGCAGCCGGCGGGTCCGGGCCCGCGGGCCGCGGTCCTCCGGCCGGTGCGCGGACGGTTCACCAGGGACCTCGACGGTACCCAGCAGCGTCGAGTCCAGCGCCGCGGCGATCTCCGGTCCGGTGCGCAGCCGGCGGCTCGTCCGTGCGGCGGTGAGCTGGCCGATGACCGCGAGCAGGAGGAACAGCAGCGCGCCGGCGCCGACGAGTTGGGGCCTCGTCGGCGGTGCCTCGCCGTCCGGCAGGGCGGCCGGCCCCATGACGACCAGGCCGGCCCTGTTCGCGGCAGGGTCGGCCTGGTCCAGCTTGGCGACGGCCTCCTGCAGCGCGGTGCGCAGCTTCGCGAGCTCGGTGCGGGTCTGCACGCTCTCCACGGTCCGTCCCGGATCGGCCGCGTCGGCCAGCTCGGTGATGCGGCGGCTGGTCCGCACCACCATCTGCCGCAGTTCCTCGGGTCGCGCCGCCGCTTCGGAGTCGGTGGTGTCGTCCGCGATCCGAGCGGAGAAGGTGACGAACTGCTCGACCATCTGATCGGAGAGCCGCTGTGCGCGCTCCGGGGTGTCGGCCGTGCCCGAGATCTCGATGATGTTCCCGTCGGCGGCCTCGGCGCTCACCCGGTCCCGCAGCTCGGCGCCGCCGACCCCGTCCCAGCCGAGCTCGGCGGCCGCGCGGTCGACCACCACCGAACTGGTCGCGACCTCCACCTGGGTCAGCAGTTCGCGATCCTCCCACGCCCCCGGCAGCAGGACCGAGGCCGACGTCGTGTAACGCGGCGGAAAAAGCAAGGAGGTGCCGTAGCCGACGAGCGCGCCCACGACGGTGAGGATGACGAGCAGCCGCCGGCGCCGGCGGATCATCCGCCCGATCGTGACCAGACGTATCGTGTCGTCACTCAACGGCGCGGCCTCTTCCCTGCCCGGTACGGGCGGCCCGCCGGTACCGGCGGCCGGTCACGGCAGGCGGCGGCGTAGGCGGCGAGCAGCGACGCCTGCGAGTTGCGCCAGGCGAGCGGCCCGTTGATCCGTTCCTGACCGCTCCTGCCCATCCGGGCCCGCTGTTCCGGGTCGTCCAGCAGCAGTGCGATGAGCTTCGCGAACTCGGCCTCGTCGTTGGCGGGCGCGTAGAGGGCGGCGTCCTCGGCGGAGACCCGCGCCTCCTTGAGGTCGAACGAGACGACCGGCCGGCCCATCACCATGTACTCCAGGACCTTGTTCATGGTCGACACGTCGTTGAGCGGATTGTGCGGATCGGGGGAGAGGCACACGTCCGCGGTGGACAGGTAGCGCACCAGGTCGGCGTCCGGAATGCGCCCGGTGAACTGCACCTGCTCCGAGAGCCCGAGCCGCCCGGACAGCTCCACCATCGCGTCGAAGGTGTCGCCCGCGCCGACGAACACCGCGTGCCAGTCGTTCCGCCCGAGCTCGTCGCGCAGCTTCGCCAGGGCCCGCAGGGCGTAGTCGACCCCGTCCTGCGGGCCCATGACGCCCAGGTAGCACAGCAGATGGGGCCGGCCGCGCTTCAGCTCCGGCTCGGGCGGTACGGGGCGGAACCGGCCTGTGTCGGGCGCGCTGCGCACCACGAAGACGTCCTCCGGCCGACGGCCGCCGCGGTGCACCGCGACGTCCCGGTAACTCTCGTTCGTCGCGAGCACGACGTCCGCGGCCCGGTAGGTCATCCGTTCCAGCGCGCACACGGCGCGGTAGAGCAGGTCCTTGCCGCGGCCGAACCGGGAGAGGTACAGCTCGGGTACCAGGTCGTGCTGGTCGAAGACGAACCGGGCACCGCGCCGCTTCAGCCACAGTGCCGGCAGGAACAGCAGGTCGGGCGGGTTGCAGGCGTGGACCACGTCCACCGGCCCGACCCTGCGGGCCAGCCGGGCCGTGTGCCACAGCGCCGATCCGTACTCCCGCAGGTAGCCGGCCGGCCCTCCGGTGGCCGCGCGCAGCGGGTAGCGGTGGATCCGCACCCCGTCGATCTCCGCCTCCGGTTCCGTGTCCCGTTTGCTTCCCCGTGGGCAGATGACGTGCACCTCCCAGCCCGCGTCGCGCAGCGTCGTGCACTCCTGCCACACCCGCCGGTCGAACGGCACCGACAGGTTCTCCACCAGGATCAGCGCGCGCCGGTCCGGCCGGTCGCCGCCGGCTCCGTGATCCGACGGCATGTCACCGATTGAACTGTCACCAAGCAAGGCCCACGTACCCCGGTTCGGCCCGGCGCGCGTCGGCGTCGGGAAGGTGGATGAGGTCGACGATCACCGGGTGGGCGCCATGGGGCAGGGCCGACAGCACGGCCGGGTCCCTGGTGCCCACCAGGCACACCTCCGCGTGCTCCAGCACCTCCTCGACGGAGTCCGCGAGCAGCTGCGCGAGGTGCGGCAGCCGGGTCTCGACGTACTCGCGGTTCGCGCCGAGCAGCCGGGAGAGGCTCACGTTGGCGTCGTGGATCCTCAGGTCGTAGCCCTTGCCGAAGAGCCTCTCCGCCAGCTCGACCAGCGGGCTCTCGCGGAGGTCGTCGGTTCCGGGCTTGAAGGACAGCCCGAACAGGCCCACCCGGCGTTTGCCGGTGCGCTCGACGAGTTCCACCGCGCGTTGCAGATGGTCGGAGTTGGAGGGCAGCACATGGGCCAGGATGGGCACCGAGACATCGGCCCGCTGGGCCGCGTGGACCAGGCTGCGCAGATCCTTGGGCAGGCAGGAGCCACCGAAGGCGAAGCCGGGCCGCAGGTAGGCGGGGCTGATGTTCAGCTTGTGGTCGGCCAGGAACACGTCCATCACCTGGTGCGAGTCCACCCCGAGGGCCTGGCACACCGCGCCCAGTTCGTTCGCGAATCCGATCTTGAGGCCGTGGAACGCGTTGTCCGCGTATTTGATCGCCTCGGCCGTCGGGACCGGCACCCGGAACACCTCGCCGGGCAGGCCGTCGTACAGTGCCGCCACCGTGTCACCGCTGGCCGGGTCGAGCTCGCCGATGACGGTCTTGGGCGGGTCGAAGAAGTCCCGCACGCTCGTGCCCTCGCGCAGGAACTCCGGGTTGACCGCGACCCCGACGTCCACCCCGGCCGTGCCGCCGACGTACTTCTCCAGGATCGGTACCAGCAGGTTCAGGCAGGTGCCCGGGAGCATGGTGCTGCGGAAGACGACGGTGTGCCGCCCGCCCCGCTCGGCGAGCGCGGCGCCGATCTCCTCCGTGACCCGCTCCAGGTACGTCGTGCACAGACTGCCGTTGGGTTCGGACGGCGTGCCCACGCAGACCAGCGACACCTCGCTGTTCATGACCGCGTCGCGGACGTCACCGGTGGCGCGTAACGCCCCCGTCCGCACGCCCTCGGCGACGAGCTCGCCGATCCGCTCCTCGACCACCGGTGCCTTGCCGTCGTTGACCAGGTCGACCTTCACCCGGTTCACGTCCACCCCGACGACCCGGTGCCCCATGCCGGCCAGGCACGCGGCCGACACACAGCCCACGTAGCCGAGCCCGAAAACACTGACTCTCACGACCCGTTCCTCCCCCCGGGCGGGCCCTCACGGCCCGCGGTGCGCGCGCCGGCCGGTATGCGGCCGCCGCACATCAGTAGGCCCCCTGCCCGTGGAGCACCGCACGCAGCGTCTTCCACAGGATCACCGTGTCCAGGGCGAGGGACCAGTCCTCCACGTACCGCAGGTCCAGCCGGACCGCCTCCTCCCACGACAGGTCGCTGCGTCCGCTGATCTGCCACAGGCCGGTGAGTCCGGGCTTGACCAACAGCCGCCGCCGGATGTCCGGGCCGTAGGCGGCGGACTCCTCCGGTAACGGAGGCCGCGGACCGACGAGCGACATCGATCCGGTGATGACGTTGAGGAGTTGCGGGAGTTCGTCGACCGAGTAGCGGCGCAGTACCGCTCCCACCCGGGTCACCCGCGGATCCCGGCGGAGCTTGAACAGCGGCCCGGCGCCCTCGTTGAGACCGGCCAGCCCGGCACGAGCCCGGTCGGCCCCGGCGACCATGGTCCGGAACTTGAGGATGGTGAACTCGCGGCCGTCCTTGCCGACCCTGCGCTGGCGGTAGAACACCCCACCCCGGCTGGTCGTCAGCACGAGCAGCCCGACGCACACCATCAGCGGCGTGAACAGCAGCAGCAGGACCGCCGCGCCCATCCGGTCGACGACCCCCTTGACCACCCGGCGGCCCCCGGTGAAGGCCGGCAGGCTGACCCGCAGCAGCGGGATCCCGAGCACCGCGTCGATGTGCAGCCGCGGGCCGGCCACCTCCATGAGCACAGGGGCCACGACCATCTCGGTGTCGCTGCCTTCGAGGCTCCAGGCCAGCCGTTGCAGCCGGTCCGGTGACCAGTGCGGGTCAGGTGTGACCGCGACGACACGGTAGCCGTCGCGACGGACGTGGCCGGCGACGTCCGCCAGCCGGCCGACGACCGGCACTCCGTCCAGCCGGTCACCGCCGAATCGGTGACCCTCCGTCGTGCACACGGCGTCCACCCGCCAGCCGAGGTGCGGGAACTTGCGGGTCCGGGTGATCAGGTCGCGCACGGTGTCCGGGCTCCCGGCGGCGAGCACCGGTCTCAGGCACCGCCCTTCCTTCCGCTGTCTGTGCAGCCGCAGACGCAGCACATACCGCGCGGTCATGGTGACGAGGGCGATCGCGGGAACCGCGACGAAGATCCAGAGCTTGATGTTGCGCGAGGTGAGGGCGATTCCGCCGAGCGCCAGGACGACGGTCGCCGCGAACAGAGAGCGGCCGAGCCGGCGGAATTCCTCGGCGCCCTGGCCGAGTACGGCCGGAGCCCACGCCCGGCTCACCGCGAGCGCCCCCAGCACCAGCAACCAGGTCCCGAAGGCGAGAATTCCCCATTTCTCATGCCAGTTGGCCGCATCCCGCGCCCCGAAGAAGTTGCCGATCGCCGCTACGACCACGGCGGTGGTCACGGTATCGCCGGTGATCACGGTACGGCGGTACCGCTGCTCCCAGTCGCTCGCGGGCCGGCTGATCTCCCCGTTCGCCAGACGCCCGCGCGCCGGCGGAAACGGGCTGACTAATCCCCCTTGCCGCACAGAACCCCCCAGGTCCCAGTGGCTCGACGTGGTCGCCCCACACTGTTCGTCCGCACGGAGGTCCCCGCCCCCCGCGCCGCGCCGTTCCCCTCCCCACGGGCGGCCCCCGCCTCCCGCACCTGACCTTCCGGTTCTTTCAGAGGTACTCGAGCAATTCGCCCCGGCGGCAGCGGACTGCCCGTCCCGCCGGACTTTCGAGGTGCGTGCAAGCCCGTCGGAACCTCGGATGCTCCCCGCATCCGGGGCCCTCTCGGGCTCCAGGAAGCCAGATCATCCCCAAGTGCGGTGCCGGGGACGCGAATGCCGGCCTGCCGTAGCGCCGGACCTATTGATCATTAGCGGTCGCTTCGTGTTCGAACAGCTGAAGCAAGGTCAATCTAGACCATGAGGGTCGGTGTTGAAGAGAGGTTGTGTGCAAATTGTGTTCATGCTTTGAGCCATATCCACCGGCCGGTGGCCGCCCGCCGGTGGGAGGGGCACCCCGTGCTCCCGTGGCGGGGCCGGTCGTGTCCACGCGTGCCGGCGGCCGGAGGGCGGGGCAGGCGCCCCGCGGGCGCCTGCCCCACCCGTGCGGGGACCAACCCGCTGGGTGAGCCGGCCGAGACAACTCCTGTGGTGTTCAGCCCTGTTGGTTGCTCGCGGGACGCTTCCACGCGGTGACGTATCCCTTGTACGTCGGGAGTCCGTCGGGGCCCTCTCCCGGAACGATCTCGGTGATCTCCGCCTCCGCGACGTTGTCGTTGCTGGTGATCGCGCACAGGATGGTGCCGACCTTCACCTGCCGGCCCAGGCGCAGTTCCGCGGCGGGCAGCGGGTGGGACAGGACGGCCGTCTGCTGTTCCTCCGTGCAGACGGTCTTCCGCTTCCCGACGACCACGAGGATGCTGCCCAGCCAGCCGTCGGAGTTGTAGACGAGTTCCGCCGGCCCCGGGAGAGTGTCGCGTTCCATGTACGTGGACCGGGGGATGTCGAGGTCCAGGTGGTTGGCCTGGCCGTCGCCCGGGGGCGGGGTGAAGGTGAAGGGTTTGTTGGCGAAGATCAGTCGGTAGCCCTGGGGGGCGTGCGGCACGGGACGGTCCGTGCCGTTGTCGTCGTTCTTCGGCGAACGCGGCTGTGCGGTCGACGGGGAGCCGGTGCCGGTCCCCGTGGCGCCCTTCGCGCGGTCGGCCCCCTCCGGCCACATCGAGGTGACGGCGCCGGCCACGGCCCCCACGGTCAGGGCGGCGAGCAGGGCGGTCAGCACCCGTCTGCGCCGTACCGTCCGCGCGGGGAGGGGCACCGTGGGCATGAGCGGTGGCGGCCCGAAGCCGGCGGGTACGGGGGGCGGCGGGACGGGTGTCCCCGTCCCCGCGGGCGGGGTGTCCGCCGTCATGCGCGCCGTCACCTCCGCCACCTCCCTCTCCACCGACGCCACGGCCGAGGCGACGGCTTCGGGCAGCCAGCCGTCGAAGTCGGTCAGCGGTCGCCCGGCCGCCTCCTCGCACAGAACCGCCAGCCCGGCCGCGTCCGGCCGCCGGCCGGGGTCGGCGGTGAGAGCGGCCCGCAGGATGTGCCGCAGCGGGGCCGGGTAGCCGTCGAGGACGGGCGGACAGGTGTCCGTACCGGCGATCGACGCGGCGATGCCCATGCCGTCGCCGTCCCCGTAGGGATGGCGTCCGGTCGCCGTGACCGCGGCCAGCAGGCCGAGGGAGAACACGTCGCTGGGCGGTCCGGGTTCCCGGCCGCGCGCGTGTTCCGGTGACATGAAGCGGAGCGTGCCGACGATCCCGCCGGTGCCCGTCAGATCGGTGGAGTCGGCGGAGCGCGCGATGCCGAAGTCGATCAGCCAGGGGCCGTCCGCCCCGATCAGGACGTTGCCGGGCTTGACGTCCCGGTGCACGTATCCGGCGGTGTGCACGGCGTGCAGCGCCCGCGCCACGCACCCCGTGATCTGCAGGGCGATCGCCACCGGGAGCGGACCGTGCGACTCGAGTACGGAGCCCAGGGAAGGGCCCGGCTGGTACGCGGTGGCGATCCAGGGCTGCTCGGCGTCGGTGTCGAAGTCGAGCACCGGGACCAGGTGGTACCCGGCGACCTTCCGGGCCGCCTGCGCCTCCCGTGCGAAACGGCGCCGGTAGTGCGGGTCCTCGGCGTGCTCCCGCCGGATGACCTTGAGCGCGACCGGACGGTTCCCGCGCGTGTGCGACAGGTAGACCGTGCCCATGCCGCCCTCACCGAGACGGGCGTACAGCGGATAGCCACCGATCTCCCGGGGGTCACCTTCCCTGAGCTCCTCCGGTCCACCCGCTCCGCCTACCGGCCGCATCCTGTCTCCCGCCTCCTTAGACCGCCCTGACCGCATCTCGCGGCGGCAGCCTAACCAGCGCCCCGGCACGGCACATGGGTACGGGAACTCATTTCGCGTGCTCCACCGGTGGTGAGCCGGTTGCCTGCGCGGCGGACGCCGCACGCCCGGCAGACGATCCCCGAACGGAGGACGGTCGCCGGTCGGGGTGGCCGTCCCGCACCGGTACGGGACCCGAACGGCCGAGCCGGGTGACAACGGGATGCGCTCGCCACCCTCTTCCTGCCGCGGCATCCGCCCGGAAGCCGCGGCGGAGGAGGGTGTGATGGCCGAATGCCGTCTGTCTCTGGGCAGGGACATGCCAATACTGTGTGCCACCTTCGCGTCCTGGGGGGCTCGTGAACGGTCTTCGTGCAGTCATCGTCTGTCTTGTGGTCGCCTGCGCCACGCTCGTCTCGCCGGCCGCGGCCGCCCCACCCGGCTGGTCGGCGTCCGAGGTGCCGGCGGCCGCTCCGCCGGTCTACGTGGACGATCTCGCGGCCCGTGGGCCGGGGGAGGCGTGGGCGACCGGGTCCGAGCATGTCGCCGGTGAGCGGCGGCCGTTGCTGTACCGGTGGGACGGCACGGCGTGGAACAGGGACACGAGCTTTCCCGGTGCCGCCGAGCAGGGCCGGCTCGGCAAGGCGCAGTTCGTGGGCGAGGAGGTGTGGATCTTCCACGAGCGCCAGGGCGCCGGGGAGATCCTGCGCCGGTCGGCGGAAGGATGGCGGGCCGTCCCACTGCCGGAGACCCTCTGGACGTACCAGGACTTCACAGCGGTACCGGGCGCGGCCTGGGTGGTCGGTGAGGACGACACCGGGCTGAAGGTGCTGCACCACGACGGCTCCGGCTGGAGCGCGCAGTCCGTCCCGGACGGTGTGGTGTTCCTGATGGGCATCACCGCGCGAACCGCCACCGACGCGTGGGCCTGGGCGGACACCACCACCGGGACCACCGTCCTGCACTGGGACGGCACGGCATGGCGGGACGCGAAGGTGCCGCTGCCACCGGACAGCAACGTGCACACGATCCTGCCCGAACCGTCCGGCCGGGTCACGGTCGGCGGCAGCCGGTACGCCGACGGCGTGGTGCGCACGTACCTGATGACCCGCAACGGCCCTACCTGGCACACCAGTCACCCACCGCTGGGTAACTCCTCCACCGACGCCATGGTCCGCGGGCCCGACGGGGCGCTGTGGCTGCCGGTGATCAGTGACCGCGCGTTCCAGTCGAAGTACGCGCGGATGAAGGCCTCCAGGACCACCTTCTCCTACGGCCCGGAGCGCCCGAACGCGATCGACGTCACGCCCCGGGCCCTGGCGACCGCCGGGTCCTCGCTGATGTCCTTCGGGACCGCGGAGATCTACGGCTCGAAACCGAACCTGATGAGCGAGCGGCTGGGAGGCTGACCATGACACGCAGACTTCTCGTCGCGGTCCTCGCCGTCGTCCTGGGCCTCACGGGCCTCATGACGTCGGCCGCGGCGGAGACCGCGTCCTGGCAGCATGTTCCCGTCCCGGCCCAGGTACGCCCCCAGGCCGGGCTCAACGAGGCGGTGGCGTTCGGGCCGGACCGGGCCTGGGCGGTGGGGGCCGACGCCGTGGGCCGCCAGTCGCCCGGCTTCCCGCTGGTCCTGCGCTGGGACGGAGACGCGTGGCAGCGCCAGAGTCTGCCCGGGATCGGCTGGCAGGGAGAGCTGCTGTCCGTCGCCGGGGTCTCGCCGGGCGACGTCTGGGCGGCCGGACGTGACGCGGCGAGCGGCGCCCGGTTGCTCCGCTTCGACGGCGCCGCCTGGCGTGAGAGCCGGCCGCCGAGGGGCGTCGAGCCGGCGAAGGTCGTCGCGGGCGGCGGTGAGACCTGGCTGATCGGCTCGCGGGACGGCGCACAGGTCCTGATGCGCCGGGACGGGAACGGCTGGCGGGACCTGCCGGTGCCACCGGGATCCGTGTACGGCCTGCACATCCTGGCGGCCGACGACGTCTGGGCCGCGGGGGCCGGAGCCTCGGGTGCGACCGTGTCGCACTGGGACGGGCAGGCGTGGCGGCAGACGATCGTGGACGGGTTCCCGCGATCCGGCGTGAGCAGTGTGCTGGCGGTCTCGCCGACGGAGGTGTGGGCGGGTGGCACGGCGGGGTTCATCGGCGGTCCGGTGGGCCGGCCGATCCCGCCCCTGCTGGTCCGCTTCGACGGCCAGGAGTGGAGCAGGGTGACCGTGCCCACCGACTTCGGCTCCATCAGTTCGCTGGCCCCCGCTCCGTCCGGCGCGCTGGGCTGGGTCGCGGTGGCCCGCTCGCAGAAGTGGGGCCCACCGGGAAGCTATCCGCCGCTGGTCCCCGGACCGGACTTCCTCGCCTGGGACGGACAGTCCTTCATCGGGCACGACGAACCGGCCGTGGCGGGGGAGGGCGACTCCCGGGTGCTGCGGCTGACGCCGGTGCCGGGCACGGAGACGGTGTGGTCGGTCGGCCGCGCCGACGGCCCCGAGGGCGCCTTCGCCCCGCGCATCCTGCGCTTCGGCTGACACGCGGTCGGGGCCGGGCCGAGCACGCCCATCTGCCCGGCCAGGCCCGACCGCCGTACGCCGCGGCCGGTTCGAGACGGCCGCGGTGAGGCGGTCGGTTCGCGCGTTCCGCTGCCCGTCGTGGGGCGGCGGTGGGCCATGACGTGGGTGCGCGGGTATGACGCCATCACCCCGCGTCCCGCATCCCGCCCCCTCGCCGTAGTGACGCGCCGCTCCGGCCGGTCCGGGCGCGGGGACGTGAGGCCTGCGGGTTCCCGGGCGCCGGGGCGGGCGGAAGCGGTAACGCCTCACCGGCGTAACGGCGTTGCCCGAGGTGCCGACAGGGCTGCCGGTGGCCTGCCCGGCCGGGGTGCGGAGGGAACCGGCGTGATCAGGCACTCCTCTCCGCGGGGAACGCGACACGCGTCCCTCCGACGATCGGTGTCACCTGTGGGCGGCGTCCTCCCGGGGGAGCACCCGGTGGGGCAGCAGGCGTCCGGCAGCCTCCGGGGCACGGGCCGGGACGACCAGCCGGGTGTGACCCGATCAGCGCCCGCGATCCCGTTCGCGTCCGCCGAAGGGTGTCCGGCCCGGGCGGTCTCCCGCCGCGTTCACGGGCGCGTCCCCACCCGTCGGCGTACGGCCTCCACCAGCAGGTCCAGGCCGTACTCCAACTCCGCCCCGTGGTCGCACACCGCCAGTTCCCGCGCGGCGGACGCCACCGCCGGGAACCCGCTGTCGACGAGGTCCTGCTCGCGTGAGGCGATGATGCCGGGTACCGCTCCCGCACGGGCGGGCGCCGAACCGACCTCGCGCGACAGCGCCCCGATCAGGAAGGCGATGAAGGCCCGCAGGACGTGGACCGCCTCCCCGCCGTCCAGCCCGGCCCGGCGGCACACCTGGAGCGAGGCCTCCACCACGGGCAGGGAGGCGGGCGCGTTCAGGCGACGCGTCAGGAGCAGGGAAGCCGACCGCGGGTAGGTCAGCGCGGCCGCCCGGAAGGCGCGGGCGAGTTCGCGCAGTCCGTCCTCCCAGGGCATGGCATCGATCTCCGGGACGGCGATCTCTTCGAGGATCACGTCAGCCATCGCGTCCAGCACATCCGACTTGTCGCGGATGTGGTTGTACAGCGACATCGTCCGGACCCCGACCGCCGTGGCGATCCGGTGCAGAGACAGCTGCTCCATGCCGTCGGCCTCGGCCAGCTCCAGGGCGCGCAGGACGATCTCCCGCCTGCTCAGCGGACCCCGCTGCGTCCTTCTCCCCGCCATCGGCCCGCCCGTCCCTCCGCGCGGCCGCACCCATTGACCGGCCCATACTTATGCCATAAGTTCCGGAGGAAACGTACGGCATGAGTCAGAGGGTCGGCAAACGGAAGCTCCGGCTCACCGTCCGTCCGGCCGCGATCTCCGTCCGCCGAAAGGACGATGGCTGTGACCGAACATCCCGTACTCGAAGACCTGCCGGCCGGCAACTGGTACCTCGCGCCCCGGGCCCGGATCGAACCGGCCGCACCCGAGGCGCTGGGCCTCACGGCCCGTCTCGTGCTCCGCGTCATCCGGCGGCGCACCCGGGCCCCACACGACTACAACGTCTTCCGCACCCTGGCCCGGCTGGGCGGCATCTTTCCCGCGCACGCGGTCTTCCTCTCCCAGATCCTCCTCAAGGGCCGTCTCCCGGTGGCCGAGAAGGAACTCGTCATCCTCAGAGTGGCCTGGCGGCAGGGCTGCGTCTACGAATGGTCCCTGCACAGCCCCATGGCCACGGCCGCCGGAGTGCCGGATCACCACAAACGCGCCGCGGCGACCGAGTCACCGCGGTTCGACGACCCCCGTCTGCACGCCCTGGTCGAGGCCACCGACGAGATCCTCGCCTCCGGCACTCTGACGGACGCCTCCTGGTCCGCGCTGTGCGACCACTGCACGCCCGACGAGGCACTCGAACTGTGCATGCTCATCGGCCATTACGTCATGATCGCCCTCACCCTCAACACGGTCGGTGTGCAGCTCGACAGGCAGCCGGCGCAGGAACCGGCCGCCTGACCGTCTCGCGCCTGGCGCCGACGGGCCGCACGCGGCCGGCACCCCGTGCCGGGCCGGTCGCGCACCACCGGCTCACTCCGGCGAGGGGCGCAGCCTCAGGGCGCGTAACGCGATCTGCATCTCGAACTGGGCCGTGGGATCGCGTAGTTGATCGCCGAAGACCTCCTCGAGCTGGCGCAGCCGGTAGCGGACGGTCTGCGGATGCACGGCGAGACGCTGGGCGACCTCGCTCGCGTTGCGGGCGCAGCTCAGCCAGCACAGCAGGGTCTCGGCGAGTCGCTCGCGCTGGGGAGGGCGCACGGAGTCGAGCGGCCCGAGGTACTGCCGGGTGAGCGCGTCGACGAGTTCCTCGTCGCGGAAGAGGAGCAGGGTCGCCAGATGGTCGGAGCAGCGGACGAGCCCGGTACCGGGCAGGATGCCGCGCCGTGCGAGGTCGAGTGCGTCGAGGGCCCAGCGCAGCGAGCGGGCGCCCGCGTCGAGGGCGACGGTGGGCCCGAGCGTCGCCCGCAGGCCGCGTAACGCCCCCGTGATGGCCCGTTCCCGGCCGGGGCCCTGCGGATCGGGGACGACGATGATGCCCGGCTGTCCGTCGAACCGGGCGAGGAACTCCGGTGGCACGATGGGGCGCACGGTGCCCGACTCCTCGGCGAGGTCGGTGACGACGACGGCGATGTCCCGGGGCAGCGGCCACTGGGCGGTGCGGGCGAGGTCGGCGATCGCCTCCGGGGAGACCGCCGGGTCGGCGGTGAGCAGGTCGATCAACCGGCCGCGCCGCTGCTGCAGTTCACCGGCAGCGTGCAGCCGGGCCTCGGTGTACCCGCCGGCGGTGGCGGCAGCCATCTCGTCGAGGTGCAGGAACACGGTCTCGCCGAACGCGATGAGCACGTCCGGGGGCAGCCGGTGGACCTCGACGAGTTCGCACACCCGGCGCCAGGTCACCCGCGCGCCGATCCGCAGCGCCGCCTGGAACGAGTCGAGACTGCGCCCCTCCTCGGCCTCGCCCCTCCCGATGCGCTGGTAGGTGGCCCTGACGTCCTCCCAGTCGGTCCGGGAGCCCGACAGACGGGCGAGGAAGCCCTCCAGGGCCTGCCCGACACCCCGGTTGATGACATGCATGTACGTCTCGTCCATCGGGCGGGCGTACTCGGCGATCTCGACGCCTATGGTCCGGACGACCTCCTCGGTGATCTCGTCGAGGAACGGCCGCAAGCGGTCCAGGAGTTCTGCCGGCAGGGCCTTGAGCGGGGCGTCACCTGCGGGAGGTTCGGACCTTGTGCGGGCTCCGTCGGCCATGGGGCTCCCTCGGCGTGGGGGACATCAGGGGCCCGGAGACCGTACCGCCCAGTCGGTGTGTCGGCTCGTCAGCGGCAGACGGATCGCGGGGAGCGATATGTCATTGAAGTGACAACAAGGCCGGGTGTCCTGTGCGTACGGACACAAGTGGTCACAGGACGCGATGGGCCACTATCCCGCACATGACGGATCTGTTCGAGCGACGGCCCGCCGAGGAGCCCGGCCTGCGCTTCTACGCCTCGGGCGTGCCATGGCACCTGCCCGTGCCCCGGGACACGCTGCCCGACCTGCTCGAGGGCGCGGCCCACCGGTACGGGGGCCGTACGGCCCTGACCGCACAGGGGGGCCGGACCGGCTTCCGCGCCCTGCTGCGGACGGCCGCGCGGATCGCCCCGGCGCTCTCCCGGCTGGGGCTGCGGCGCGGCGACCACCTGGCGCTGCTGCTGCCCGACTGCCCGGAGGCGGTGGTGCTCTGCCACGCCGCGTGGCGGCTCGGCGCGGTCGTCGTACCGGGCGGTACCTCCGGCCACCGGCGGGCGCTGGCCCACGCCGTGGTCGCCGCCGTACCGCTGGAGCGGCTCCCGGAGATCGCCGCGAGCGAGGACCGCGCGTTCCTGCGCGCCGTCGTGACCGTGCAGACGGCGCCGGCCCGGCGGGGCGGCTCCTCCCGCACCGGGAGCCGGAAGGACGCCGCGCCCCGGACGGCGGACCTGCCGCTCGAGGGGCGGCCACCCGGCCCGGCCCGGACCGTCGCGGCGCACCGGCCGGACCCGGCCTCGCGGAACATACCCGCTCAGCGGACCGGTCCGGGCTCGCCGTACGCCGCCGTCAGCCGGGACGCCCGGCCGCGGCGCGGACCCGTGGACATCGTGGCCTACCGGGACCTGGAACGGCGGCCGGCCGACCGGTCGGACTCCCTGAGGGACTGGGACTGGTCCGGCGGACCGGAACCCGACGACGTCGCCGTCGT
Source organism: Streptomyces sp. NPDC031365 (assembly GCF_055569765.1). Lineage (NCBI taxonomy): Bacteria > Bacillati > Actinomycetota > Actinomycetes > Kitasatosporales > Streptomycetaceae > Streptomyces > Streptomyces sp. NPDC031365. The sequence continues at coordinate 127,566 of NZ_JBVIIM010000006.1, read as the reverse complement.
CGTGCACCGGCACGACGGCACGCGGGTCTCCCTGCGGCACCACAACGTCGTGGCGGCGGCACACCAGATCGTCGCCTGGCAGCCGGCCCCGGTGCCGCGCCGGCCGCGGCTGCTGTCCCTGGTTCCGCTGTCGGACACCCGGGGGATCGTCCTGGTCACGGCGGCGCTCCTCGCCGGGGCGCGCACCGTGCTGGTGCCCGACAGCCACCCGCTCGGCGTGCTGCGGGCGGCCCGCCGGCACGCGCCCACCGTCCTGGTGGCGTCCCCCGCGGACCTGCGCCGCCTCCTGGAGCGTCCCGTTCACGAACGGGAGGCCCTGGGCACCGTGCGCACGGTCGTCACGGCCCCGCTGGACGTCGCCACCGGCGAGTGGTTACGGGCGGCGCTGGACGCCCGTGTCATCGAGGCGTACGGTCCCGAGGCCGCCGCGGGCGTCGCACTGGCCAACCCGCTGACCGCCGACGCCCGTCCGGGCACGGCGGGGCTGGCGGTGCCGCGCACCCGGGCGCGGATCGCCGTCGAGGGGTTCCCCGAGGTGGACGTGCTGCCCGGTCACGCCGGTGAACTCCTCCTGCGTGGACCTCAGTTCGGCGACCACCAGGGGCGCCCGGCAGGCGGATGGCTGCGCACCGGACGGCTCGCGGTACGCGGCCCCGACGGGTTCGTCACGCTGCTCGGCGACGGTGGCGGCCGGGACGGCGCAGCGCCACGACACTGACGACGGCGCCCAGCAGGACACAGCCGGCGGCCAGTCGAAGTCCCGTGTCGTAGCCGTCGAGGAACGCGGTGTGCGGGGCCACCCCGTCCGCCAGCGCGTCACGTTCGGTTCGGATGAGCACGATGCCGACCAGGACCACGCCGAACACACCGCTGATCTCCCGCGCCGCGCTCACCAGGCCCGACGCCATGCCGGTCCGGGTGGCGGGGACGCCGGCGATCGACCGTACGGTGAGCGGCGTGGTCAGGGCCGAACCGACGCCGATGAGCAGGAGTCCCGGCTGCAGATCGGCGTAGGAGGCGTCCGCGCCGGTCCCGGAGACCAGCAGCAGACCCGCGGCGACCAGCACGAGCCCGGCCGCGATGGAGCGGTGGGCGCCGACGAGCCGGGCGGCCCGTTCGGCGAACGGTGTGCACACCAGCAGGGCACCGGCCAGGGGCAGGAACACCAGTCCGGCCTCGACGGGAGAGAAGGCGAGGATCTGCTGCAGGTAGAGGGCGGTGAAGAAGAACACGCCGTTGACCCCGACCCCCCAGAGCACCTGCGCCGCGACCCCCCCGACGAGGATCCGGTCGCGGAGCACCCGCAGGTCGACCAGGGGCAGGAAGGCGCGCGCCTCGACCACCAGGAACGCGGCGCCGGCCGCGGCCGAGAGCCACAGGCACAACGGGACGGGCGGCGTGCTGAAGGTGTGCTCGCCGCCCTTCACGAGCGCGTAGGTGAGAAGGAACAGCGCGATGACGGAGAGCACGACGCCCGGCACGTCCAGCAGTGAGGTCCGCAACCGGTCGGTACCGCGCCGTGCGGCCGCCGGGACGGCGGGCACGAGCAGCAGAGCGAGCGCCCCGAAGGGCACGTTGAGCAGGAAGATCCAGGTCCAGCCCCAGTGCTCGGTGACGAATCCGCCGATGACCGGTCCGAGCGCGAGGGCTATCGCGAGGGACGCCGTCCACATCCCGATGGCGGTGGTGCGGCGCCGGACCGGCAGGTCCATGGTGACGATCGCGAGGGACGCGGGGACGATCAGAGCGGCGCCGGCGCCCTGCACGGCCCGGGCCGCCATGAGGGCCGTCCCGCTGCCGGCCAGCGCGGCGGCACAGGAGGACAGGGTGAACACCACGATGCCGACGGCCATGACGGCGCGCCGCCCGGCCAGATCGGCCACCCGCCCGCCGGCGAGCAGCAGCGCCCCGAACGACAGGACGTAACTGGCCGCGACCCACTCCAGGTCCGCGACGTCCAGCCCCAGGTCCTCCTGCACGGTGGGCAGGGCCACGTTGATGACGGTGTTGTCCAGCGTGGTCAGGAAGCCGGTCAGGGACACCAGGACCAGTAACGCCGACAGCCTTCCGCGATGCATGACCTCGCCCTTCCCGCCGGATGCGTCCCACGGATTGTGCGGGCGCGGGAGGTCCGCGCACTGCTGTGCGGGCCGTTGATTGACGGGGTGGGTGTTGTCACCGCGCTGACAGTTCCTATTGGACGGTCTGTCAGCGCCCCGTCTTCTGCCACCGCCGCACGGAAGCGGAACCTGGGGCCTCAGCCGAACCGCCCGTCACCACAGTGGAGTCGAGATGACCGACACGTCCGAACCCGCGCCGCTGCTGACCGACCGGCTCCGGCACTGGGCGGCGCACAGCGCCCACCGGCCCGCCGTCACCCATGTCGCGTTCCCCGAACCGGACTCGGCCGGCGTGCACCGCACGCTGAGCTGGCAGGGCCTCGACGCACGGGCCCGTGCCGTCGCCGGGCAGTTGCAGCGGACCGTGCGGGCCGGTGACCGGGTGGCGCTGTTGCTGCCGCAGGGCCTCGACTACACGGCGGCCTTCCTAGGCTGCCTGTACGCCGGAGTGATCGCGGTTCCCCTCTTCACACCCGACCTCGCGGGGCACGCGGGACGCCTGGCCGCCGTACTCGACGACTGCGAGCCCGCCCACGTGCTCACGGACGGCCCGTCGCGGGAGGCGGTGGAGGGGGCGACCGGGGGGAGCCTTCCGGTGACCGAGGTGGACGCGCTGCCCGAGGGCCCGCCCGCGACGGAGCTGCCCCGCACCGCTCCGGACGACGTCGCCTACCTGCAGTACACCTCGGGCTCCACCCGCAGCCCGGCCGGAGTGATGGTGACCCACGCCAACGTCGTCGCCAACGCCCGGCAGGCCGTCACCGCCTTCGACGCCGCCCCCGCACGCAGCACCACCGTGGGCTGGCTGCCGCTCTTCCACGACATGGGCCTGGTGCTGAGCGTGGCCGCCCCGGTCTACGCCGGGTTCGCCTCCGTACTGCTCGACCCCGTGGCGTTCCTGGAGCGCCCGGTGCGCTGGCTGCGCCTGCTCGGCAGATATCCCGGGACGGTCAGCGCCGCGCCCAACTTCGCGTACGACTACTGCGCCACCCGCGTCGGCGCCGACGAGGCGGCCGGTCTGCGGCTCGACCGGGTGGCGGCGCTGCTCAACGGCAGCGAGCCGGTGCGGCCCGCCACCCTGGAGCGGTTCCTCGCCGCGTTCGGCCCGGCCGGCCTCGCCGCCGAGGCCCTGTGCCCCGCGTACGGGCTCGCCGAGGCCACCGTGTTCGTCACGGCGGACCGCCGCGACGAGCCGCCGGTGACCGTGGAGTGCGACGCCGGGGCCCTGGCGGCGGGCCGGGTCGAGGAGCGGCCCGGCGGGACGGCACGGCTCACCGCGTGCGGCCGGCCGGTCGGCCAGGAGGTGCGCGTCGCCGACCCGGAGTCGGGCACCGTGCTGGGCGAGGGACGGGTCGGCGAGATCCAGGTGCGCGGACCGAACGTGGGCGCCGGCTACTGGAAACAGTCCGAGCGCAGCGCCGAGACGTTCCGCGACGGCTGGCTGCACACGGGCGACCTGGGCGCGCTGCACGACGGGAGGCTGCTGGTGACCGGGCGTCTGAAGGACCTGATCGTCGTGGACGGCCGCAACCACTACCCCCAGGACATCGAGGAGACCGTGCAGTCGGCGGTGGATGTGGTACGCCGGGACCGGCTGGCCGCCTTCACCGTCCCGCGCGGCGACGACGGCCAGGAGGACCTCGTGGTGGTGGCCGAGGTCCGGCGGGGCACCGGAACGGACGGCGCGCAGGCGGTCGAGCACCTGGCCCGGGCACGGGCCGCGGTCGCGGCGCGGCACGGACTGCGGCTGGCCGAGCTGGTGCTGGTCGAGGCGGGCACGGTGCCGCGCACCTCGAGCGGCAAGGTGGCGAGGGCCGCCGGCCGGGAACGCTTCCTCTCCGGCGCGCTGCGGGCGGAGGCGCTGTGAGCGCCACGGCGCGGCTCGTCCGGGAGACGCTGGTCGCGCGGCTCGGCGAGTGGTACGGCGTCACCCCCGAGGAGGTGACCGACGACCGGCCGTTCGCCGAGTACGGACTCACTTCACGGGACGCCGTCGCCCTCACCGCGCTCCTCGGCCAGGCAGTGGGGCGGCGGCTGCCCGCGACGCTGCTGTGGGAGACGCCGACCCCGGCGGCGCTGGTCGCCGCGCTCACGGCGGAACCGGAACAACCGCCGGCCGGCACGGCCGTGACGGTTCATCCCGCCGGAGGGTCGACGGAAGCTCTCCCCGCCACCGGGTCACCGGTCGCCGTGGTCGGCGTCGGGTGCCGTTTCCCCGGCGGGGCCGACTCCCCGGCGGCGTACTGGCGGTTGCTGACCGAAGGCCGGGACGCCGTCGGGACGGTGCCCGAGGGACGCTGGGAGCGGTTCGTGCCGCCCGGGTCCGTCCTGCCCGACGACCTCGGCCGGCACGGCGGCTTCCTCGACGGCGTCGAGGAGTTCGACGCCGAGTTCTTCGGCGTCGCCGCCGACGAGGCCGTGGCCCTCGACCCGCAGCAGCGGATGCTGCTCGAGGTGACCCGCGAGGCCCTCGACCATGCGGCGATCCCCGCGCCCTCGCTCGCCGGGACCCGCACCGGGGTGTTCGTCGGGATCAGCGGCACCGAGTACGCCCATCTCACCGCCGGGCGGCCGGAGTCGGTGACCCCGTGGACGGCGGCCGGCGCCGCCCTGAGCGTGGCCGCCGGCCGCGTCTCCTACGCGCTCGACCTGCGGGGCCCGAGCCTGTCCGTCGACACGGCCTGCTCCTCCTCGCTGGTGGCCGTGGACCACGCGGTGCGCAGCCTGGCCGACGGCACGTCCGACGTGGCGCTCGCGGCCGGCGTCAACGTCCTGCTCTCGCCGACCGTGACGCTCGGACTCCAGCGGGCGGGCGCGCTCTCCGCCGACGGCCGGTGCAAGGCGTTCGACGCGGCGGCCGACGGAATGGTGCGGGGCGAGGGATGCGGCGTAGTCGTCCTCAAGCGCCTCGCCGACGCCGAGCGGGCCGGCGACCGCGTCCTCGCTGTGATCACGGCCACCGAGGTGAACTCCGACGGCCGCTCCAACGGCCTGACCGCCCCGAACGCGGCCGCACAGCGCGCCCTGCTGACCCACGCCCACGGCCCCGACGGCCGGCAGCTGGACTACGTGGAGGCCCACGGCACCGGCACCCCGCTCGGCGACCCGGTCGAGGCCGGCGCACTGGGCGCGGTGCTCGGACGGGGCCGCCCCGCCGAACAGCCCCTGCTGCTCGGCTCGGTCAAGACGAACATCGGCCACCTCGAAGCGGCCGCCGGCATCGCCGGACTCATCAAGACCGTCCTCGCCCTCCACCACGACGAACTGCCCGGCCAACTCCACTTCGCCGACCCCAACCCGCACATCGACCTGGACGCCCTGCGCCTGCGCGTGCTCACCTCCCCCGAACCGTGGCCCCGCTACTCCGGCACGGCGACCGCGGGCGTGTCGTCCTTCGGCTTCAGCGGCACGAACGCACACGTCGCACTCCGCGAACACCACATACGTGGCACCGGCGGTCCGGCGCCGGCACCCCACCGGCCCGCCGTGGTGCTGCTCGACGCGCCCACCGACGCCCGACTCCGCGCCCACGCGGGCGAGCTGGCGCGGTGGCTCGACTCGCCGGCGAGCCGCGGCGCACGGCCGTCCGACGTCGGCCGGACCCTGGCCGGCCGCACCGGACGCGGCCGGCGGCGCGCGGCCGTCGTCAGCCGCGACCTGGACGCCGCCACCACCGCCCTGCACCGTCTCGCCGCGGGCCACCCGGACACCCACCTCGTCACCGCCGACCGCGCCCCGCTCGCCGCCGACGACCCGGGGCCGGTGTGGGTCTTCTCCGGCTACGGCTCCCAGTGGCCCGGCATGGCACGCGAACTGCTCGCCGCGGAACCCGCGTTCGCCGCCGCCGTCGAACGGCTCGAACCGGTGCTGCGGGAGCACGCCGGGATCTCGTTGCTCGGCGCGACGGAACCGGATGCCGACCTCACCTCGCTCACCGCCGTCATGCCGGCCCTCTACGGCCTCCAGGTGGCGCTCGCCGAACTGTGGCGCTCCTACGGCGTCGAGCCCTCGGCGGTGATCGGCCACTCGCTGGGCGAGATCGCGGCGGCGGTCACGGCCGGAGCCCTGGACGCGCCGACCGGGGCACGGATCGTCGCCTCCCGCTCCCGGCTCCTGACCACCGTGCGGGGCGGCACCATGGCCGTCGTCGACCTGCCCCCGCACGACATCGGCCGGATCACGGATGACCTGCCGACGCTGCAGGTCGCGGTGTACGCCTCGCCCGAGCAGTGCGTCGTCACCGGTTCGGCACCCGATGTCGCGGCTCTGGTCGCCCGGGTCACCGCCGAGGGCGCCTTCGCGAGGACGATGCCGGTCCCGGTGGCGGGACACTCGCCGGACGTCGAACCGCTGCTGGACGCGTTCGCGTGGGAGCTCGGCGCCGTCCCGCACGGCGATCCCGTCTGCCGCCGCTACTCCACGGTCCTGGACGACCCCCGGGACGACGACGCCTACGACACCGCCTACTGGCTGGCGAACCTGCGCCGCCCCGTCCGGTTCGAGCAGGCGGTGCGCGCGGCGGCGCAGGACGGACACCGCGTGTTCGTGGAAGTCGCGCCGCACCCCACCCAGGCACACCCGCTGGCCCGGACCCTGGAGGCCGCCGGGGCGCACGAGGCACTGGTCGTCCCGACGCTGCGCCGCGGCACCGACGACGCGATGTCCTTCCGCACCGGTCTCGCCACACTCCTGGTGCACGGCGCGCGCCTCCCGTCGACGCGGCAGACGCTGCACCCGGGCGGCCGGATCACGGACGTTCCCTCGCCCCGCTGGCAGCACCGCCGGTACTGGGCGGGCGAGGAACCACAGCCGGTCCCCGAACCCGAGGCCCGGCCGGCCACGGCCACCCGGCTGGACCGGTTGCGCACACTCGTCGCACGCGTCATGGGCTTCGCCCCGGACCGCCTCGACCCGGACGTCCCCCTCACCGACCTCGGTCTCGACTCGCTCACCGCGGTCCGTATCCGCACGGCCGTACTGGGGGAGTTCGGCTCGGCGCCCGAAACCGGTGTGCTGCTGCGCCAGGGCACGCTGCGCGGCGTGGCGGCACTGCTCGACGACGCGCACGTACCGGCCCCGCCGCCTCTCGCGCACCCCGAGGAGCCGACCCACGGCACGCCCGGCGTCCTGCGCTCGTTCCCCGGTGACGGGCCGCACCCGCCCCTCTTCCTGGCGCACGCCGCCGGCGGTTCCTCCGACGTGTACGGCCGCCTGGCCGCGCGCCTGGACGGGCAACGGCCGGTGTACGGCTTCGACCGCCTGGAACACCCGGACGACGTGGCGGGTCGCGCCGCCGAGTTCGCCCGCCGGATCCGCCTGCTGCGGCCCGAGGGCCCCTGGATCCTCGGCGGCTGGTCGTACGGCGGAGTCGTCGCCCAGGAGACGGCCCGGCTGCTGAGCCGGGAGGGCGAGGTCGCCGCCCTGGTCCTCGTCGACTCGGTGCTGCCGCTGCCGGCCCCGCCCGTGGCGACCCCGGCCGACGAGGCACGGCGGCGCTTCGCCGGCTTCGCCGCGTACGTCCGCACCGTGTACGGGGCCGAACTGGACCTTCCGTACAAGGAGTTGGGGACCATGGACGACACCGGACAGGTCGACCTCGTCCTCGCGCTCCTGGAGAAGGCCGTCGGCCTGCCGCCCGCCGTGCCGGCACACCAGCGTGCCTCGTACCTGGACCTGCGCAGCGGGGAACGCCACACACCGGGCCCGTACCCGGGCCGCACCCTCCTCTACCGGGCGACGCGGCCGGCACCTCACACGGTCCGCGACGCCCGCTACGAACGCACCGACACCACGCTCGGCTGGGACGCCCACTGCCCCGACCTGACCGTGACCGATCTGCCGGGCCACCACCTGGCGCTGCTCGACCCTCCGGCGGTGGACACCCTCGCCGCGGACCTGACCCGTGCCCTCGACCCCTCCGGCCTCCCGCCGAAGCACGCCTCCATGGAGCCCTGATGCGACGAAACCGCCGGCACCGCAGAACACTCCGCACCCGCCTCGCCGCACTCACCGTCACCGCCGCGCTCCTCGCCACGGGCGGCGCGCTCGCGGCGTCCACGGCACAGGGCACGCCGGTGTCCTCCGGGCAGCGGACGGCCGCGACCGAGGACGGCGCCCACATCGTCGAACGCCGATGGCTCGACGAGCGGACCGTCGACCTGACGGTCCGTTCCCCGGCCGTGGGCGCCGACGTCCCGGTGCGGGTCCTGCTCCCGGACTCGTACGCGGAAACGCCCGACCGCGAGCGGCCGGTGCTCTACCTGCTGCACGGTGCGCACGACGACCACACCTCGTGGACGCGGGAGACGGACGTCGAGGACTTCCTGGCCGACAAGGAGGTCATCACCGTCATGCCGTCGGCGGGACCGACCGGCATCCCCACCGACTGGTGGAACTTCGGCCGCGGCGCGCCCGACTACGAGACCTTCCAGGTCGACGAGGTGATGGGGCTGCTGCGCGAGGAGTTCCACGCGGGGCCGGCCAGGGCCGCGGCGGGGGTGTCGACCGGCGGCTACGGCGCCCTGGCGTTCGCGGCCCGCCGGCCCGGTGCCTTCAAGGCCGCCGCGTCCTACAGCGGCATCCTGGACACGACGGCCACCGGCATGCGCACCGTCGTCGGCGCGATCGTCGCCCGGGAGGGACAGCTGCCGGTCACCCTGTGGGGCAACACCGTCATCCAGTGGGCCAACTGGTCGGCGCACAACCCCTACCGGCTCGCGGACCGGCTGAAGAACACCCACTTGTACGTCTCCCAGGGCAGCGGCCTGCCCAGCGACGACTTCGGAAACCTCGAGGGCGCCGTCCTGGAGGGCACGTTGTGGTGGCAGGCGCGCGGGTTCGTCGACTGGCTCGACGACCTCGACGTACCGGTACGGTCCCACCTGTACCGGGGTGGTTCGCACGCGTGGTCCGCGTGGCGGGGGGAGTTCGAGGCGTCCTGGCCGACGCTCGCCACCGGCCTCGGTCTGAGCCCGGACCGGTAGCCCGCCCGGGCCGCGCCGGACGAGACGTTCGCCGGCGCGGCCCGGAGCCCGGAGCCCGGTGCGCGGCCCGGAGCCCGATGCGCGGGCGGACCGCCCGCCTCTCTAGTGCCAGTTGCTGATCCTGACGTCCTGCGGCGCGGGCTCGCCCGTGCCGGTTTCGATCAGTTTCTTGAGGCTCATCAGGAAGGTCGCCCACTTGGTGCTGCAGTGGTGCATGAATTCCACCGGCTCCTTCCAGCCCTCGTGCCGGAACAGGACGATCGTGTAGTCGTCCTCCTCCTTGAGCTCGAAGCGGATCCGTGTGCCGATCCACTCCTCGGGGCCGTCGACGACCTCCCAGACCACGCGCTCGGCGGGCTGGGCCTCCAGGACCTTCATGTCGAACGCGCCGGGCTCGAAGCTGAACCGGATGACTCCCCCGACGCCGGGGTCGCCGTCGGTGTCCCGCGTCCACCAGCCTGCCAGCCCTTCGACCGTGGTCAACGCCGCGTAGACGGCTTCGGGAGACGACGTGACTCCGATCCTGTGCAGAATGTCCACCATGGTGATGCCTCTTCCTTGTGCGGGCGCCGCCAACGGATGCGGCGGCGTGTGTTCGTGTGGGGTCAGTCGTGCTGGCCGCTCTGGCCGTGCTGGCCGCCCTGGCCGCCCTGGCCGTGCTGGATGGCTTCGGCGATCCGCTTGATGCGCTGCAGCCGGGCGTCCCAGGCCGCCCCGACCGACGACAACTGCGCGACGGCGCGGGCGAGCTGGGCCTCGTCGACCTCGTAGCGGCGCTCGCGTCCGGACGGCGTGACGTGGACCAGCCCGACCCGGTGGAGTACGCCGAGGTGCTTGGCGACCGCCTGCCGCGTGACCGGCAGCCGCTCGCTCAGGGTGGTGGCCGTCCCGCCGCCGTCGGCCAGCAGCAGGTCGAGCATCCGCCGCCGGGTGGGGTCGCCCACCGCGGACCAGAGGTCGTCGTCGACGGTGACGCTCATGGCGTCGACACCAGCCGGGTGACGTACGGGACGAGGCGGGGCAGGCAGTAGTCCCAGCCGGTGACGTGGTCGCGGTACTGCTCCTCGAGGAGGGCTGCCTCCCAGCCCTTCTCCCGGAACCCCGCCTCGGTGAGGCGCAGCAGCGTCCCCCCACCGGACGGCACCAGCTCGAAGGTCACCAGGAGCGAGTTGTCCGGCGTCGCGGCCTCACCCTTGTCGTACACCCACCGGAAGGAGAACCGGCGGGGCGGGTCGGCCTCCACCACCGTGACCGGCACGACGTGCGCCTCCGGCGTGCCCGTTTCCCCGAACGAGATCATCCCGGTGGCGCCGGGCACCGGATCGAGCTCTGCTTCGTCCGGCCACCACTCCTTCAGGTGCTCGGGCCTGCTGACGACCTCGTAGACCACCTCGGGCGTGGCCTCGATGCGGATCTCCCGCTCGATGCTGCCGTACTCCATCCCGGACCCCTCACCTCTCGCAACCTCTGGTTGCGTATAACCGTAGGCCCGTTTCCCGTGACGCGCAACCGCTGGTTGCAGGACCGGGCCGGACCCGTCAGCGGATCAGTGAGCGGCCGGTGGGGGCCAGCCGGAGCGTCCGGGGGGCGGCCGTCCGCGCCCGCTCGAGGGCCTGCAGGACCGCGTCCCGTACGAGGGGGTGGTCCCGCACGTCGGCCAGGTGCCGTCGGTGGTCGCTCTCGTCCGGGTACGAGGTGAGGACCGCGACGATGTTCTCGCCGGCGCGGACCGGTAGCGCCGGGAAGGTGTTGGGGGCGGACTCGGTGGCCAGGACGGCGAGCGGCGCGGGTCCCGTCTCCCGGAACACCGGGAGAAGGCCGTCCCGGACCAGGTCGACGCCGTCGTGCCGTCCGGGAGGGAGGGACCACAGCGTGGCGGACACGAAGCGCTCCGGTTCCGGGGCGCCGGCCCGGGGCCGCTCGGCAGGGGAGAGGGCGAAACCGGTCCCGGCCGACAGCGGCCGCAGCAGGAGGACGTCGTCGGAGTCGATCATGGTGGCGCTGGCCCGGGGGCCGTGCTCGGCCCAGACCGGGCCGCCGTAGAAGGCCGTCAGCGCGCTGTGACGCGCCGCCATGTCCCGGAATCCCCGCAGCCAGACGAAGCGATCGGGGTCGTCGAGATCCCGGAACTGGCCGAGCACGACCATCCCGGTCTCCTCCTGGGTCTCCACGAACTCCCGGTCGAACAGCTCGATGAGTTCGTCGCGCCGGCCGGGACGCAGCGTGTACTGGCGGAGCTCGATCACGGAGGGGCGGTCGACAGCGTGGGTGGGAGGCACAGCGGGCTCCTGTTCGGTTCTCTTCTCCGGGCAGGGGATCCCTGCTCGTCCCGGTAAAAGCCGGGCGCGGACCGACGGTAGGGGAGCCGTGTGCCAGGTGCTGTCAGGGTTTCCTGGAAGAATGCGCCCATGTCTGCCGGTCGACTGCTGTCGGTGCTGCTGTTGCTGCAATCCCGTGGCCGCATGTCCGCGCGAGTACTCGCCGACGAACTGGGGGTGTCCGTGCGGACCGCCTACCGTGACCTGGCACGTCTGCAGGCCGCCGGGGTCCCGGTCTACGCGGAGCCGGGGCGCGGGGGCGGCTACCGGCTGCTCGACGGGTACCGCACCCGCCTCACCGGCATGAGCGAGGGCGAGGCTCGGGCCCTGTTCTTCGCCGGGCTGCCCGGGCCCGCCACCGAGCTGGGCATCGCGGCCGAGGTGGCGGCGGCACGGCTGAAGCTGCTGGCCGCGCTGCCGACGGCACAGCGCGAGGAGGCGACCCGGACCGCGGCGGTGTTCCACCTGGACGCCCCCGGCTGGTACCGGGACCCCGAACGTGCGCCGCACCTGCCCCTGTTCGCCGACGCGGTGCTCACCGGGCGTGCCATGGACGTGCGCTACCGCCGCTGGCGGGCCCCGCACGAGGTGGAGCGCCGCCTCCGCCCCTACGGCCTGGTGCTCAAGTCCGGCACCTGGTACCTGGTCGCCGCCGGGGAGGACCGGATCGCGACCTACCGGGTCGCCCGGGTCCTCGACGCGGTGCCGAGCGACGAGCGGTTCGACCGGCCGCCGGACTTCGACCTGGGTGCGTACTGGACCTCCTACCTCGACGATTTCCGGACGCGCCGCTACACCGGCACGGCCACCGTCCGTCTCTCGCCACGGGGGCGGCGGCGCCTGCCCGACAACGTCCCCCCGGAGGTGGTCCGGGCCGTCGACACCACGGCGGTCGCCGTCGGCGACGACGGGTGGGTGGAGGCCGTCATCCCGACCGAGAGCACGGACCACGCCTGCGGCGAGCTGCTCCGGCTCGGCACCGACGTCGAGGTCGTCGCACCGGCCGGACTGCGCCGGGCGATGGCCGCCACGGTGGGCGCACTCTCCGGCACCTATGGGCTCGCCTGACCTCGGGACGTGTTCGGCGGGGCCGCCGCGCGGCGGTCCGGGGGCCTCCCGTCGAGGCCGTAGTCGGCCGTCGCCGAACGCACCAAGGAGGGCGTCAAGGGAGACGGCGACATCCACGTCGGCGTGCGGTGACGTACAGGCGGCCGGGCTGCCAGGGCCGGTGCTCGACAAGGAGGCGGCCCGGTCCACCTGTGGTGTCAGGTGCCGGCCGGGCGCGGCCCGTCGGTCATCGCCATGAGCTGCAGCCGCAGCGCGAGCCGTACCCGTGGCGAGGTCAGGTCCACCGGGGCCACCTCGTCGAGCTTGCGCAGCCGGTAGCGCAGCGTGTTGGGATGGATCCGCAGCAGCCGCGCGGCGCTCCGCGGGTCACCGTAGTGGTCCAGCCAGGCCGCGAGCGTCTCGCGGTATGCCGTGCCGTGCTCCTCGTCGTGCGAGCGGAGCGCGGCGAGCGGCCCGCCGAGCAGGCCCGTGTCGATCCCGACGGCCGCCGCGGCACGCTCCACGACGACGGCGTCCCAGGCGTCCTCCATCAGCAGGAGCCCCGTCCGGTCGGGGAGCGGGAGCCGGCCATCTCCCACCAGCCGGTGGAGCTCGCCCGCCTCCGCGGTGGCCCGGGGCAGTTCGTCGGGGGTGCGGGCGGGGCAGCCCGCCACGGCGTACAGACCCGGATCGTGGGCGTGCACCTCACGGAGCACGTGCCGGAGCCAGTCCAGCGTGCCCGCACCGGCGTCGGCCAGACCCCCGGCCGTGACCGGCCGTCTGCCCCGCGGCCGTTCGGCGACCAGGCCGAACAGCGAGCCGTCGAGGTCGGTCAGCAGCGGCTGGTGCCAGCCGAAGCGCAGGGCGACCGACTCCCACAGATCCAGTTGTCTGCGCACATCGGTCCCCGCGGGCGATCCGAAGGCCACCACCCGCCAGGGGCCCGCCGGCAGCGCCGGTGCACCCGGTCCCGCGACGCCGGGCCCCGCGGCCGTGCCGGGACCGGTGACGGAGGCGGCGCCCTCGCGCAGGGTCACCCGCAGCCGGCCCGTCGAGACCCGCCGTGCGATACCGGCCTCGGCGCGCAGCCGCAGCAGGTGCAGGGCGAGGACCGAGGCCACGTCGCCGAGCTCCCGGATGCGTTCCGGGGGGACCGGGGCCCGGACCACCGCCCAGATCGATCCCAGCCACTCGCCGCCGGCCCGCACCGGGATGATCAGCCGGGGCAGGGTGCCGTCGGGGCCCGCCGGGGTCCAGATGGGCTCACTGGAGCGGGCGAGCCTGCGGAAGACTCCGCCGGCCCGGAAGTGGGTGAGGGTCTCCGGCGGAACACGCCGTCCCACGATGGTGGAGACGCGCGCCGGGTCGGTCGTGTCCTGCCGCGCGGAGTAGGCGAGGACCCGCGACTGCGCGTCCTCCACCGTCACCGGCGCGTCGATGATCTCGGCCGCCGTGTCGGCCAGCGCGAACAGATCGACGTGCGGGCCGGGCGACCCGAGACGGCTGGTGTCCGGCGCGGCGGCCCGGTCGATGACGCCCCGCAGCAGCCAGACGACATGCGCCCACGACGTGTGCGGCTGCAGTTCGACCAGGGCGGGGCCGGCCAGTTCGTGTGCCGCTGCGGCCACCCGGGGATCCGCGGCGAAGGGGCCCTTCAGCACGACGCCCCCGGCCGACGCCCGGGCGGCCCGTTCCAGCAGGGCGACGGCGCCGTCCCGGTCGGTCACCCCCACCCCCAGGACGAGTTCGCCCGGCTGCCCCACGGCATCACCGGGCTCGGCCAGGGCGACGTCGTGCACTTCGGCGTCACCGGCCGCCACGACCGTACGGAGGAACCCGGCGCCCAGGGACTCCACCAGATCGGTGACCGTGATCATCCTCGGTCCCGGACGGCGCGACGGCAGTGACGCATGAGCGGGGTCATGCCCCCATTGTGGCCCGGAGGCATTGTTCCCGGCGCACTACCCGGGCCACTTCCCTTGGCCGCACGGCACAAAGACAACCGCGGGGGCGGGGCCCACCATCGAAGGCACTACCGCTCGGAGAAAACGCACCACCGCATCGGAGAAGAGGTTCCGCATGTCCCGCCCCGCCTCGCCCGCGCACCCGGGCCCCCGTACTGTCGCCGTCGTCGGTGCGGGCATGGTCGGACTGTCCGCCGCCTGGTTCCTGCAGGAGCGGGGCGTCGAGGTGACCGTGTACGACCGTGACGCGGTGGCCGCCGGCTCCTCCTGGGGCAACGCCGGATGGCTGACCCCCGGCATCGCCACACCGCTGCCCGAACCCGCGGTCCTCACCTACGGCGTCCGCGCGGTTCTCAGCCCGTCCTCACCGGTCTATGTCCCGCCCAGCGCCGACCCCAGGCTGCTCAGGTTCCTCGCGGGGTTCGCCCGGAACAGCACCGCGAAGCGGTGGCTGCGGTCGATGCGCGCGCTCGTCCCCCTCAACAGCCTGTCGCTGGCCGGCTTCGACCTGCTGACCGGAGGCGGCGTCGAGGCCCGGACCCTCGAGGCGAAGTCCTTCCTCGCGGCCTACCGCACCGCCGGGGAACGCCGGGTTCTGCTGGAGGAACTCGAGCAGATCTCCGCCGCCGGCCAGCGGATGGAGTTCGACGTCCTCACCGGCGACGAGGCCCGCGAGGTCGAGCCGTCCCTCTCGGACGGGATCGGCGCCGCGATCCGGCTGTACGGCCAGCGCTACATCGATCCCGGGCACTTCGTGCACGCCCTGGGCGACGCGGTCCGCGCCCGCGGCGGTGAGATCCGGGAGGGGACCGAGGTCACCGATGTGCGGGACGCCGCCACCGGTGTCACCGTCCTGACCGGTGACGGCGCGACCCGGCGCTTCGACGCGGTGGTCCTGGCCACCGGAGCCTGGCTCGGCCGCCATGCCAGGAAGTTCGGGGTCCGCTCCCTGGTCCAGGCCGGCCGGGGGTACAGCTTCAGCGTCCCGGTTGAGCACCTGCCGGCCGGCCCGGTGTACTTCCCCGGTCAGCGCGTCGCCTGCACGCCGCTCGGCGACCGGTTGCGCGTCGCCGGAATGATGGAGTTCCGCAAGCCGGAAGCGCCGTTGGACGCACGCCGGATCAACGCCATCGCCGAGGCGGCCCGCCCACTGCTGCGTGGCGCCGACCTGGACGCCCGCGAGGACGAGTGGGTCGGCTCGCGCCCCTGCACGACCGACGGCCTCCCACTGATCGGCGCCACCGGCTCACCCCGGGTCTTCGCGGCCGGCGGGCACGGCATGTGGGGCATCACCCTCGGCCCGGCCACCGGACTGCTGCTCGCCGAGGCGATGGTCACCGGTGAACGCCCGCCGCAGCTCGCCCCGTTCGACCCGCTGCGCTGACCCGCTGCGCTGACCGGCTGCCGCCGGCCCCGTCCGCCGGGGCCGGACCGGCGGATCACGTCGGAGGAAACGGGCGGTGTCCTGGAGCCCAGGTGTGCCGGCCCTCGCGTCTCCGGCATGATCCGCCGGTCCGGCCCCAGTGGGGCGGGTCCGGCGGGTCGTGGGTCCGGTCCGTGGGCTGTACGCCGGGTGCGAGCCGGACCGTCGGCCCGACGACGGCGATGCCGCGGGCCGGCTCGAACGCCGGTTGAGGGTGAAGTCCTCGCGGTGCGGTTCGGCCTTCGCGAGGGCGGCGCGGCGCGACTCCTCGACGCCCGCGCGCCCACCGTGGACGAGGGCTCACTCGGCTCCGGCCCGCTCGGCCTCCCGGACCAGGGGCAGATGTGGGGCGCGAGCGGGAGCGTACGGTCGTACCTTCAGGAATGTACGACCGTACGCTCCCGGTTGTAGGCTCCCCGCATGACTGTTGACGTACTGCGCGGGCCCACCCGGGCCGACCGGCGGGCCCGCGCGGCCGTGGCGGTGCTGTTCCTCACCAACGGCGCCCTGTTCGCCAACCTGCTGCCGCGCTATCCGCAGATCAAGGACGACCTCGGGATCGGCAACGCCGCGTACGGACTGGCCGTCGCCGCGTTCCCGACGGGCGCCATCGTCGCGGGCCTGGCGGCGGGGGTACTGGTCCGCAGGCTGGGGTCGGCGCGCGTCGCCGTGCTCGGCACCCTGCTGACGGGCGCGGGAGTGCTGGCGGCGGGAGTGGCCGGCTCGCCGGCGCTGTTCGCGGCGGCGCTCTTCCTGGCCGGCGCCATGGACGCGATCACGGACGTCGCCCAGAACGCCCACGGTCTGCGGGTGCAGCGCCACTACGGACGCAGCATCATCAACTCCTTCCACGCCGTCTGGTCCATCGGCGCCGTCACCGGCGGTGCCATGGCCGCCGGCGCCATCGCCCTCGACCTCTCCCGGGGACAGCACCTGCTCGTCTCCGGAGTGATCTTCGGCGTGGCCGCCTGTGTCGCCCTGCGTTACTGCCTGCCCGGACCCGACACCGGGCCGGCGGTGGAGGAGGCCACGGCGGCCGGGCACGACCCGGGGCAGCGGGAAGGCGGGGGAGCGGTGTCCCGGCGCACCGCGTACCTGCTGACCGCACTGGTCCTCATCGCCACTACCGGCACACTCGTCGAGGACGCCGGCAACTCCTGGGCCACGCTGTACCTTTCCGACTCCCTGGACGCGTCGGTGACCCTGGCGGCCTGCGGATTCATCGCCCTGGTCGGCGCGCAGTTCATCGGCCGCCTGATCGGCGACCGGCTCGTGGACCGGTTCGGACAGCGGCAGGTGGCCCGCGCCGGCGGGGTCATCGTGGCGGCCGGCATGGGCCTGGCGCTGGCCGTGCCCACGGTTCCCGGAACGATCCTCGGCTTCGCCGCCGCCGGGTTCGGCGTGGCGACCCTCGTGCCGGCGGCGATGCACGAAGCCGACGAACTGCCCGGCCTCAAGCCCGGATCGGGACTCACCATCGTCTCCTGGCTGATGCGCTTGGGCTTCCTGTGCTCCCCGCCCGTCGTCGGACTCGTCGCCGACGCCGCCGGCCTGCGGGTGGGCCTGCTCGTGGTGCCCCTCGCCGGACTCCTCGTCATCCTGCTCGCCCCGGTCCTGCGGGCACGGCGGACCTGAGCGCCGACCGCCGGCAGAGGAGCGCGGCGGCAGTCCCCCGCGCGCGGTGACGGTCCCCCGCGCGCGGTGACGGCGCGGCCGGGGGGTCCCGCACCGGGCGGGCCCCCACGGCGTTCAGCGCGCCACGGTCTCGGCCTCGCCCTCGGCCTCCCGTTCCTTCCAGGTGACCCCTCGCGAGCACACCGCGACCAGCACCGCGGACGCCGCGACGGCGGCCATGCCGACCGTCAGGTCCGTGTGACCGGCGAGGAAGCCGATCAGTGCGGGTCCGGCGAGGAGTCCGGTGGTGCCCATGGCGGCGACCAGGGCGAGGGCGCCCGGGCCCTCGGCCGCGGCGGCCACGTAGAGACAGGGGGTCACCGTCGCCATGCCCAGGCCGACGCAGGCGAAGCCGATGAGGGCCGGCCAGGTACCGCCGGTCAGCAGGGCGAGCGCGAGCCCGGTGCCGGCCAGCACGCTGCCCGCACGCACCAGGCGCGCATCCCCCCACCGGCTCCGCCAGCCGTCGCCCAGCAGGCGGGCCAGCACCATCATCACCGAGAAGAAGGCGATGCCCAGCGGCGCCAGCCGTCCCGACGCGCCCGTCTCCTCGGTCAGGTAGAGCGCGGACCAGTCGTTCATGGCACCCTCGGTGACGGTGCCGAACACCATGGCACAGCCCAGCCAGAGAGCCGTGCGGGAGGCTCCGGTCAGGCTCCGGAGGCCCTTCTCGCCGTCCTTCGCCGGCCGCTCCCCGGGAGCGGCACCCCGGCCCTCGGCGAGGACCCTGGGCCCGGAGGCGGCCAGCAGCGGCACCAGCAGCGCCGCGGCCAGCGCGAAGTGCGCGGTCACGGAGTGGGTGACCGCGTTCGTCGCGGAGGCCAGCAGCGCGCCCGCGAACGCCCCGCCGCTGAACGTCGCGTGCAGCTGGGCCATCGCGGCCCGGCCGTAGTGCTCCTCGAGGGCGGCGCCCCGCGCGTTCATGGCGACGTTCAGGCAGCCGACCGCCACACCGTCGACGAAGACCACCGCCAGGGCGAGCGGGTAGCTGCCGGCCGCGGCCAGCGCGGGCAGCACCGCCACCAGCACCAGCGCGGACCGGACCGCCAGCCGGCGCGAGCCCATCCGCCGCATCAGCGGCGCGACCAGCGGGAAGGACACCGCCGCCCCGACACCGCAGATCATCAGCAGCAGCCCCAGTTGTGTCTCGTCCAGGCCGAAACGGGACTTGAGCGCGGGCAGCCGGGAGGCCCAGGTGGCGTACTGGAAGCCGAGGAAGCAGAACAGCGCGGCCGTGGCCAGTTGGTCACGGCGGAAATCGCCGAGGGTGGGCAGCATCAGTGTTCAGGACCTTTCTTCCGGGCCGCCGGAGCGGTGGTACTGGACCGGGCGGGACATGTAGACGGCGCCGTCGCCGTAACTCCCGTGGAGCCGGGCGCCCGGGTCGGGCCGGAAGCCGTGTCCGGCCCAGAAGCCCTCCGTCCCGCCGACGGCGATCAGCGAGATCCGCTCGTACGACGACCGCCCGGCGGTGTCCGTGAGATGCCGCACGAGCCGGCTGCCCAGACCTCGGCCGCGGAGGTCGTCCGCGATCACGAGGTCGTGCAGATGCAGGTTGCGCGAGTCGAACGTCCGCTCCTCCGGCCGGGCGAGATCGGGGTAACGGAACCGCGGATAGGGCAGAGCGAGTACATAGCCCGCGACCCGGTCCCCCGTCTCCAGGACGAAGCAGGTCGCCGGGGACGCACGGCCCCGGGAGCGCAGCGCCTCGACGCCCTCGGACAGTGCAGCCGACGCGTACGCCTCGGCCTCCAGGGCGGCTATCCGTGGCCAGTCGTCCTCGGCGACGGCGCGGACGCGCCCGTCCGGGGCGTCGTCGCGGACACAGACGCGGGGGAGCGGACCGAAGCCGTTGAAACCCTCGGTCGTATAGCTGGCGGCGTACGCGCCGGCGGACAGCACCCAGACCGGGTCCCCCGACGCGACCTCCCCCGGCACCCGCACCCGGCGGTGCTCATGGGCGTAGGCGTCGTCGCTGTCACAGGTGGGGCCCGCGACGACGGCCGGCACCAGGCCGGCGTCGGTCACGTCCGGGTGGGTCGGGAAGACGAGTGGGTACCGCACCTCGTCCATCTCGTACAGCCCGTTGAACTTGCCGCAGCTCAGGTACAGCCAGTGTTCGCGCTCCCCGTCCGGCTGACGCCGGGACGTCAGCCGGGAGACATGGGCCCTGATCGCGCCGTGGTCGGCGACCAGATGACGGCCCGGCTCCACGACGAAGCCCAGGGGGCGGGGGGACAGTTCCGCCAGCCGTTCGATGCCTTCGCGCAGCACGGCGAAGGTCTTGTCCAGCGGGGGGTCCAGGTGTTCACCCCGGCGGTCGATGTAGCCGAGCGCCGGCAGACCCCCGCCGAGGTTGACGTGGTCCGGCACGATCCCGCGGCCGTGCAGGGCCGTGAGCACGTCGGCGAGGGTCGCGACGGCCTGCTGCCACGCCTCGGCGGTCATCTGCTGCGAACCGACGTGCACCGACAGCCCGGCGGGAACAAGGTCCGCGTCCCGGGCGCTCTCCAGCACCCGTACGGCGTCGACCGCCGAGCACCCGAACTTCCGGCTCAGCCCCCACAGCGCTCCCTCACCCGTGGTCGCCAGCCGGCAGAACACGCGTGAGCCCGGGGCGTGTTCGGCCAGCGCCGCCACGTCCTGCACGCTGTCCGTGGCGAAGTCCCGTACGCCGAGCCCGTACGCCTGAGCGATGTTCCGGTCGGACTTCACCGTGTTGCCGTAGTGGACGCGGTGCGCGGGCACGCCCGTCGCCAGCGCCCGGACGATCTCCCCGGGGCTCGCCGCGTCGAAGCCGGCGCCCCGGGACGCCAGGAGGGCCAGGACCTCCTCCACCGGGCACGCCTTCATCGCGAACCGCACGTCGACACCGGGCAACTCGCCGGTCAGCGCGTCGTACTGGGCGGCGATCCCGTCCAGGTCGTAGACGAGCGCGTCCTCGGTGGCGGCCGCGAGGGCGGTGCGCAGAGCCCGGTTCACCGGAGAGCGCTCCGCACCTCGACGCCCCCGCTCGCGCTCACCAGGGCCTCCCAGGACTTGATCAGCAGCACGAAGTCCTCGGTGTCGCGCGCGGCCTCGTCCAGCAGACGCTCCCGCTCCGCTGCCATGGCGCGCGCGAACTCGGCGTACCTGCCGCCCAGTCGCCCGTACGCCGCCTCCACCGTGTCCAGACGGCGCTCGTTCTCCGTACGGTCCAGCGCCACGCTCTCGGTGAGGAACGCGGCGAACGGCGTGGGGTCCAGCCGCCCGTCGTCGTCCAGCAGTCCCGCGCCCGCCTCACCCATCCGGTCGTAGACGTGGTGCAGGTACAGCATCGACAGCAAAAACTTCACGAACCGGGTCTGGTACGCCAGGAATCCGGCGTGGGTCCGGCGCTCCCCGGTGTAGTAGTTCTCGATGTGCCGGTTGTGCAGGACGCCGGGCAGGGCGGCGTCGTACACGGCGTGGATGAGGAAGTAGTCGCTGCCGATGGTCGCGGTGGCGGGCGGCAGGGGCAGCCGCTCGTACACGTCCCGGGTGAACGCGATGTTGGACATGTCGACGCGCATCGGGTCGACCAGGGTCAGCGTCGAGTGGTCGCCCGTGAAGGGCAGCATCCCGGCGCCCTTGAAGGACTCCTCGACCAGGCCGTGCTTCTCCTCGTCCGTCCAGTGGGCGGGGGCCCACAGGCCGACGACCTGCTCGTAGACCTCCTTGTCGAGTTCCTGGATCCCGCCGATGTCGACGGAGAGTTCCCCGATGAAGGAGGCGCCCACCATCGAGACGGCCCGATGGGCGATCGCGGGGTCGAGCGTGACGTCCGAGACCCCGGCGAAGGCGTCCGAGGCCCGTTTGCCCAGAGAGGCCAACTCGTGGTGGACGGGGAAGACCGGTTCGCCGTCGAAGAACTGGTAGCGGCAGTCGGAGTCGCGGCGGTGCACCGAGCGGCAGCCCAGCGCGGCGGCGATCAGGAACGCGCGGTTGGTGCAGGCGCCGTACGAGAGCGCGTCGGGGAGCATGAGGTCGAGCAGCCGCTCCTGTTCGGGCAGTTCCGTCCGCCCGACGGCGGTGCGCAGGAACTCCCGCTGGGCCGCCTCGTCGAGGTGGTGCACGACGACGCGCGGAAGGCCGGGGAGCGCGGCGACCGTCCGGGCGTGTGCGGCCCGGGTCGCCTCGTCGGAGGAGTCGAGGATCAGCAGACGCACTTCGACGTCGAAGTGCCGGGCGGCGTGGGCGGCTTCGGCGCCGATGGCCGTGATGGTCGCGGAGCACTCCCTGTTGGTGGGGAGTGCCAGGCATATCCGGTGCACGTCGGTTTCCTGTCTCATCGTGTCCGCTCGTGCCAGGCGTCGAGTCCCAGCAGCGTCCGCCCCAGACCGTCGAGTTCGGCGGGCCCGTAGCGCAGGGACTCGTGCAGCGTCGCGTCGCCGAGCAGGGTCGGGTTCCAGTCCGGCGTGCTGAGGGTGCGCCAGGACTCCACCCGGGAGCGGCGCAGTTCCTCGTGCTCCTCCAGCGCGGGCATCATCGACAGGTACTGCACCGCCCGCACGCCGTCGGCCGAGAGGTTGCCGGCCACTCCGTGCGCCAGCATGCCGTTGAAGATCAGCAGGTCTCCGGTCTTCAGCTGGGGCCGGACCACCGGGAACTCCCTGCGGTCGGTCCCCGGCCGGATCGGGTCCCGGCCGGCCGGCTGCCCGGCCTTCCACGCGTCGAACCGGTGGAAGAGCTCCGGCGAGCACTGGAAACCGCCCTGGTCGGGTTCCGTCTCGGTGAGTGCGATGACGCCCTGCACCCGCTGCGGCGGCACGCTCGCCGTGGTGTCCACATCCCAGTGCAGCTCGATGTCGAAGCCCTCGTCCGTGGGGTCGATCAGGGATCGCGAACGGTTCCTCACGTTGGGCGGATTGAGGTTGAGCCGGTCCAGGGTGACCCAGAGTTCCTCGCAGTCCCAGACGTCCACGAAGGCGTCGTAGACACGCCGGGTCTGCCGGCTGTCCCAGATCAGCTGGTGGTGGTACGCCTCGACGAAGCCGTAGACGAACAGGTCCCGGTCGAGGTCCGAGCGGAAGGTGCGCTCCTGGTACCAGGTCTCGGGGCGCTGCGGGTCGAGGCCCTGGAACTCCCAGGCGAACTCCAGCAGCAGCTTGGCCGCGTCGGGGGAGATGGCCTCCGGGACCACCACGTAACCGTGGCTCTGCCAGGAGGCGAACTGCTCCTCGGAGAGGACCCGCAGCGGCAGGTCCTTGTCCAGGTGCCTCAGCTGCGTCTCGGCGAGGTAGGTCTCGCCGTCGGCGCTGAAGTAGGGGCGTTCGGAGGCGGCGCGGTGTAAGAAGCGGTGGTGCGTCGTCATGCGGTACTCCGGAACTCTGGATCGCTCACGGCATGCGGACAGAAAGAAGGAACAGAGGGAAGGACAGAGGGAAGGGAAAGGTCGGGACGAACGAGCCGGTGACCGGTCGGTGTTACGACGGCCCCGTGCGGCCCGCCAGGATCTCGGCCGCGGCGATGCCGGACACGCGTGTGGCGCCGTGCGTCGCCGGATGCACCGCACCGGGGCGCTCACCCGCCAGAACGCCCATCTCGACGACCGTCGCGTCGGGACGCCTGCGGACCAGGCCGGCGAGCGCGCGGGACATCCAGCCGTAGCGGGCGGCGTCCGGCATGCCGTAGCGGTCGGCCACGGCGCTCATTTCCCCGGCGTCGGTCCCGACCGGACCGCCGAAGCCGAGTTCGCCGCGCCGCAGGTCTTCCACGACCGGGGGGCTCAGGGTCGCCGGCCACCGTTCGTCGTAGGCCGGTACGAGCAGGTGGGCGGTCATCACGGCCCCTACGCCCGCGTCCGTCGCGGCGATGAACGGCGGCAGCCCGGTCAGCGCGAGGGTGCCCGCGTTCAGCGGATTGGTGTTGACGTCGGCGCTCGGCGCGTGGTCCAGGGTGATGCCGAGGCCGTGCAGTCCCCGTCCGACGTCCCGCGCGACCTGCTCGGTGACATCGATGTCATCGAGCAGGCCCAGTGCCAGGTCGCCCGGGCGGGATGCCCCGGTGCGCGCCTCGATCCGGTTGACGTCGCCCGCCTCCCCGTCGACGGCGACCACGAGGCCGGGGTTCTCCGTGCGCAGGGCGGTGGTGAGCCCCGCGGTCTGCTCCGGACCGTGGATGTTGCGGCCGAACGGGACGACGGAGGAGAGCCCCTCGGAGATGCGGCGGCGCACCCAGTCCGGCACCGTCGTGCCCCCGAAGCCCGGCTGGAGCACGGAGTGCGCCCACCGCGGCAGTCGCGGGTGGCTGCTCTCGGTCATCGGGACCTCCGTGCGGGGTTGTGCACGCGGCGGATGCGCAGGGAATGCGCCACGAGTGGTTCAGACCATTGAATATTGGACTGGACCAATGGTTGGTGTCAAGGAACGCCCTTGCGAACTTCGGTTGCTCGAGGCGGTGTTGAAGCGAACCGCCCGGTCAGGGCGCCGGACGGGTCAGGGTCGCCGTGAACTTGTAGCGCGAGCCGCGGTACACCGAGCGGACCCACTCCACCGGCGTCCCCGTCTCGTCCCGCGAGTGGCGGGAGAGCAGGAGCATCGGCAGCCCCACGTCCGTACCGAGCAGTCCGGCCTCCCGCGGGGTCGCCGGGGAGGTCTCGATCGTCTCGTCGGCCTCCGCCGGGCGGACCCCGTACACCTCGGCGAGGGTGGTGTAGAGCGAGGTGTAGCGGGAGAGGTTCCGGCGCAGGTGGGGGAAGCGGCGGGCGGACAGGTGGGTGGCCTCGATCGCCATCGGCTCGCCGCCGGCCAGCCGCAGCCGCTCGATGCGCAGCACCCTGTCCTCCGGCTCCACCTCCAGCAGGGCCGCCAGCTCCTCGTCGGCGGGAACGTAGCCGATGTCCAGGACCTGTGAGGCCGGATGGAGCCCCTGCGCCCGCATGTCCTCGGTGTACGAGGTGAGCTGGAGCGTGCGGTAGACCTTCGGCCGGGCGACGAACGTGCCCTTGCCCTGGATCCGGTCCAGTCGGCCCTCGCCCACCAGCTCCTGAAGTGCCTTGCGGATCGTGGTGCGGGAGGTGCGGAACTCGACGGCGAGCAGGCGCTCCGCCGGCATCGGGGCGCCCGGGGCCCGCTCGTCGGTCATCTGCAGTAACCGCTGCTTGATGCGGTAGTACTTCGGAACGCGACCGATATGGCCCGGCGCCCCCGTTCCGGCCTGGGCGCTGCTGACGTCCGTGCTCATGACCTGCCTCCCGGCTGCGGTGTCCGGCGCGCGGACGGCAGGTGCCGGCCGCGGTGCACGTCGGCGGACGGCCGGGTTCGGCGCCGCACGCTCGGCGATCCCGTTATAACGGTGCGTTCTCGCTTTGGTCTAGTCCAACCCTCAAGCCGTCCCCGTTTGGGGTGAGTTCTACCGCCGTTCGGAAGTGGCCGAGCCGTTATCCAGGCGTGGGTCCACGACCCTTGACAGGGCCATAGGTCTAGGCCAAGCTCCCCTTGCTGGTCTAAACCATTTAGAGGAAGCCGGGTCCCAGCCCGCCGAGCTGTTGCGCCGTTGTGAGGGTCACCGCCGAGGGCGTGGGTGTGGAAGGCATTCCTGAGGAGGGGTGGCGCGTGAAGCGCAAGCTGATAGCCGCGATCGGGGTCGCGGGCATGTTGTTCTCCGTCGCTGCGTGTGGCGGCGACAGTGGTGACGGCGACAAGAAGGCCGGTGCGGACGGTTACGCCGGCGAGACGCTCACCGTGTGGGTGATGGACGGCTCGTCGCCGGACCAGTGGCAGAAGGACCTCACCGCCGAGTTCGAGAAGAAGACCAAGGCGAAGGTCAAGTTCGAGGTCCAGCAGTGGAACGGCATCCAGCAGAAGCTGACCACCTCGCTGTCCGAGGAGAACCCGCCGGACGTCTTCGAGATCGGCAACACCCAGACCCCGGCCTACGCCAAGACCGGCGGCCTCGCCGACCTCGCCGACCTCAAGTCCGAGATCGGCGGCGAGTGGACCGAGTCGCTCAACGAGTCGTCCGTCTTCGAGGGCAAGCAGTACGCGGCGCCCTGGTACTTCGCCAACCGCGTCGTCCTCTACAACAAGAAGGTCTGGGCGGACGCCGGTCTCAAGGACACGCCCAAGACCCGCGACGAGTTCTACGACGCGCTCAAGACGATCGGTGACAAGACCGACGCCGAACCGATCTACCTGCCCGGCCAGAACTGGTACCACTTCGTCGGCCTGGTGATCGGCGAGGGTGGCGAACTGGTCAAGAAGGACGGCGACACGTACGTCTCCAACCTCGACGACCCGAAGGTCGCC
Organism: Streptomyces sp. NPDC031365; assembly: GCF_055569765.1. Taxonomy (NCBI): domain Bacteria; kingdom Bacillati; phylum Actinomycetota; class Actinomycetes; order Kitasatosporales; family Streptomycetaceae; genus Streptomyces; species Streptomyces sp. NPDC031365. The sequence goes on along the minus strand of NZ_JBVIIM010000006.1, from coordinate 101,770 downwards.
GCCGCCGCGGAGACGTACAAGAAGTTCCAGGCGCTGTCCAAGGCGCCCAAGGACAAGGACGAGGCCACCCCGCAGCAGGGCGAGGTCTTCGCCGACGGCAAGATCGGCGCGTTCATCGGCATGGGCTGGGAAGCCGGCATCGCGATCGAGGCCAACCCGAAGATCGAGAAGGACATCGGCTACTTCACCATCCCCGGTGCCACGGCCGACAAGCCCGAGGGTGTCTTCCTCGGCGGCTCCAACCTCGCCGTCGCCGCCGGCAGCAAGAAGCAGGAGCTCGCCAAGGAGTTCCTGAAGCTCGCCCTCTCCGACAAGTTCGAGGGCCAGCTGGCCAAGCTCAACGGCGTCATCCCGAACAAGGAGTCGCTGCAGAGCAACCTGAAGGGCAACGCCCCCGCCGAGGCCGCGGCGCCGGCCGCCGCCGTCGGTGGCACCACGCCGCTGATCCCGGAGTGGGCCGCTGTGGAGAACGACCCCAACCCGATCAAGACGTACCTGACCGCCGTTCTGAACGGCAAGTCCCCGGCCGAGGCCGCGGAGCAGGTCGAGGGCGAGTTCAACAAGCGCCTGTCGCAGAAGCAGTAGACGCAGCGAGTGCACGGACGGGGCGGGGGCCGGCCACTCGCCGGTCCCCGCCCCGGCGTCGAGTATGTCGAGAAGAGAGATCGCGAGCATGACCGTGCAGACCGAACGGCCGCCCTCCGGCCCGGCGGACGTCCGCAAGGCGGACGACGGGGGACCCGGCAGGACGGCACAGACAGCGGCGTCGCGCGTTGGCGCGCTCGCCCCCTACCTGTTGCTGCTGCCCGCCTGTGTGGCCTCCGTGCTGCTGCTCGGCTGGCCGCTGCTGAAGGACGTGCTGCTGTCGTTCCAGAACCTCAACATGACGCAGCTGATCCAGCGCGCCACTGAGTGGAACGGTGTCGACAACTACCAGGCGGCCCTGACCAGTGAGGACTTCTGGCGGGTCACCCTCCGCTCGATCCTGTTCACGGCGGTCAACGTCGTCCTGATCATGGTGCTGGGCGCACTGGTCGGACTGCTGCTCGCCCGTCTCGGCAAGTGGATGCGGTTCACCCTGCTGCTGGGCCTGGTGCTCGCCTGGGCCATGCCGATCGTGGCCGCCACCACCGTCTACCAGTGGCTGTTCGCACAGCGCTTCGGCGTCGTCAACTGGGTCCTGGACAAGCTCGGCTGGCACTCCATGGCCGACTACAGCTGGACCAGCAGCCAGATGTCGACGTTCTTCGTCATCACCCTGCTGATCGTGTGGATGTCCATCCCGTTCGTCGCGATCAACCTCTACGCCGCGACCACCACGATCCCGAAGGAGCTCTACGAGGCCGCGTCCCTCGACGGCGCCGGCGCCTGGCGGAGCTTCACCACGGTCACCGTGCCGTTCCTGCGGCCCTTCCTCTACGCCACGACGTTCCTGGAGATCATCTGGGTCTTCAAGGCGTTCGTGCAGGTCTACCTCATCAACGAGGGCGGCCCGGACCGGCTCACCGAGATCCTGCCCGTCTACGCCTACGTCGAGGGCGTCGGCAACCAGCACTACGGCATGGGCGCGGCGATCGCCGTCCTGACCATCCTGATCCTGCTCGGCCTGACCGCCTACTACCTCAGGATCGTGCTCAAGCAAGAGGAGGACGAGCTGTGAAGCGCTCACTGTTCGGCCGCCTGTGGCCCAACGTCACGGCCGCCGTCCTGTTCATCGGCTTCGTCTTCCCGGTGTACTGGATGTTCAGCACGGCCCTCAAGCCGACCGGCGACATCATCTCGCAGGACCCGGTCTGGCTCCCCACCGACATCACCTTCGAACACTTCGTGACCGCGACCGACGTCGACCACTTCTGGACCTACGTCACCAACTCGCTGACCGTCACCGTCCTCGCCGTCGTCTTCTCGATGGTCATCGCGCTGGCCGGCTCCTTCGCCCTCGCGCGGATGCGGTTCAAGGGACGGCGCGGCTTCGTCATCGGCTTCATGCTGGCGCAGATGGCGCCCTGGGAAGTCATGATCATCGCGATGTACATGATCGTGCGCGACGCGTCCATGCTGAACAGCCTCGTACCGCTGACGCTCTTCTACATGATGATGATCCTGCCCTTCACCATCCTGACGCTGCGCGGCTTCGTCGCCGCCGTGCCGAAGGAACTGGAGGAGTCGGCGATGGTCGACGGCTGCACCCGCGCCCAGGCGTTCCGCCGGGTCATCCTGCCGCTGCTCGCCCCGGGCCTGATGGCCACCTCGCTGTTCGGATTCATCACCGCCTGGAACGAGTTCGCCCTGGTGCTGGTGCTCAACAAGGACGCCGAGGCCCAGACCCTGCCGCTGTGGCTGTCCAGTTTCCAGAGCCAGTTCGGCAACGACTGGGGCGCGACCATGGCCGCCTCGTCGCTCTTCGCCGTCCCGATCCTGATCCTCTTCGTCTTCCTGCAGCGCAAGGCCGTCAGCGGCCTCACCGCGGGCGCCGTGAAGGGATAACGCCACCCGATGACGACATTCACCACCGGCACCGACACCCTCACCCGGGATGCGCTGGCCGTACTGCAGCCGGGCTTCGCCGGTACCACCGCGCCCGACTGGGTACGCCGCAGGCTCGGTGAGGGCCTCGCCTCCGTCGCCCTCTTCGGCCGTAACGTCACCACCGCCGAGCAGGTCACCGCCCTCACCGCGCAGTTGCGGGCCGAGCGGGACGACCTGCTGGTGGCCATCGACGAGGAGAGCGGAGACGTCACCCGCCTGGAGGTCCGCACCGGATCCTCCTTCCCCGGCAACCACGCGCTCGGCGCGGTCGACGACACCGGCCTGACCCGGGGCGTCGCCCGCGAGCTGGGCCGCCGGCTCGCCGAGTGCGGGGTCAACTTCAACTGGGCCCCCTCCGCCGACGTCAACGCCAATCCGGACAATCCGGTGATCGGCGTGCGCTCCTTCGGCCGGGAGACCGACCTGGTCGCCCGGCACACCGCCGCGTACGTGGAGGGCCTGCAGTCCACCGGTGTCGCCGCGTGCACCAAGCACTTCCCCGGCCACGGCGACACCAGCGTCGACTCCCACCACGCGGTCCCGCACATCGACCTGGACGCCACGACGCTGCACGAGCGTGAACTTCAGCCGTTCCGGGCGGCGATCGCGGTCGGCACCCGTGCCGTCATGAGCGCGCACATCCGGGTGCCGGTCCTCGACCCGGACCGCCCGGCCACGCTCTCCCGGCGCATCCTCACCGACCTGCTGCGCGGCGAACTCGGCTACGAGGGGCTGATCGTCACCGACGGCATGGAGATGCGCGCCATCTCCGGCACGTACGGCCTCGAACACGGGGTCGTCCTCGCCATCGCCGCCGGCGCCGACGCGATCTGCGTGGGCGGCGGGCTGTGCGACGAGGGCACGGTGCAGAGCCTCCAGGACGCGCTGGTGCGCGCCGTACGCTCCGGCGAACTCCCGGAGGAACGGCTCGCCGACGCCGCCGCCCGGGTGCGTGCCCTGGCCGAATGGACCGCCGGAGTACGGCGCTCCCCGGCGGCCGCGGTCGACCCCGAGCCGGAGATCGGTCTCACGGCGGCCCGCAGAGCGGTGACCGTCACCCGCGCCGCCGGCTCCACGCCGGTCAGCGGGCCGGTGTACGTCGCCACCTTCAACCCGGCCCCGAACATCGCCGTGGGCGACGAGACCCCGTGGGGTGTCGGCGCGGAGCTGGAGCGACTGCTGCCGGGCACGGCCACGGGCAGCTTCACCGGTCCCGACGCCGGTGACGCGGCACTGAGGGCGGCGGCGGGCCGACGCGTCGTCGCCGTGGTCCGCGACGAGCACCGGCACCCGTGGATGCGTACCGCCCTGGACACGCTGCTCGCCGCCGACCCGGACACCGTGGTGGTGGAGATGGGCGTACCGCAGTCCGCTCCACGCGGCGCCCTGCACATCACCACCCACGGCGCGGCGCGCGTCTGCGGTGTGGCGGCGGCGGAGGCGGTGGTGGCGGGCTGACTCGCCGTCGTTCCGGGTCGTGTGGCCGTGGCGCCGGGCGGGACCGCAGTCCGGCCCGCCCCGGGCCGACCCGTGCGTGTCCGTGACGGGGCGGCGGGCGTCGCCGGCCGGGCGCCGCGGCTCCGGCGCGCTCGGAGGCGGTCGTCAGGGGGCCGGCCGCGCGAAGCTCAGGGGTGGATCTTCTTCCCCTCGGCGAGCATGGCGACGAACTTCTCGATCCGGGCCGCGCGGGTCTGAGGCCGTTTGGCCTCCTCGATCCGGTGAAGGATCGCGTAGCGGTTGCGGCTGTCGAGGGTGCCGAAGAAGTCACCGGCACCGGGGGTCGCGTCCAGCGCGGCCCGCAGATCGCCGGGGACGGCCGCCGTGCTCTGGCTCGCGTACGCGGCTTCCCAGCGACCGTCCGCCTGCGCCCTCTCCACCTCGCGCAGACCGGGCGGCCGCATCCGCTCCCGCTCGATGAGGTCGATGGCCTTCTGCCGGTTGACCGCCGACCATCTGCTGCGCGGGCGACGCGGCGTGAAACGCTGGATCCAGTACGTGTCGTCCAGCCCCTTCTTGTGCCCGTCGATCCAGCCGTAGCACAGCGCCGACTCCAGCGCGGTGGCGTAGTCGACCCCGACGACACCGGAGCCCTTGCGCGGAATCTTCACCCAGATCCCGCCGGCCTCCTCGTGATGCTCCTCCAGCCACTCCTCCCAGTCCCCCTGCGTCTCGAAGGCACGCACCGGCCCCGTCACACCCTTCACGTCACCAGCCATACGCCCATGCAACCGGCCCGGAGGACCCGGGTCAACGCGGGGGCCCCGCTGGGGAGTCGGGCGGATCTGATGGTGGCGGATTCCGGTTCCGGAGCGGATCTGGCCGGCGCCCCGGCCCGCCGGGCCTCCGCACGCCGCGCGGGCCGGTGCCGTGACCGACGACGGGCTCCGGCAGGTCCGGGGAGTAGGTGCGGTGCGATGGCGGAGCGTGTCGTTATTGGGCCGAACGGGTGACCATGCGTAAGAATTGCCCGATGCAGACAGTCAGCGCGACAGGGGACGGAGCATGCCGGTGAGCAGCCACGATGTCACCGACGAACAGTGGGAAGGGCTCGCCCAGGTCGTTCCGCTGCGGGGCCGCGACGCGTGGCCGTCCGCGGTGGGCCATCGCGCACTGCCCGAGGCCGAGACGGAGGCCCGGCGCCGCTTCGTCGTCCTGCGCGTCAACGTGTTCGCGGACGCCCGCGACGTCGCCGAGACACTGATGTCGGGCATACCCGTCCTGCTGGACCTGACCGGCGCGGAGCCCGACGTGGCCAAACGCGTCCTGGACTTCAGCACGGGTGTCGTCTTCGGTCTGGCCAGCGGGATGCACCGGGTGGACCGCAACGTCTTCCTCCTGACCCCGTCCGGCACGGAGGTCACGGGGCTGATGGAGGGCATGGGGGTCCCGGGAGTCTGAGAGCCCGGTGATCTCGGGTGGTCCGGGCTCTCAAGGACCCCGGGCCCCGGGGCCCCTTGGGGGCGCATACGGTGCCCGAGGGCGCGAGCAGCCGCGCGGCCCGCGCCGCCCGAACGTGGGACGGCCCACCAAGCGGAACGGTTCGCCCCGCACTCCATCCCTTAGCGTCCCGCACATGACCCCGCCACCCTTGTCCCACCCGGGCACGCCGTCGCTCCTGTCCGGTCCGGGCACGCCGTCGCCGTCCCTGTCCGGTCCGAGCACGCCGTCGCCGTCCCTGGCCGGTCCGGGCACGCCGTCGTCACCTGCGTCCGGCACGACTGCGCCCCCGCCACCCCTGCCGTCGGCCGGGTCTCCCGCTTCCGGCGCGGCCGAGCGGCGCCCCGGGCTGCCGCGGGTCACCGCACTGCTGCTGTCCGCGTTCGCAGGGCACCGTGGCGTCACGCTTCCCCTCGGGGCGCTGACGCTGATCGCCGGGCGCAGTGGAAGCGGCAAGACCAGTGCGCTGGGGGCGTACGAGGCGCTCGCCCGGCTCGGTGGCGGGGCCGAGCTGGGCGAGGCGTTCCGGGAGCCCGGCGCCTGTGTGCCGGAGCGGGCACGCCCCGACGTCCAGCGCCGCCGCGGCTTCCGTATCGGCTGCACGGCCGACGGCCCCGAGGGACCGGTCCGGCTGGAGATCGCCGTACAGGCCGAACCGGAGCTGCGCATCGTGGGCGAGCGGCTGACCGCGGACGGACAGGTCCTGCTGCAGACCGCCCTGCGCGATCCGAGCCGCCGCACCGTGCAGGCCGCCTGGTACACGGCCGGGACCGCACCGGTGACCCGCGCCCCGCTGCCGGACGATCGGCTCGGCACCGCGCTGCTGCCGCTGCGCGTCGCCGGCAAGACCCCGGGGCAGCGCAGGGTGCTCGCCGCCGCCGAGCAGATGGTGGTCGCCCTGCGCTCGGTCTTCCCCTGCGACCCCCGCCCCGACCGGATGCGCGGCGCCGTACCGGCCGGAACCGGCCGGCTGCTGGGCGGCTGTGACAACGTCGCCGACGTACTGCGGCGCACCCGTGCCGAGTGCGGACGCCGGCACGCGCTCCTCGTCGACGCGGTGCGCGCCGGCTGCGCGGGGCCGGTCGCCGACCTGCTCGCCGAGCCGTACGACGCCGGCCGCCTGGTCCGCGCCCTGCTCGACCGGGGCGACGGCACCCGTACCGAGTTGCGGCGGCTCGGTGACGGCGAGCTGAGGTACACCGCCCTCGCGCTGGTGCTGCTCACCGGCCCCGGCGTACTGGAGACCGACGTGCCCGGCGAGGTCCCCGCCGCGCTCCGCACCCTCACGGTCCTCGCCGACGGCCTGGACCGGGATCTCGACCCCGGACAGCGCGCGCACCTGCTGCGCCTGGCGGCGCGGATGTGCGAGCGCGGGCACATCCGCCTGGCCGGCGCGGTGAGCGACGCCTCCTGGGCCGCCGGAGTGCCCGGCGTGACAGTGGTAGACCTGGACCGTGACTGATCCGTACGACGACGACACCCCGCACGAGCCACTCGTACTCGCCGGACTCCAGCGCCGTCTCGCCGAGCTCGCCGCCGTGCGCGACTGGCAGCCGTACCACACCCCGAAGAACCTCGCCGCCGCGCTCAGCGTGGAGGCATCCGAACTCCTCGAGATCTTCCAGTGGCTGACGCCCGAGGAGTCCTCCCGTGTCATGGACGACCCGGACAGCGCGCACCGGGTCGCCGACGAGGTCGCCGACGTCCTCGCCTATCTCCTCCAGCTGTGCGAGGTCCTCGGCGTGGACCCGCTGGCCGCCCTTGCCGCGAAGATCGACCGCAACGAGCGCCGGTTCCCGGCCGGAAAGCCGTCCCCCGAGTAGGGAGCCGTCGGCTCCGTCTTCACTCTCCGTATATGAGAATCTGACCTCGATCGAATTGTTGTCCACAGATTTCGGTCTTCCTCTGGCTTTTTGTCTCACGGTCCCTCACTCTGGGTAATGGACAAGGGAGTTCAGTGGATGCGGACGCGTGGGCAGCGCGTCGGACGGACGGGGGCAGCGCATGGACGCGGTGCGGCTCATCGTGACGAGCAGAAGGGCCCTGGCAGCGAGCGGCGGCGTGCCGGAGCTGCTGACCGAGGTGTGGCAGGCACAGGCCCTGGCACAGGCGATAGGCAGCCGACTGGCGGTCGTCGGCCCACCCGAACTGCGCGGCGAGGCGCTGGGGCTGACCGAGTTGGCGGGCCGCGGCTGCGGTGTGCTGGGCACCCCCGAGTTCGGCGTGGGTGAGCCGCGCGCGGCGCAGCTCACCGAACTGGGCGAGGCCCGCCCGTGCCTGATGTACCTCGGCGGTCTGCTCGGCGAGGTCGGTATCGCCCTGGTCGGCATCGCCTGTTCCGTGAACGACGAGGCGACGTACTGGCAGTGCATGGAGGCCATCGACGCGGCGGACGAGTCCCGGGACCGTGTGCTGGAGATGCTCCGCAGACTGGCGGACCGCGACGAGGTCCTACCGGTGCGGGAGGCCGGATGAGCGCACCGGGCCTTCCGCACCGACGCGGCGCGGTGTCAGCGGCCCTGGTGTTCCTCCGCGGCCCCGGCATCCCGCCCCGTCGCCCGCGGGTCCGCGTCCAGCGCCCGCGGGTCCGCGTCCAGCGCCGGCGGGTCCGCGCTCAGGGCCGCCATCAGCTCCTCCATCCGCCGCAGCAGCCCCTCCGGCGGCCCGTGGCCACTCCGTCCCGCCGCGGCACGCACTCTTCGGACATGAAGGCCTCCCCGGCCCGTGGCCCCGGACGGTCTCCGACGGCCGACACGATGACGCCCCGGCGCACACCGGCCGCCACGGGTGCCGGACGCTCCGGCTCCTCCCGAGCAAACGATTTCCACCGTGACCGGTCACGTGCCGGCCGTACCGCACCGCCGGTCCACGCCCGTCCCCGCCCGGCCGTGGGCCGGGGCACGCCGGAGGGCCGGACGAGGCCGCCCTCCGCCGGCGAGCGTGCAGGATGAGGGCATGGATCTCCGCATCTTCACCGAGCCCCAGCAGGGGGCCACCTACGACACCTTGCTCACCGTCGCCAAGGCCACCGAGGACCTCGGCTTCGACGCCTTCTTCCGCTCCGACCACTACCTCAGCATGGGATCCGGCGACGGCCTTCCCGGCCCCACCGACGCCTGGATCACCCTCGCCGGCCTCGCCCGCGAGACCAGGCGCATCCGGCTCGGCACGCTGATGACCGCAGGCACCTTCCGCCTCCCCGGCGTGCTCGCCATCCAGGTCGCCCAGGTCGACCAGATGTCCGGCGGCCGCGTCGAACTCGGCCTGGGCACCGGTTGGTTCGAGGAGGAGCACAAGGCGTACGGCATTCCCTTCCCGAAGGAGAAGTTCGCCCGCCTCGAAGAGCAACTGGAGATCGTCACGGGGCTGTGGGCCACCGAGCCCGGCAAGACCTTCGACTACCACGGCACCCACTACGACCTCACCAAGTCACCCGCGCTCCCCAAGCCGTCCCAGCCCAGGGTGCCGGTGCTCATCGGCGGTCACGGCACGACCCGCACGCCGCGCCTGGCGGCCCGGTTCGCCGACGAGTTCAACATGCCCTTCGCCTCGGTCGAGGACACCGCGCGCCAGTTCGCCCGGGTCCGGGACGCCGCCCAGGAGGCCGGCCGCGACCCGGGCGACCTCGTCTATTCCAACGCGCTCGTCGTCTGCGTCGGCAAGGACGACCGGGAGGTCGCCCGCCGCGCCGCCGCGATCGGCCGCGAGGTCGGTGAACTCAAGGCCAACGGCCTGGCGGGCTCCCCGGCGGAGGTCGTCGAGAAGATCGGCCGCTACGCCGGGGCGGGCTCGCGGCGCCTGTACCTCCAGCTCCTCGACCTGGACGATCTCGACCACCTGGAGCTGATCTCCACCCAGGTCAAGTCCCAGCTGTCGTAGCACGCGCACCGGGCGGACGGGACCGCCTCTCACCAGGGTGGTCCCGCCCCTCGTACCGGCCCCGAAATCCCTCGAACCCCGCGACCCCTTCCCTGTACGTTGATCGGACATGCCGGAGTCCCGGTCTGTGTACCCGCACTTCAGAAGGCCTTTCGAGGTGTAACCACCGTGTTCCTGACGATCAGTACCACCGGCTCCGCACAGCGCCCGGCGACCGACCTCGGTTTCCTGCTGCACAAGCATCCCGACAAGGCGCAGGCGTTCTCCACGTCCTACGGCACGGCACACGTCCTCTACCCCGAGGCCGATGCCGGGCGCTGCACGGCGGCGCTGCTGCTGGAGGTGGACGCGGTGGCACTGGTCCGGCGCGGCAAGGGCAAGGGACGCGGCGGCGCACCCGACGCCGCCCTCGCGCAGTACGTCAACGACCGCCCGTACGCCGCCTCCTCCCTGCTCGCCGTCGCGCTGAGCGGCGTCTTCTCCAGCGCGATGCGCGGGGTGTGCACCGCCCGCCCGGAGCTCCCGGGACAGCCCCGCCCGCTGAGCATCGAGGTGCCCGCGCTGCCCGCGCGGGGCGGCCCGGATCTCGTCCGCCGGCTCTTCGAGCCGCTCGGCTGGACCGTCATCGCCGAGCCCGTGCCGCTGGACGGCGAGTTCCCGCAGTGGGGCGACTCGCGCTACATACGCCTGGTCCTGGACGCGGACACGCTCACCCTCGCCGAGGCCCTGCGCCATCTCTACGTACTGCTCCCCGTCCTCGACGACGCCAAGCACTACTGGGTCTCCTCCGACGAGGTCGACAAACTGCTGCGGGCCGGCGAGGGCTGGCTGCCCGGGCACCCGGAGCAGAAGCTGATCACCAGCCGCTACCTCTCCCGCCGCTGGTCACTGACCCGGCAGGCCATGGAACGCCTGGAGATGGTCCGGCTGGCCGAGGCGGACGACAGCGACATCGAGGACATCGACAACGCCGTCGAAGCGGAGGCCGAGCAGGAGGAGAAGCCGACTCCGCTCGCCGTGCGGCGCCGCGAGGCGATCCTCGCCGCGCTCCGCGCCTCGGGCGCCGCCCGGGTGCTCGACCTCGGCTGCGGCCAGGGACAGCTGGTGCAGCAGCTGCTCAAGGACCCGTCCTTCACCGAGATCGTCGGCGTCGACGTGTCGATGCGGGCGCTCACCATCGCCTCCCGGCGGCTGAAGCTCGACCGCATGGGGGAGCGCCAGGCCGCGCGCGTGCACCTCTTCCAGGGCTCCCTCGTCTACACCGACAAGAGGCTGGCGGGATACGACGCCGCCGTCCTCAGCGAGGTGATCGAACACCTCGACCTGCCCCGGCTGCCGGCCCTGGAGTACGCGGTGTTCGGCGCCGCCCGCCCCCGGACGGTCCTCGTGACCACCCCGAACGTCGAGTACAACGTGCGCTGGGAGAGCCTCCCGGCCGGCCATGTCCGACACGGCGACCACCGCTTCGAGTGGACCCGCGAGGAGTTCCGCGCCTGGGCGGAGAAGGTGGCCGAACGGCACGGCTACGAGGTCGGGTTCGAGCCCGTGGGGCCGGACGACCCCGAGGTCGGACCGCCCACCCAGATGGCCGTGTTCCAGGTCGCGAACCCGAAGGAGGCGAAGGCCGCATGACCACCACCGACACCTCCCGGCCGCCCCGCGCCCTGCCCGTCACCGACCTCTCCCTCGTCGTGCTGATCGGCGCCTCCGGCTCCGGCAAGTCCACCTTCGCCCGCCGCCACTTCGGGCCCACCGAGGTCATCTCCTCCGACTTCTGCCGCGGTCTGGTCGCCGACGACGAGAACGACCAGAGCGCGTCCCGCGACGCCTTCGACGTGCTGCACTACATCGCCGGCAAGCGCCTCGCCGCCGGCCGCCGCACCGTCGTCGACGCCACCAGCGTCCAGCAGGACGCCCGCCGTCAGCTGATCGACCTGGCCAGGCAGTACGACGTCCTGCCCATCGCCATCGTGCTCGACGTGCCCGAGCAGGTGTGCGCCGAGCGCAACGCGGCCCGCACCGACCGCGCGGACATGCCGCGCCGGGTCATCCAGCGTCACACCCGTGAACTCCGCCGTTCACTGCGTCACTTGGAGCGCGAGGGCTTCCGCAAGGTGCATGTGCTGCGCGGTGTGGAGGAGATCGAGCACGCAGTCGTCGTCACCGAGAAGCGGTTCAACGACCTCACCCACCTCACCGGCCCCTTCGACATCATCGGCGACATCCACGGCTGCGCCACCGAACTCGAAAGCCTGCTCGGCAAACTGGGCTACACCGACGGTGTCCACCCCGAGGGCCGTACCGCCGTCTTCGTCGGCGACCTCGTCGACCGCGGCCCGGACAGCCCCGCGGTCCTGCGCCGCGTCATGGCCATGGTGAAGTCGGGCAACGCCCTCTGCGTGCCCGGCAACCACGAGAACAAGTTCGGCCGCTACCTCAAGGGCCGCAACGTCCAGCACACCCACGGACTCGCCGAGACCATCGCCCAGATGGACGGCCAGAGTGACGCGTTCCGCGCCGAGGTGCGGCAGTTCATCGACGGCCTCGTCAGCCACTACGTCCTCGACGGCGGCAGGCTCGTGGTCTGCCACGCCGGACTGCCGGAGAAGTACCACGGCCGCACCTCCGGCCGGGTCCGCAGCCACGCCCTGTACGGCGACACCACTGGCGAGACCGACGAGTTCGGCCTGCCGGTGCGCTATCCGTGGGCCGAGGACTACCGCGGCCGTGCGGCCGTGGTCTACGGGCACACCCCCGTCCCGGAGGCGACCTGGCTCAACAACACCATCTGCCTGGACACCGGCGCGGTCTTCGGCGGCAAGCTCACCGCGCTGCGCTGGCCGGAACGCGAACTGGTCGACGTACCGGCCGAGCGGGTCTGGTACGAGCCGGCCCGCCCGCTGCGCAGCGAGGCCCCCGGCGGCCACGAGGGCCGCCCGCTGGACCTGGCGGACGTGCACGGCCGCCGTGTCGTGGAGACCCGGCACACCGGCCGGGTGTCCGTCCGCGAGGAGAACGCCGCCGCGGCCCTGGAGGTCATGAGCCGCTTCGCGATCGACCCCCGCCTGCTGCCGTACCTCCCGCCGACCATGGCACCCACCGCCACGTCGCACCTCGACGGCTACCTGGAGCACCCGGTGGAAGCCTTCGCCCAGTACGAGCGGGACGGCGTCGCACGGGTGGTGTGCGAGGAGAAGCACATGGGCTCCCGTGCGGTCGCCCTGGTCTGCCGCGACGCGGCCGTGGCCGCTCAGCGGTTCGGCGCCGGCGGAGGCGAGACCGGCTCGCTGTACACCCGTACCGGCCGCCCGTTCTTCGACGACGCGTCCGTCACGGAGGAGATCCTGGGCCGGCTGCGGACGGCGGTCACCGAGGCCGGCCTCTGGGACGAACTCGCCGCATCCGACAGCGCCTCCGACGCGGGCGACTGGCTGCTGCTGGACGCCGAACTGATGCCGTGGTCCCTGAAGGCGTCCGGCCTGCTGCGCTCGCAGTACGCCTCGGTCGGCGCCGCCGCCGCCGCGGTCTTCCCGGGCGCCCTGGCCGCGCTGGAGGGCGCGGCGGCCCGCGGTGTCGAGGTCAAGGACCTGCTGAACCGCCAGCGCGAGCGCGCCGGGTCCGCCTCGGCGTTCACCGACGCGTACCGCCGCTACTGCTGGACCACCGACGGCCTCGACGGCGTACGCCTGGCACCGTTCCAGATCCTCGCCGCCCGGGGCCGGAGCCTCGCCGCCCTGCCGCACGACCAGCAGCTCGCCCTCATCGACCGCATGGTCGAGCACGACACCACGGGCCTTCTCCACACCACCCGCCGCTTGTACGTCGACACCGCCGACCCCGAGTCGGTGCGGGCCGGCGTCGACTGGTGGCTGGAGATGACCGGACGCGGCGGCGAGGGCATGGTCGTCAAGCCGGTCGGCGCCCTGGTCCGCGACTCCTCGGGCCGCCTGGTGCAGCCCGGAATCAAGTGCCGGGGCCGCGAGTACCTGCGGATCATCTACGGTCCCGAGTACACCCGCCCGGAGAACCTGACCCGTCTGCGCGGCCGCTTCCTCAACCACAAGCGCTCCCTCGCCCTGCGCGAGTACGCGCTCGGCCTGGAGGCCCTGGACCGCCTGGCCGGGGGCGAGCCCCTGTGGCGCGTCCACGAGCCGGTCTTCGCCGTACTGGCCCTGGAGTCGGAACCGGTCGACCCACGCCTGTGACGGGCCCCGCGCCCTTTCCGCCCTCACGTCGGCCGGGCACCCCGCGTACGGGGGGAGCCCGGCCGACATCGTTTCCCCCACATCACACGTCCCTGGCTAACCGTCAGTTACCGTGCTAACTTCGCAGGCCGGTCAGACAGCTGAACCGACTCATGGGGGAGCAGTCGGTGGAGAGAGGCGAGGCAATCGTCGGCCCCGAGGGCGGGGGTGCGCGCGCACAGGGCCTGGAACTGCTGTCCCGGCTCACCGCCGCGCTGTGCGAGCTGGGCTGTATGGAGGACGCGCAGGGACGGGTCCAGTTCGCCACCGTGCTCGGCGAGCAGCTGGCCCGCACCGTCGACGTACGTGGCGTCCGGCTGCGCGAGGACGTGGTGGCCATGGTGCGCGCCGCGCTGAACGTGGCGGGCGGGGAACGCGTACTGGTGCGGGTGGTCGAGGTCTTCGAGGGGCCCGCGCCGGCCGACGAACTCGACCGGCTGCTCGCCCCCGCCGCGCCCGCCCCCGCAACCCTCCCCGGCCCGGTCTCCGGCCACGACACCGGTACCGCGCACGCCCTGCTGGCCGAGGCCAAAGGGGAGGTGTCCGCCTCCCGGCTGCGGGACAGGCTCGCCGAGGAGCTCAACGGCCTCTACCTGCCCACCGGCCTCTCGCCCGAACAGCTCTTCGCGCACGTCCTCGAATGGAACGCGCAACCGGACGGATTACCGCCCGCGGTGCTCCTGGTCGACACGGCCGCCCATCTCGCCGCGTCACCCGGTCACCGCGGGAGCCTCCTCAAGTGGGTCGACGGCTGGGCCCAGCGCTCGGAGCTGACGCCGGCGGTGGCCCAGCGCCGCGCCGCCCGCCGGACGACCGCCGCCGACCCCGACATCCCCTGCTGCCTGATCGTCGCCGTGGAACCCGCCCGCGACGGTACGGGTGAGATCGTCGTACGTCCCTGGCTGAACACGGTCCCCGGCCATTGGGACCCCCAGCCCGGCGAACCCGCCACGACCACACTCGACGGTCTCGGCGAGGCCGTCGACAGCGCCCTCCGGCAGGGCGCCCGGCTCTGGTCCCCACCGGCCGGACCGGACGGGCGCGAGCAGCCGACGTACGTGGAGTTCGTTCTCCCCTACGACCTCCTCAATCACGACGTGGCGGGGCTGAGGCTCCGGATCGGCCACGGCCGCCCGCTGCCGCTCGGCCTCAAGTACGGCGTGCACCTGCGCAGTCTGGAGCGGATGCGCACGGACGACGTGCTGGTCCGGCAGCAGTGGCGGGAACGCTGGAGGAGCCTGCGGCAGCACGGAGTCACGGTGCACGGGTGGACCGGCGCCGACGCCCAGCGGCTCGACGCCTGGCAGACCGCGCTCGCCGGGGAGTCCGGACGTACCGCCGTGGTCATTGACGCCCCGGCCGCCCCCCCCGCCCTGGAGGCGTTGAAGGCCGCCATCGCGGAGGGAATCTCGCTGGCCATATGGGACCGTCGGGGCGCCTTCATCGAGGAGCGACGCGAGGTCGTCACCGCCGTCTTCGCCTCCGTCCCGATCGCCGCCCAGATTCCCATGGCCATCCACCGGCTGCGCAAGAAGGCCGTCGACCCCGCACAGAGTCCCGACCTGCTGGGCCGTCACATCGCCTTTTTCTGGGACGATCCGACCCGAGTGGTCGACATCCACACCGACGACGGCGATCTCGCCAGCGAGGAGGCATCGGCATGACCGCGCAGGAGGAGCAGACCACCCCGGACGGCTGGCGGGTCTTCCATGCCACCGGCCAGAGCCCCGCCGCCGCGGTGGAGTTGCCCGAGCCCCCGCCCTGGCGGCGGTTCGGCGGAGCCCCGCTCCAGCCCGCCCCGCCCGACGATCCGGAGGCCGCGCTGCGCCGGCTCGGTCCCGGCGAGGTCACTCCACAGCTCGGTTCCGAGGAGATCGACACGGTCAACGCCGCGCTGCTGCTGCGTCGGCCGCTGCTGATCAGCGGACCGCCCGGCATCGGCAAGTCCACCCTCGCCTACATGATCGCGCGGGAACTGGGCCTCGGCCGGGTGCTCGAGTGGAACATCGTCAGCCGCACGGCCCTGCACGAGGGGCTGTACATCCATGACGCGATGGGACGCGCCCAGGCCATCGCCGCCTGGCAGGCGGGGCTGCGGGACGCGGGGGCGCGCGGCGCCGGCGGGACAGCGGACAGCGGGGCCGGCCATGTCGTGACGGACCGTCACATTGCGCCGGTCCTAGGGGATTTCATTACCCTGGGGCCCCTGGGAACCGCTCTGCTGCCCTACGATCGTCCCCGGGTGCTCCTTGTCGACGAGCTCGACAAGAGCGACATCGACCTGCCGAACGATCTGTTGCACGTCTTGGAGAACGGAAGCTATGACGTCCCGGAACTGGTCCGCGACGCCGCCGACACCGCGAGCGTCCACACCAGCGACCCCGGAGTCCGTGCCCTGCTGCGACAAGGGCGGGTCGAATGCCGGGAGTTCCCCGTCGTGGTGATCACCAGCAACGGGGAACGCGAGTTTCCGCCCGCGTTCCGCAGGCGCTGTCTGCCCCTCGAACTCCGTGTGCCCACCCGCGAACAGCTCCTCGCCATGGTGAGCCGGCACCTCGGGGAGCGCTCGCCGCACAGCGAGGACCTGGTGGACCTCTTCCTCCAGCGCGTCCACGCCGGGGGCACGCATTCCCTGGACCAGTTACTCAACGCTGTCCAGATCACTACCACGGGTGGTTTCCAGGTCGAGGGCAACGGGCGTAAGCTCGTGGAAATGCTGCTCCGCGACCTCGCGAAGGGCCGCTGAATGGACAACGGCTTTCCCAGGGAGCGCGCATCCGGATCCGGCGACGGCGGACCTGAACCGAGGCCGTCGCCTTCTTCGGCGTTCTCCGAGTCCGTCGAGTACGCGAGTGAGGGCGGAGAGCCGTCCTTCGCTGCCCCGCTCCGGAAAGCCCAAAGCCATGACCAGCCGTCGCCGGGCCCGCACGGCGAGGCGCAGGACCCACCGCACTGGCAGGAGGTCGCCGACGCGGTGTGGCTCGCCGCACACTGGAACCGCCACGGTGGACCCGGTGACGTCGGTCGGGACACCGCCGCGGAGCGGTCCGCCACCCGAACGGCCGCGTCCTTCGCCGATCCCACGGAAGCCGGCGCGGCCCCCCGGGCGGAGGGCGGGCCAGGCACCGGCGTGTCCTCGGAAGGTGCGGAATCGGCCGACTTCGAGGCCGGCTCCGGCCTCTCCGGTTCTGTTGTGCCGCCCCCGTCCGACCCGCCCCGGCGGGCGGAACCGTCCGCCCCGGCGGGCGGGGCCGGTCCCCCCGGACCTCCGGTAGCGGCCGACGACCGGCTGTTACCCCACCCCGAGGGCACCGCCACGCTCCACGTCGGGCGGCCGCTGCTGTCCGACGCCAATCTGCCGCAGCACGGACCCGGCCGCCCCACCGCCCTGCTCGCCCGCGCCCTGCACCAGCTCGCCCGCCGGGTCCCCTCCCGCGACACCCGGGAGCTCGACGAGGAGACCACCGCCGAGCAAGGGGTCACCGCCGGCATCTGGATGCCGTTCTTCCGCTCCGTCCCGACCGCCGCGTTCGACCTGGTGCTGATCACCGACGAGGCACCCACCATGCGGATCTGGGACGAGACGGTGGCGGGGCTCGCCCGGGCCGCCGAGCACAGCGGCGCCTTCCGCAGCGTCCGTGCCCTCAGGCTCACTCTCCCGCGGACCGGCACCGCCACCCTTCGCTGGAGCAGCGGCGCTGCCCTCACGGACCCGGCCGAACTCCTCGACGGAAGCGGCGGCCGCGTCTTCCTGGTCGTCACCGACGGCCTCGCCCACGGCTGGGCCGCCCCCGCCGCGGACACCCTGCTGAGCCGGTTCGCCCGTTCCGGGCCCACCGCACTGGTCCACCTGCTCCCGCCCCACCTGCGCCACCGCACCTCTCTCTACCCCCACCCGGCGGTCCTGGAGGCGGGTGGCTTCGGCTTGCCCAACGACTGCCTAGGGCACTGGGCGCCACCCGGCGGCCCCGACCCCCTGCGCCCGCTGCCCGAGGCGGCCGACGACTCCCTCCCCATTCCGGTGCTCACCCTCAAACCCGGATCCGTCGGCGCCTGGGCCGACCTCGTCACCGGGGAGCGTGGAGTCCGCCGTTCCCTGCCCGTCGTGCTCGCCGGCACCCTGACGAAGGGAGCGCCCGCCCCCGGTCTGCGCGCTCCGCGCCTCCCGCGCGCCGCTTCCGCCGCCGTGCGCCGCTTCTTCACCCTCGCCACGCCCGCCGCGCGGCGGCTCGCCACCCAGCTGGCCGCCATCCCGTTCGACTTCGACCTGGTGGATCAACTACGGCGCCGGGTCATGCCGGAGACCGGCCCCGACCACCTCGCCGAGATCCTCATGGGCGGACTCATCGACTGGGACAGCGGTGGCGAGGGCCGCCCCGAATTCGCCGACGGCGTGCGCGAGGCGCTGCTCGCCAGCACCACCCGATCCCAACTCGCCCGCACCGTCAGCGTGGTGGGCGATCTTCCGGCCGCCGGGGAACGGGGTGTGGCCCTGCGCGCCGCGCTGCGTGACCCGGCCGGCACCGTGCTGCCCGACCCGGCGGAGAACGGCTGGCTGCGCAGCGAACTCGCCGTGATGCGCGCCCTGTCGGGTCCGTACTCCGAAAGGGCGCACCGCATTCAGCCCGACGCCTCCAGGCTCCTGCCGGATACCCCCGAACGGATGGACGTCGGTGCGTCCGGAGTGCCGCCCGGTGGGGTGAACCACCCGGACGGCGGCGACTCCCGTGACGATCAGGACGGGATGACTCCAGTGTCGGACGACCCGGACCACACGGAGTACCCCTTGCCGAGCCTGGTGACCGAGATCAAACACGAAGCCCCGGAGGCTGAATCGCTCATGCAGAGCACCACGACCGCAACGCCGGCCCTCATGGTGAACGTTCCGCTCAGGAACACCTCATTCGTCGGCCGTCAGGCGCTGCTGAGGGCCGTGGAGGAACAGCTCGGAGCCCAGGACACCGCGGCGGTGCTGCCGCACGCCCTGCACGGCCTGGGCGGCGTCGGCAAGTCCCAGCTGGCCTTGGAGTACATCTACACCCACCAGCACGACCACAAGGTGATCTGCTGGATCCCGGCGGAGCGGGACAGCCTCATCCTGGCCGCGCTGTCCACTCTGGCGGCACGGCTGGGCGTCTCCTCGCCCGGGCAGGACAGTGCCGGGGCGTCCACCGCCAACACGGCCGTTCCCGCGGTCCTCGAGGCGCTGCGCACGGGCAAGCCGTACGACAACTGGCTGCTCATCTTCGACAACGCCGAGGACGTCGAGGAGGTGCGCCAGTACTTCCCGACCAACGGACCCGGCAAGGTCATCGTCACCTCCCGGAACCGGGCCTGGGAACGGGTGGCCACCCCGCTTCCCGTGAACGTGTTCGAACGCGAGGAGTCCATCGAGCTGCTCCAGAAGCGCTCACCCGACCTCACGGACGGGGATGCCGACCGGCTCGCCGAGGCCCTGGGCGACCTTCCGCTCGCCGTTGAGCAGGCGGGCGCCTGGCGTGCGGTCACCGGGATGCTCGTCGATGACTACCTCGAGTTGCTGGCGCAGCGCCGCCCGGAGATCCTGGAACTGGATCCCGCTCCCGACTACCCGGTCTCCGTCGCCGCCGCCTGGGACATCTCACTGGAACGGATCCGGGAGAACAATCCCGGAGCCCGGCAACTCCTCGACATCTGCGCCAGCATGGCGCCCGAGCCCATTCCGCGGTCCATGCTGCGCAGCAGCAGGGGCATCAACATCACGCCGGAGATCGACCCCCTGCTGCGCGAGTCGATCAGGCTCAACCGAGCCGTGCGCGACCTCAGCCAGTTCTCCCTGGTGAAGGTGGACCCGCGGGCCGACACCCTGCAGATGCACCGGCTGCTCCAGACGGTGCTCCTCGCCAAGCTGTCCCCGCAGAACCGCGAGCGCATGCGGGACGCCGCCCACCAGTTGCTGTCGGCGGCCAAGCCGGGTCCCTACGGCTCGTCTGCGGAGTGGCCCCGCTACCAGAAGCTGCTGCCGCACATTCTCTCCTCCGACGCGGTGGCCAGCACGGACACCTATGTGCGCGAACTGGTCTTCGACACCGTGCAGTTCCTCTACTACTGGGGCGACCACGAGGGAGCCGCCAAACTCGGCAGGCAGGCGTGGAACGCCTGGCTGGCCGCCTCGGGGGAGGAGGACCCGGACGTCATCCGCATGGCGAAGAGCTTCGCGTTCACGCTGCGTCAGATCGGCCAGATCCCGGAGTCCATTCCCCTCACCGAGAAGGCCCTGGAGGTCTCACGGCGCGTCCAGGTCGACTCCGAGGAACTCATCGAGTCCCTGTGCAGCCTGGCCGACGCCCGCCGCTACCAGGGACGTTTCGCGGAGGCCCGGGACCTCGGGCAGGAGGCCACCGAGCTGGCCCGGTCCCTGTTCGGGCCGGACGACCCGGCCACCCTGCGGGCCACTCACAGCTGGTGCGTCGACCTCCGGCTGTGCGGGCAGTTCCAGGAGGCCCTGCCCCTGGACCAGGAGAACGTCCGCCAGCGCGAGACGATGTTCGGGCCGGCCAGCTACTTCACCCTCAACAGCCTCAACGGTCTCGCCATCAACATGCGGGAGAGCGGCGACTACCCGGGTGCCCGCGAGTTCCAGGAGGACGTCTACCGGCGGGCGCGCGCCGCGATGGGTGAGGAGCACCCGCTGACCCTGCGCGTGGCGCGCAACCTCGCGGTCTGCCGGCGCCGGGACGGCGACCTCGGCGACGCGGCCAAGCTCTCCGCGGAGACCCTGCGCCGCTTCGTCGCCCGGTACGGGGCGCGGCACGCCGATTCGCTCGCCACGGCGATCAACTACTCCGTCGACCAGCGGCTGACCGGAGACCTCGACCTCTCCCGCGAGCTGGGAGAGGAGACGGCACGCCGCTATGCCTCGCTCCTCGGTGAGGACCACTCCTACACCCTGCTGACGCAGGCGAATCTGGCGGCCACACTGCGTGCGCTCGGCGGGCTGGACAAGGCACGCGAGGTCGAGGACGACGCGGCCCGCCGGCTCTCCGCCACGGTGGGCGAACACCACGTACTCACCCTGACGACGGCCATCGGCCAGGCCAACACGGCGTACGCGCAGCTGGACTTCGAGCGGGCGCACGCGATCGACGAGGCCAACCTCCCGCTGCTCGCCGAGGTCGCCGGTGAGGACCACCCGCTGACGCTCGCCTGCACCGCCAACCTCGCCCTCGACCTGCGCGGTCTGGGCCGTGGGCAGGATGCGGACGAGGCGCAGCGCAAGGCGGTGGACGGTTTCAGCCGTGTGGTGCGCAGCGGTCACCCCTGGCTCGCCTCCGCCCAGTACAAGCGTCGTATCGAGGCAGACATCGCGCCGATGCCGCTGTAGCCCATCGCGCCGATGCCGCTGTAGCGCGGGCGGTCGGAGTGGCGCGACGTGCCACTCCGACCGCGCCGGAGATGCGGAGGTCAGCCCGGGTCCGCCACCCGGGCCGACGGTGCGTCCTCCCGGTCCGTCGCCGGCGCGGTCGGTGTGTGGCGGACGTGTCCGGCGGGCCGCTGCGGAGCCCGCTCGGCCGAGCGGCGGACCAGCCCCAGTAGCGGCTGGGTCAGCAGGGTGGTGGCCAGTGCCATGAACACCAGGACCGTGTAGAGCGGAACGCTGAGCAGCCCCGCTCGCAGGCCCGCGTCCAGGGCGATCAGTTCGGTGAGGCCGCGGGCGCTCAGCAGGACGCCCACGGTACGCGCGTCGTGCCGGTCCAGACCGCCGAGCCGGGCCGTCAGCGTCCCGCTGCCGATCTTGGCGACCACCGCGAGGAGCGTCACCACGACAACGGCCGCCCATCCCGTGGTGTCCATGCCGGTCACCACGACCGAGCGGCCCGAGACCACGAAGAAGAACGGCAGCAGCAGCCGGCCGATGTCGTGCAGGGGCCGCACCAGATCGGAGTCGAGCGTACCGCCGGGCTCCCGGGGCGTCACGACACCCGCCAGCAGGGCACCGAAGATGACGTGCAGTCCCAGGGAGTGGGTCACCCAGGCCGATCCGAGGGCGAAGCCGATCAGCAGCGCCAGACGCACCGAAGGGTCCATGTGCGTGCCCCACAGCAGCCGCCGCAGCAGCGGGCGGGTGGTGATCAGCATGAGGGCGACGAAGCCGGCCGCGAGCACGGCACGCCACGGCCATCCGAGCGCGTGCTCCGTGCCGGCCTCCATCATCGTCCCTGCCAGCACCGTCCAGCAGATGACGTCGAGCAGCCCGGCCGCGGAGACCGCCACCACCCCCGGCACCGTGGTTGCCAGACCGTTCTCCCGCACGATGGCCGTCAGGACCGGAACCGCCGTTATGGACAGAGCGATCCCGGCGAACAGGACCATGGAGGGGGTGAGGTCACGCGGCATGCCGAGCGAGCGGAGCTGGTCCCGGAACAGCACGGCGGCGCCACTGCCCACCGCCATCGGCACCACGAAGGAGGCCAGCGCCACGGCCACCGCCGTCCGGGCCCGTCCGCCGAGCAGGCGCAGATCCAGCTCATAGCCCACCGCGAACAGGAACACCACCAGGGCGAACTGGGCGAACCCGGTCAGCATGGGGTCGATCCCGTCGGGGAACAGCGTGTCGTACGCGCCGGGCGCCGCACCGCCGAGGAGCGAGGGGCCCAGCGCCATACCGGCCGCCAGCTGGCCGATGATGTACGGCTGCCCGAGCTTGCGGGCCACCCAGCCCGCGGCGTGAGCCGCCACCAGGATGAGGGCCGAGGCTCCCACGAAGTGCGCGATCAGCGTGTCAGGGCTCATGCATCCCCCTGTGGGCGGGTCGTCCGGCCCCGTACGGCCGCGGACGGTGCATCACACGGGTGTGCGACGCCAAGTGTTCAACGATATCGGCGATGTGACGGGTCGTCGGGTGTCGGCTCACCCCGATGGGCGGAGCGCCCGGCGGCATCGGAGTGCATGATCGAGGCGGGCCTCGGAGGGAATCGGTGCGGTGTGCGCCCTTCTCGTGCCGCAGGTCGCCGCGCATGCCGCCGTGCGCCGACCGTGCGCCCGGGCGGGGACCGGGGCGGCGTTCCCCCGGTGCCGTAGCGGACGTACCGCGCTGTGCGGCCGCTGATCCGGAGGGACGGTTTCCGGCCGTACGGGCGTGTCTCGTGGCCCTCAGGGAAGCGGGCCGTTCTCTGCAGTCCCCCCGGACCCGGCTCCGTATCCGCGAGCGTCCGGTGATTCCTCCGTCCGGACTGAGGCGTCACCGCCCGCCGATTCCCCGGGGGGAAGACCGGCCGGCTGACGAACCCGCTGATGGCGGGCCCCGTGGGCGGTGTGCGCCGACCGTCGCGTCACCCCCCGCGCACCTTCGGCCCGTCCCGTCGCACCAGGGGACGCACAGTGGTTACCAGCGCTCCCACCGGTCCCGTCCGGCGCCCTGGCGGGCAGTGACCGACACTGTGTGCCGGTCGGTGCGGGGGACACTGCTGATGGGAACTCCGGGGCAGAACAAGGGAGTTCGAGGGATCCTCAGCCCGCCCGCATGGTGAACGATGATCAGGTGGCGTGATCGTATGGTTTTCGACGGGGGACAGAATGGCCATGATGGATGAAGACACGGGGCATCGCGTGCCACCGTGCGAGAAGGGGGACGCACCTTGCATCAGACGCCCGTGCAGCGGAACGCCGAAGCAGCCGCCCGAGAGTCGGCCCTCGCGACGGGAGCTCCCGTGCGGGAGTCGGACCTGCTGGACCTCAGGACACTGCCGCTGACCGCCGTGGACGGCCTGGCGCCTCTTCGTCCCGGCACCCGTCTTCTCACCGAGGTCCTGCGCTCCCGCGGCGGCATCCGGGGCGGCGGCGAGGACGGAGGCGGCGCCCGGGCCGAATAGAGCCGCCCGCCCGCGGGAGCACCCGGCCGGGCTCCCGCCTGCCTGCCCACAGACCGGAGGACGCCGGGGATGATCAGTGAGCCGCGCACCGACCGTCTCCGCATGCCCGGACGCCTCTTCGCGGAACTGGCCGCCGGCGGCGGCTCCGCGCAGGCCGTCACCTTCCTCGAACAGGGGGAAAGGGCCCGGCGGCTGCTGCTCCTGCGCACACTGCTGGACGATCTGGCCGCCCTGCCGACACCGCTGACCCCGGCCGCGGAGGCCTGGGAGGTGCTGAAGGAGGCCGCGCAGCGGACGCCGGAGCCGGTCGAGGCGCTGCTCCTGGCCCCGACGACCGGCGCCTGGATCGCCCACACCCTGCGCAGGGTGCACGGTACGGCGAACGGCCCCCCGCTGTGGGCGGAGGCCGGCCGGCTGAATAGCCTGGCGGTCGTCGCCTCGCTGCACGCGGGAACGGAATCGCAGCTGCGCGTTCCCCTCACCGACGGCTCTCTCCCGCTCCCCGGCCTCGGCACGGTGCACCTGCCCGACGCGACGGCCGGTCCGACGGCCGGCCGGGCGAGCACCCGCGCGGGAGAACTGACGCTCACCGGCCCGGACCGAAGGGGCCGCCCGGTGTCCGTGACCTGCCGCCCGGCGCCGGAACCGATCGGCACGTCCGCCGAGACCGAGGCCCCGCACTGGACCCCGCTGCGCACGCTCACCCACACCACCACGTCCGGTCCGGTCGCGATACCCCTGGAGGATCTCGACCCCTACCGCGACCTCGACGACCCCGTACCGCCCGCCCGGCTGGACGCCGACGAGGCCCTGGCCTGGCAGCGGCTGTTCGGCGAAGCCACCGGGATGTTCGCGGCCCCGGACGGCACGGACCGGCCCGGGCGACTGGATCCGGCGGTGATCCGGTCCGTCGTACCGTGGGGACGGACCAGTCCGCTGCCCCCGCCGCCGCCCGACGTACGGGTGTCCGCATCGAGCGGTGACTCCTTCGGCGCCATGCTCATCGCCCGCCCCTCCTCTCCGCTCGCCCTTGCCGAGACGCTGGTCCACGAGTTCCAGCACAGCAAGCTCGCCGCCCTGATCCACCTCTTTCCGCTCGTCGACGACGACCGTGCGGAGCGGTACTACGCTCCCTGGCGTGCCGATCCCCGCCACCTCACCGGTCTGCTGCACGGCGCGTACGCCTTCACAGGCGTCGCCGGCTTCTGGCGGGACCGGCTCTCCGACCCGGAGCACGGCAGGACGGCGGCCTACCACTTCGCGCTGCGCCGGACACAGAGCAGGCTCGTGGTGCGCACCCTCGTGACCAGCGGGCGGCTCACCGAGACCGGGCGAGGCCTGGTCGCCGGGCTCGCCCGGACGCTGGACGCATGGCTGCGCGAGCCCGTCGACCGGGTCGCGCTGGTCCGCGCCCGCGTCGCGGCCGCGCTGCACCGCACCGAGTGGCGACTGCGGAACCTGGCCCCGCCCGTTCCTCCGGAGGACCCGTACGGCAGCGGGCCCCTCCGCTTCCGTCCCGATCGCGGGTCCTGGCCCGACGTCCGCACCCACGCCTTCGCCCTGCCGCCCGCCGAACCCCGTACGCCGGACGAGCACCTCGCCGCGGGCGACCCGGCGGCCGCGTTCGACGGGTACGCCAAAGGACTGGAACGAGAGCCCGGAGACCCGCACCTGCTCGCCGGCTGGATCGTCGCCCGGGCCGTGCTGGAACCGGGCCGCGCCGCCCGGCGGATGCTGGCCCGGCCGGAGCTGCTGCTGACGCCGTCGCCGGGAGCCGGGTGACGGAAGCGGGATCGCGGATCCGCCGAACCGGGGGTGAACGGGCAGCCGGGTGGTCAGGATGGAGGCATGACCTACCACGTCGACTCCGAGGCCGGGCGGCTGCGCCGCGTGATTCTGCACCGGCCCGATCTCGAGCTCAAAAGGCTCACCCCCAGCAACAAGGACGCCCTGCTCTTCGACGACGTGCTCTGGGTGCGCCGGGCGCGCGCCGAGCACGACGGGTTCGCCGATGTCCTGCGTGACCGCGGCGTCACCGTCCACCTCTTCGGTGACCTGCTCTCCGAGACGCTGGCGGTCCCGGCGGCACGTGCGCTCGTACTGGACCGTGTCTTCGACGAGAAGGAGTACGGCCCGCTGGCCACCGACCATCTCCGCGCCGCGTTCGAGACGCTCCCGGCGCCGGACCTGGCCGAGGTGCTGGTGGGCGGGATGACCAAGCGGGAGTTCCTGGACACCCACCCGGAGCCGACCTCCGTGCGCTTCCACGCCATGGAGCTCGACGACTTCCTGCTCGGCCCGCTGCCCAACCACCTCTTCACCCGGGACACCTCCGCCTGGATCTACGACGGTGTCTCCATCAACGCGATGCGCTGGCCGGCCCGGCAGCGCGAGACCGTGCACTTCGAGGCGATCTACCGGCACCATCCGCTGTTCCGGGGGGAGTCCTTCCACCTCTGGTCGGAGGGGCAGGCCGACTACCCGTCCACCATCGAGGGCGGGGACGTGCTGGTCATCGGCAACGGCGCGGTGCTGATCGGGATGAGCGAGCGCACCACCCCCCAGGCCGTGGAGATGCTCGCGCACAAACTGTTCGCGGCCGGCTCGGCGAGCACGATCGTGGCGCTCGACATGCCGAAGAGACGCGCGCTGATGCACCTCGACACGGTGATGACGATGGTCGACGGTGACACCTTCACCCAGTACGCGGGCCTCGGCATGCTCCGCTCCTACACCATCGAACCCGGCTCCGACGAGAAGGAACTGAAGGTCACCGACCATCCGCCGGAGCACATGCACCGGGCGATCGCCGCCGCGCTGGGGCTCAGCGAGATCCGGGTGCTGACCGCCACCCAGGACGTGCACGCGGCCGAGCGCGAACAGTGGGACGACGGCTGCAACGTCCTGGCCGTCGAACCGGGCGTCGTCGTCGCCTACGAGCGGAACTCCACCACCAACACGCATCTGCGCAAGCAGGGCATCGAGGTGATAGAGATCCCGGGCAGTGAACTGGGCCGGGGCAGGGGAGGACCGCGCTGCATGAGCTGTCCCGTACAGCGAGACGCCGTATAGAAATACAAAACTTCGTATATACTTCCAAGGGTTCGCGTTCCCCATCCCTGGAGAGCCCCATGGCGACTGTCCCGACCGCCCTCGCCGGCCGCCACTTCCTCAAGGAGGTGGACTTCACCGCGCAGGAGTTCCGCGGTCTGCTGGAGCTGGCCGCCGAGCTGAAGGCCGCCAAGCGTGCCGGGACCGAGCACCGGTATCTGCGGGGCAGGAACATCGCGCTGATCTTCGAGAAGACCTCGACGCGGACACGCTGCGCGTTCGAGGTCGCGGCCGCCGACCAGGGCGCCTCGACCACGTATCTCGACCCGTCGGGCTCGCAGATGGGCCATAAGGAGTCCGTGAAGGACACCGCCCGGGTGCTGGGCCGGATGTACGACGGGATCGAGTACCGGGGAGACAGCCAGGACAAGGTGGAGGAGCTGGCGCGGTACGCGGGGGTCCCGGTCTTCAACGGTCTCACCGACGACTGGCACCCCACCCAGATGCTCGCCGACGTGCTCACGATGACCGAGCACAGCCCCAAGCCGCTCACGGACATCGCCTTCGCCTACCTCGGCGACGCCCGCTTCAACATGGGCAACTCCTACCTCGTCACCGCGGCCCTGCTGGGCATGGACGTGCGCATCGTCGCCCCCAAGTCCTACTGGCCCGCCCAGGAGGTGATCGACCGGGCCCGCGAGCTCGCCGTGTCCGGCGGGGCGCGCATCACGCTCACCGAGGAGATCGCCGAGGGGGTCGCCGGTGCCGACTTCGTCGCCACGGACGTCTGGGTCTCCATGGGCGAGCCCAAGGAGGTCTGGGGCGAGCGGATCGCCGCCCTCGCGCCGTACGCGGTGACCATGGACGTGCTGCGCGCCACCGGCAACCCGGACGTCAGGTTCCTGCACTGCCTGCCGGCCTTCCACGACCTCGGCACCCAGGTGGGCCGCGAGGTGTACGAGGCCCACGGCCTTCAGTCGCTGGAGGTGACCGACGAGGTGTTCGAGTCGGCGCACTCGGTGGTCTTCGACGAGGCGGAGAACCGTATGCACACGATCAAGGCGATCCTCGTCGCGACCCTCGCCTGAGTTCCCGCCCCGCTCGGGCCGGGCGCCGAAGCCCCGCTCAGGCCGGGCGCCGCTGGCCCGGCAGCCGGAACCACACCGCCTTGCCGGACTCGGTGGGGCGGTGACCGCAGGACGAGCTCAGGGTGCGGATCAGCAGCAGCCCCCGCCCGTGCTCCTGCCAGGGGTCGGGCTTGTCGCGTACGGGACGGGTGAGGTCACCGGGCGGTGCCGGGTCGGCGTCGTGCACCTCGACCTGGAAACCGGTCGGCAGCAGCCGCACCACCAGCTCTATGGGGGCGCTCCCCGAGGTGTGCTCCACGGCGTTGGCCACCAGCTCCGCCGTCAGCAGCTCCGCCGTGTCGCTGTCGGCGGAGTGCTCCCGCTCGGCCAGTGCCGTACGGACCAGTGCACGGGCCACGGGCACTGCCGCGGTGGAGTGCGGCAGTGCGACGCGCCAGGAGGTGGAAGCGGCGGAGGGTTCGTACACAACTGGTCCGTTCATGGAGCGGGAGCGCCCGCATTCAACCGTCAATCGTACGGCGCACCCGGTGCGGCCCTGCGAGGGGGAGGCCCCGGAGCCCTGCCCGGGCGCCGTCCAGGGCGTCGGGCCCCGGCAACGGCGGCCTACCCACCTGCGGACCTCACCTCGCGCACCCGGTCCCCCCGTTACCGGTATGTCGACGAGTCGTGACGGATGTGACGGCCCCGAACCCGGTGCCCGAACCCTCCGGTGCCCGAACCTCCGGTCCGCACCGCCCCCGGCCTATCGCGTAGCCGTGACGACAGTCACCAATAGGTGATAACTTCTTGGGGTAGAGCTCAGTGAGCAGCGCAGTGCCCGCCCGAGGAGGCCGCCCTCATGAGTCCCTTCACCGGCTCCGCCGCCCGCACCGCCCACTGGGAGCATCTGCGCGTCGAGCTCACCGACGGCGTCGCCACCGTCACCCTCGCCCGCCCCGACAGGCTCAACGCGCTCACCTTCGGCGCCTACGCGGACCTGCGCGACCTGCTCGCCGAGCTGTCCCGGGAGCGGGCCGTACGCGCCCTGGTGCTGGCCGGCGAGGGGCGCGGCTTCTGCTCCGGCGGCGACGTCGACGAGATCATCGGCGCGACCCTCTCGATGGACACCGCGGGGCTGCTCGACTTCAACCGGATGACCGGCCAGGTGGTGCGGGCCGTACGGGAGTGCCCGTTCCCGGTGATCGCCGCGGTGCACGGGGTGGCGGCGGGCGCCGGCGCCGTCCTCGCCCTGGCCGCCGACTTCCGGGTCGCCGACGCCGGCGCCCGCTTCGCCTTCCTCTTCACCCGGGTCGGCCTGTCGGGCGGTGACATGGGCGCGGCATACCTGCTGCCCCGGGTGGTCGGCCTGGGCCACGCGACCCGGCTGCTCATGCTGGGAGAACCGGTACGCGCCCCGGAGGCCGAGCGCATCGGCCTGATCAGCGTGCTGACGGACGAGGGCCACGCCGACGAGGCCGCCCGGTCGCTGGCCCGCCGCCTCGCCGACGGCCCCGCCCTGGCCCATGCCCAGACCAAGGCCCTCCTCACCGCCGAACTGGACATGCCCCTGGCGGCGGCGGTGGAACTGGACGCATCCACCCAGGCCCTCCTGATGACCGGCGAGGACTACGCGGAATTCCACGCGGCCTTCACGGAGAAGCGCCCCCCGAAGTGGCGGGGGAGGTAGGGGAATGCCTTCGACGCAGGGCGCGGCATCGCCCGCGGGGGCGCGAGGCTGTCCCGAACCCGCGGCCGCGGCCGTGTGGGCACGGCGGTGGGGGAGGCAGCGGATGTTCTCGGCCAAGGGCACGGCATCATCCCCAGGGGCGCGGGGAACCGCGCGCCGAGCCACGGACGGCCCGCGGTCGCCCGACGAGCACAACCACCCCCTGCGCGTAGCGGTCATCGGCGGAGGCCCCGGCGGCCTCTACACCGCCGCGTTGCTCAAACGCCTGGCCCCCGACCGGAAGGTCACCCTCTGGGAACGCAACCCCCCCGACAGCACCTTCGGTTTCGGAGTGGTCCTCTCGGACGAAACCCTCGGCGGCATCGAACACGCCGACCCACAGGTCTACGCGGCCCTCCAACAGCACTTCGTCCGCTGGGACGACATCGACATCGTGCACCGGGGAGCCCGCCACACCTCCGGAGGGCACGCCTTCGCGGCCCTCGGCCGCCGCCGCCTCCTGGACATCCTGCACGACCGCTGCCGCGCCCTCGACGTCGACCTGCGCTTCCGCGCCGATGCCCCCGACCCGGCCCGGCTGGCGGAGACATACGACCTCGTCGTGGCCGCCGACGGCGTCCACAGCACCACCCGCGAGGCCTTCGCGGACGTGTTCCGGCCCCGGATCACCGCGCACCGCTGCCGCTACATCTGGCTCGCCGCCGACTTCGCCTTCGACGCCTTCCGCTTCGAGATCGCCGAGACCGAGCACGGCGTGATGCAACTGCACGGCTACCCCTACTCCCGCCCGTCGCCCGACCACCACCCCGCGACGAGGCCCTCCGGGCCGCAGGATCAGTGCGCCTCCACCGTGATCATCGAAATGCGTGAAGAGGTGTGGCGCAGGGCCGGATTCGACGAGACGGACGAGACGGAATCCGCCGGGCGCTGCGCCAAGATCTTCGCCGACGCGCTCGGCGGGCGCCCGCTGAAGTCCAACAACTCCGCGTGGACCACCTTCCGCACGGTCGTCAACGAGCGCTGGTCGCACGGCAACATCGTGCTCCTCGGCGACGCCGCCCACACCGCCCACTTCTCCATCGGCTCCGGCACCAAGCTCGCCGTGGAGGACGCGCTCGCGCTCGCCGCCTGCCTGCGTGAACAGCCCACCCTCGAAACCGCGTTGACCGCGTACGAGACGGAACGACGGCCCGTCGTCGCCTCCACCCAGCGGGCGGCCCGGGCCAGCCTGGAATGGTTCGAGAACCTGCCCCTCTACCTCGCCCAGCCGTCGCGCCAGTTCGCCTTCAACCTGCTCACCCGCAGCCGCCGGGTCACCCACGACAACCTGCGGCTGCGCGACGCCCGCTTCACCGAGGCGGTGGAGCGCGGGTTCGGCTGCCCTCCCGGTACGCCCCCGATGTTCACCCCGTTCCGGCTGCGCGGGCTGACCCTGCGCAACCGGGTCGTCGTCTCGCCCATGGACATGTACTCGGCGGTCGACGGCGTGCCCGGTGACTTCCACCTCGTCCACCTCGGCTCCCGCGCGCTCGGCGGCGCCGGGCTGGTGATGACCGAGATGGTGTGCGTCAGCCCCGAGGGCCGTATCACCCCCGGCTGTGCCGGTCTCTACACCGGGCGGCAGGCCGAGGCATGGCGGCGGATCACCGGCTTCGTGCACGAGCGGGCACCCGGCACCGCGATCGGCGTACAGCTCGGCCACAGCGGGCGCAAGGGTTCGACCAAGCTCATGTGGGAGGGCATGGACGAACCGCTCGACGACGGCAACTGGCCCCTCGTCGCCGCCTCCCCGCTGCCGTACAGGCCGGGTGGTCAGGTACCCGGTGAGCTGTCACGTGCCCAGCTCACCGACATAAGGGAACAGTTCACGGCCGCCGCCGCGCGGGCCGCGCGGGCCGGTTTCGATCTCCTCGAACTGCACTGCGCCCACGGCTACCTGCTCTCCGGTTTCCTCTCCCCGCTCACCAACCGCCGCACCGACGCCTACGGGGGCTCGCCGGGGAAGCGGCTGCGCTTCCCGCTGGAGGTCTTCGACGCGGTGCGCGCGGTGTGGCCCGGCGAGCGGCCGATGACCGTCCGGATCTCCGCCACCGACTGGACGGAGGGCGGCACCACGGCCGAGGACGCGGTCGCGATCGCCCGTGCCTTCGCCGCGCACGGTGCCGACGCGATCGATGTGTCGACCGGGCAGGTCGTGGCCGAGGAGGAGCCGGAGTTCGGCCGCTCGTACCAGACCCCGTTCGCCGACCGGGTACGGAACCAGGTCGGCATCCCGGTGATCGCGGTCGGCGCGATCTCCTCCTGGGACGACGTCAACTCCCTCATCCTCGCCGGGCGTACGGACCTGTGCGCGCTGGCCCGGCCCCATCTCTACGACCCGCACTGGACGCTGCACGCCGCGGCCGAGCAGGGCTACGAGGGGCCGGGCGTCGTCTGGCCACCGCAGTACCGGGCGGGCAGCCGTCGTCCGCAGACCGGACGTACCGACGCCCCCAAACCGCGGCTCACGCTGACCGACTGACCACGTCCGCTCAGGACACGCAGCCCCCGCCACGCACGTCGTGAGTGGTGCCCGGATCAGCCGGTGTCCAGGGCCGCGTAGCGTGCTCCCGCGTCGCGGAGCCGCTCGTGCAGCGCCTGGAAGACGGCCGCCGAGCGCGTGCCGGGCCAGTCCCCGGGCAGCAGCGCGGCCGGCAGGCCCGGGTCGGCGTAGGGGAGATGGCGCCAGGAGTCGAGGGCGAGGAGGTAGTCGCGGTAGGCCTCCTCGGGCGGGGTGTCCGTGCGCCGTTCCCAGGCGTGCAGCACGCGCGCGTGCCGGTCCAGGAACGCCTCGTGCTCCTTGGCGATGCCGGCCAGGTCCCACCAGCGGGCTGCCGCCTCCGCGGTGGGCGCGAATCCCAGGTGCTCACCGCGGAAGAGGTCGACGTACCCGTCGAGGCGCAGGCGCTCCAGGGTGTGCCTGGTTTCCGCGTACAGCCGCGCGGGGGCGATCCACACACCCGGCGCCGCCGTGCCGAAACCGAGGCCGGACAGCCGGGAGCGCAGGAGGTGCCGCTTCTGCCGCTCGGACTCCGGGACGGAGAACACGGCGAGCACCCAGCCCTCGTCCCCGGGCGGTGCGGTGGCGTAGATGCGCCGGTCGCCGTCCTCCAGCAACTGCCGTGCGTCGGCCGAGAGTGCGTACCCGGCCGCGCCCCGCGCGGTACGCGCCGGGACGAGCAGCCCGCGCCGTTTGAGCCGGGACACCGAGGAACGCACGGACGGGGCGTCCACCCCGACCGCGGCGAGCAGACGGATCAGCTCGGCGACGGGCACCGGGCCCGGCGCGAAGCGGCCGTACGCGCCGTAGAGCGTGACGATGAGAGACCGTGGAGCATGCTGGTCGGACACGTTGATCATCTTAGGTCCTGCCGATGACCGCTGTTCCCCGGCATCAGTCCTGGTCATCTCCCGACTCCGCGGCAGCACGCAGCCGGAACCGCTGGAGCTTGCCGGTGGCCGTGCGGGGCAGTGCGTCCAGGAAGACGATCTCGCGGGGGCACTTGTACGGCGCGAGCTCGGACTTCACGAAGGCGCGCAGGGCCTCGGTGTCGCGTGCGGCGCCCTCCTTGAGGACCGTGTACGCCACCACGACCTGGCCGCGCGCCTCGTCGGGCCGCCCGACCACCGCCGCCTCCACCACGTCCGGGTGGCGCAGCAGGGCGTCCTCGACCTCGGGGCCGGCGATGTTGTAACCCGCCGAGATGATCATGTCGTCGGCGCGGGCCACATACCGGAAGTAGCCGTCGGGATCACGGACGTAGGTGTCACCGGTGATGTTCCAGCCGTCGCGTACGTACTCGCGCTGGCGCGGGTCGGCGAGATAGCGGCAGCCGACGGGGCCGCGCACCGCGAGCAGTCCCGGCTCCCCGTCCGGCACGGGGGCGCCGGACGCGTCCTGCACGCGCGCCTGCCACCCGGGGACCGGGACTCCGGTCGTCCCCGGCCTGATGTGCTCGTCGGCGGCGGAGACGAAGATGTGCAGCAGCTCGGTGGCGCCGATGCCGTTGATGATGCGCAACCCGGTGTGCTCGTGCCAGGCGCTCCAGGTGGCGGCCGGCAGGTTCTCGCCCGCCGAGACACAGCGGCGCAGCGAGGAGATGTCGTGCGAGGCGGCGTCGCCGAGCATCGCCCGGTAGGCGGTCGGCGCGGTGAACAGCACCGACACCCGGTGCTGGGCGATCGCGGCCAGCAACTGGGTGGGATGCGCCTGTTCGAGCAGCAGTGCGCTCGCGCCGACACGCATGGGGAACACCACGAGTCCGCCGAGACCGAAGGTGAAGCCGAGCGGAGGGCTGCCGGCGAACACGTCGTCCGCGACCGGCTTCAGTACGTGCCGGGAGAAGGTGTCCGCGATCGCCAGCACGTCCCGGTGGAAGTGCATGCAGCCCTTGGGCCGTCCGGTGGTGCCGGAGGTGAAGGCGATCAGGGCGACATCGTCGGCGGCGGTGGGCACCGCCTCGTACGGGGTGCCTGCCGCCGGACGGTTCAGCAGGTCGTCGGGGGAGTCACCGCCGTACGTGGCGATCCTCAGGTCCGGGACCTCGGCCTTGGCCAGGTCGTCGACGGCCCGGACGTCGCACAGGGCGTGGCGGACCTCGGCGATCTCGCAGATGGTGCTCAGCTCGTGCGGGCGCTGCTGGGCCAGCACGGTGACGGCGACCGCGCCCGCCTTCAGTACCGCCAGCCAGCACGCGGCCAGCCAGGGAGTGGTGGGCCCGCGCAGCAGCACCCGGTTGCCGGGAACGACCCCGAGGTCGCGGGTGAGGAGGTGCGCGAGCCGGTCCACCCGGGCCCGCAGTTCGCCGTACGTCCATGTCGTGCCGTCGGGTGTGTGGAACACCGGACGGTCGTCCGGCGGGCCGTGCAGCAGTTCGGCGGCGCAGTTCATCCGCTCGGGGTAGCGCAGCTCCGGCAGCTCGAAGCGGAGCTCGGGCCACTGACCGGGTGGTGGGAGATGGTCGCGGGCGAAGGTGTCGACGTGCGCGGTGGCCCGTGGGTTCATGACGGTTCGCCCCCTTGGCGTGGTGGGCTCGCACCAGGAGCGTATCGCGTTGGTGACGGCAGTCAACGGTCCGCGATAACGTCGGGAGTGGCCCAGCGGCGAGGGAAGGGACCGGCGATGACCGCATTCTCGCTCCAACCGGCACAACTCGCCTGGTGCGCGGAGCTGCGCAGCCTGGCCGCGCGGCGGCTGCGACCGCTTGCGGAGAAGGGTGAACCCGGCCGGGTCAACCGCGCCCTGGTCACCGAACTGGGCACCCTCGGCCTGCTGCCCCGCCTGTTCACCTCCGGCGCGCTCGACCTGTGCCTGATGCGGGAGTCCCTCGCCCACGCCTGCACCGAGGCGGAGACCGCCCTCGCCCTCCAGGGCCTGGGCGCGCACCCGGTACACGCCCACGGCACCGCTGCCCAGCGCGACCGCTGGCTCCCCCGGGTGAGTGACGGCAGCGCGGTCGCGGCGTTCGCGCTCAGCGAGCCGGGCGCGGGCTCGGACGCGGCGGCGCTGGCGCTCACCGCTCACCCCGACGGACCCTCCCGCTGGCGGCTCACCGGGGAGAAGTGCTGGATCTCCAACGCCCCCGACGCCGACGTCTGCACCGTCTTCGCCCGGACCACCCCCGGTTCCGGCGCCCGGGGCGTGACCGCCTTCCTGGTCCCCGCCGACCGCCCCGGCCTCACCGGCAGCCGCCTCGACATGCTCTCCCCGCACCCCATCGGTGCCCTCGGCTTCGACGCCGTACCGGTGACCGCCGACGACGTGCTGGGCGCACCGGACGGCGGCTTCCGGGTCGCCATGGACACCCTCAACCTGTTCCGGCCCAGCGTCGGCGCCTTCGCGGTCGGCATGGCCCAGGCCGCCCTGGACGCGACCCTCGAGCACACCGCCCGGCGGGACGCGTTCGGCGGCAAACTGAAGGACCTGCAGTCCGTCGCCCACCAGGTCGCCGAGATGGCCCTGCGCACCGAGTCGGCCCGGCTGATGGTGTACGCGGCGGCCACGGCGTACGACGCGGGCGCCGCCGACGTCCCCCGGCGCGCCGCGATGGCGAAGCTGCTGGCCACCGAGACCGCGCAGTACGTCGTCGACCGGGCCGTCCAGCTGCACGGAGCGCGCGCCCTGCAACGCGGGCACCTGCTCGAACACCTCTACCGCGAGGTCCGCGCACCCCGTATCTACGAGGGGGCGAGCGAAGTCCAACGGGGCATCATCGCCAAGGAGTTGTACAAGAGCCTGGAGGACCGGTGACCGCCGATCGCGTCAACCCGCCCGACCTCTCCCCGCCGGCCGGCTTCTCGCACGCCGTGGTCGCCACCGGCTCCCGGCTGGTGTTCCTGGCCGGCCAGACCGCCCTCGACGCCGACGGAAAGGTGGTCGGCGGCACCCTGCCCGAGCAGTTCACCCGCGCCCTCAGCAACCTGCTCACCGCCCTGCGCGCCGCCGGCGGCACCCCCGCCGACCTGGCCCGCGTCACCGTCTACGCCACCGACATCGCCGCCTACCGCACCCACGCCCGGGAACTCGGCCGCGTCTGGCACGAGCTGGCCGGCCGGGACTACCCGGCGATGGCGGTCGTCGAAGTGGTCCGTCTGTGGGACGAAGAGGCCCTGGTGGAACTCGACGGCTTCGCCCTGCTGCCCTGACCCGCCGGGCGCCCCTAGCCTGACACCATGCCGGAGATCGAGCTGAGCGCGGGCACCGTCGAGTACGAGGACACCGGAGGGGAAGGGCCGGTCGTCGTCCTGCTGCACGGACTCGTCCACGACTCCTCGGTCTGGCGGAAGGTCATCGCCGAACTGCGGACCGGTCACCGGCTGCTGGCGCCGACCCTGCCGTACGGCTCGCACCGCAGGCCGATGACCCGGCCGCCCACACCCGACCTGGTCAACGAAATGGTCGCGGAGTTCCTCGACCGCCTCGACCTTCGGGACGTCACCCTCGTCGAGAGCGACTGCGGACGCGCCCAGACGGTCGCGGCCCGGCACCCCGAGCGGCTGGCACGGCTGGTCCTGATCTCCTGCGAGGCCTTCGACAACTACCCGCCGGGGCTGCCCGGCAAGATGCTCGCCCTGGCCTGCGAGGTGCCCGGAGGCATCCCGCTGATGGTCCGCACGCTGGGCCTGAAACCGCTGCGCAGGCTGCCGGTCGGCCTCGGCGCGCTCACCAAGCGTCCCGTGCCGGACGAGATCGTCGACCGCTGGCTGCGTCCCCTGCGCACCGACCCGGCGATCCGGAGGGACTTCCGGCACTACGGGACCCACGTCCGGCGGAGCGAACTGCTCGAGGCCGCCCAGGGCCTGCGGTACTTCGACCGGCCCGCGCTGGTCGTCTGGGCGACCGAGGACCTGATGATGCCGCGTGAACACGGCCGCCTGCTGGCCGAACTGCTGCCGCGCGGCCGGCTGGTGGAGATCAGGAACACGCGGACGCTGATCGCCGAGGACCGGCCGGAGCGGCTCGCCTCCCTGCTGCGGTGGTTCGTCGCGGAAGGGTGAACGCAGCGGCGGCCGGGAGCAGGCGGCGGCCACGAGGCGGTCGGCGGACATCCGGTGCGGCCGACGCCCCGGCCGCCGGAGCGGCTGCGACCACGACCGGCCGGACAAGTCCCGGCCGCTCGGGTCCTCGCCGGCCCTGGCACAACCGTCAACAAACACTCAGGTTGATCGCGGGGCGACCGTCAAGTGCGGTGTGGATGATCTGTCGGGTCATCCCCGCCGGTGCGGGAGCCGGGCACGGCTGGACTCAGCACCGGGCGGGTCGTGACGGAAGGTCCGGCGAGCCGAGAAGAGGGATCCGTGGACACGGTGATTGTTGCGGGCGGGCCGTCCCTCGTGCGGGCCGCCCTCACCAAGGTGATCGATTCGAGCGACACCCTGAGGGTGGCAGGCACCGCCGCGGACAGCGATGACCTCACACACCTGCTCGACGCCCACGCCCCTGCGGACGTCGTCCTGCTCGACCGTTCCGTCCGCACAGGGCAACCAGGCGATTTCACCGGTCTGATCCGCGAGATCTGCGCGGTGACCCGGACCGTCGTCTTCGGCGCCCCCGGCGCTCAGGAGGTCGACGCCCAGGTGCGGGCCGGAGCCACGGGCATTCTCGCCGCCGACGTCAGCGCGTCACAGCTCATCTCGGCCCTGGAAACCGTGAGCCGGGGCGGGCTTGTCGTCGCGCTCGGAACGGCTCCGGCCGTGAACACGGGGCAGGCACGCGTCACACCCGAGCTCACCCGGGAACTCTCCGTCCGGGAACGCGAAATCCTCACGATGCTCGCCGGCGGTCAGGACAGTGCCTGCATCGCCCGCGACCTTGGCCTCAGCCCGCTCACCGTGAAGACCCACATCACACGCATGCTCAGCAAGCTCGGCATCCGCCGGCGCGGGCACCTGGTCGCCTTCGCCTATGAGAGCGGCCTCGTCGTGCCCGGCACGACGCACACCAGTTTCATCGCGAACCGGCTGCGAACAGCCTCGTAGAAGGGCTGGGACAGCCCTGGGGGCGGCCCTCCCACGTTCGACGGCGTTCAGCCGAACACGCACGCAGCCCTCCGTGTGCCGGTGTGCCGGGACGGGCGGGGGGACGGTGTCCCGTCGGGCCGGGCGTCGTCGTGGTGCAGCGGCCGCCGGGAGGGCCGGCCCGTCAGGTGGTGTCCTGACATGGGGCCGGCTGCCTGGACGGCGGACGCCGAGCGCTGAGGCGGAACCCCGTGGTGCGGAGTCAGCGTGGGTGGTGGCCGCGGGGGAGCCGGATGCTGACAGTGGTCCCGACTCCCACCTCCGACCGCACGGTCACCTCTCCGTGGTGGGCGTGGATGATGGCTTCCACGATGGCCAGGCCGAGACCGGAACCGCCGTAGGCGCGGCTGCGGCTGGCCTCGGCGCGCCAGAACCGTTCGAAGACGCGGGGCAGGTCCTCCGGGGAGATCCCGGGGCCGTTGTCGATGACGCTCAGTCGTACGTCCTCGCGGCCGAGGGTGATCTCGACGCGGACGGAGGTGTGGACCGGGGTGTGCTGGACGGCGTTGCCGACGAGATTGCGCAGGGCCTGTTGCAGGCGGGCGGCGTCACCGATGACGGGCGCGGGGGGCGCGGGTGCCATGGTGATGTCGCGCTGGGGGTAGATGATCTGGGCGTCCTCGATCACGCCGGCGGCCAGCAGGGTGACGTTCACCTCGTCCTGGTCGACGGGGCGGCCGGCGTCCAGGCGAGCGAGCAGTGAGAGGTCTTCCACGAGCAGGCGCATCCGCCCCACCTCGTTCTCGATGTGCTCGAGCGCGGTCTCCAGGCCCGGGCCGGAAAGGCCGCCCTGGCGGTGCAGATCGAGCCACCCGGAGATCGTGGACAGGGGGGTGCGCAGTTCGTGCGAGGTGTCGGCGGCCAGGGAGCGAACGGTCGCCTCCGCGCGGGCCTGGGCGTCGAACGCCCGGTTGACCGCCTTGGCCAGCAGGTCGGCTTCGCTGCCGTTGCGGTGTGTGGGGAGCCGCTCGGTCAACGAGCCGGCGGCTATGGCGTCGGCGCTGCGGGCCATGCGGGCGAGCGGGCGCATACCGAGGCGCAGGACGATGACGGACAGCCCCAGCAGCGTGAGCAACACGGCTCCGATCAAAGCCAGTTGGCGTCCGATGAGGGCGTCGGTGGTGGCGTCGTCGACGTTGGTGTCTATGGTGAGGATGACAGCTGCCGGAGCCACGGTGCCTTCGACGGGTCCGCGGTCGATGATCAGGCCGGGGCTGGGGATGCGTACGGCGCTGAGATTGCCTCCTTCCAGTGAGACGACACTGCCGGCGGTTGCGGTCACGCTGAGTGCGGCGATATCGCCGGCGGACCGGGATGCGGAACCGGTGCTCAGCAGGACCTTGTTGTCCTCGTCGACGGCCACGGTGCCCAGGGGTGAGCCGAGGAGGGCGCCGAGTTGGTCGGCGTTGGCCGTCTGCGGTCCCTGGCCGATGACCTGGGTCAGACGGTCGGCGTTGGCTTCGAGGGTGTCCTGGTTGCGCTTGTCCAGGAAGCTGTCGAGGAGGAAGGCGCTGATGAGGGCGCTGACGGCCAGGCCGGCGACCAGGAGCACGGACAGCCCGGCGAGCAGGCGCAGACGGACGCTGGAGAAGGCCCAGGGGAGACGGCCGCGGAGTCTCACGTGCCGGCCCGCTCTCGGAGGACGTAGCCGACACCGCGGACGGTGTGCAGCAGCGGTGTGCGGCCGTGGTCGATCTTGCGGCGGAGGTTGGAGACGAAACGCTCGACCACGACGGAGCCGCCGCCGAAGTCGTACTGCCACACGGCCTCGAGGATCTGGGCGCGGGAGAGAACCTGTCCCTGATGACTCATCAGGTAGTGCAGCAGTCGGTATTCGGTGGGAGAGAGCTCGACGAGTCGGTTGTCGCGGCGGACTTCGTGGCGGAGGTCGTCGAGTGTGAGGTCGCCGCAGGACAGGCGTGTCTCCTCGGCGGCGGGGGCGCCGCTGCGGGCGCGGCGCAACAGTGCCTGCAGCCGGGCGCCGACCTCGACGACGCTGAAGGGTTTGGTGACGTAGTCGTCGCCTCCCAGCCGCAGCCCTCGTACGCGGTCTTCGACGGCGTCGCGGGCGGTGAGAAAGAGTACGGGTACGTTGATGTCGCGGGCGCGCAGCAGCTGGAGGATCTCGAAGCCGTCGGCGCCGGGGAGCATCACATCCAGGACGATGACGTCCGGGGAGTGGCGGGCGACCTGGGCGAGGGCTTCGCTCAGGTCGCCCGCCGCGTCGACGTCGAATCCGGCGAATTCCAGTGCCGAGATCAGCAGCCGCCTGATACCGGGATCATCGTCGATGACCAGGACGCGGTCGGCGGTCCCCGGCGTGCTGACGACGTTCATGTGCGCTCCTGGTGACGGCAGCGACCGCCTGACCTCTGCCGCCGCGGCCGGTGCGGTGGACTCGGCGGGTATTCCGATATCGGCTTTGCTGATCATCGTGTCACAGGCTCACTGGAGTGGAGTCCTTGACGGGGGCGTGGGGCGCCGCCCCTTCGGGAGCGTGGAAGTTCCCGCCCTCGACGTCGAGGTGGGGCAGGATCCGGTCAAGACGCCGCGGCAGCCACCAAGCGCGGTCACCGAGGAGCGCCAGGACAGCCGGTACGAGGGTCATCCGGACCAGGAAGGCGTCGACCAGGACTCCGAAGGCCAGCGCGAAGGCGATCGGCATGATGTCGGCGTCGCGGGAGAACAGGAAGCTGACGAACACCGAGATCATGATGAGTGCGGCAGAGGTGACCACGCGGGCGGCGTTGCGGGCTCCGTTGAGGATGGCCATGCGGGCGTTGCGGTGGCGGTTGTAGTCCTCACGCATGGCGGAGACGAGGAACACCTCGTAGTCCATGGCCAGGCCGAAGAGCACGGACATCACGATGATGGGTACGAAGCTGGCCACAGGTCCCTGGCTGGGGACGCCCAGCAGGCCGGCCAGCCATCCCCACTGGAAGACCGCGACGGTGGCGCCGAAGGCGGCCCCCACGGAGAGCAGGAACCCGATGGTGGCCTTGACGGGGATGGCCACGGACCGGAACGCGACCATGAGCAGGAGCAGGGAGAGGCCGACGACGACGACCACGAAGGGGAGGAGCGCACCGCTGAGTTTGTCGGAGACGTCGATGCTGACCGCGGTCATGCCGGTGACGGCGACGTAGCCACCGCCGGCCTGGGCCAGCGGCTGCATCTGGGTGCGCAGCCGGGAGACGAGGTCGCTGGTTTCCCCGGACCGCGGCCCGGTGTCGGGGATGATCTGGATCCGTGCCGCCCTGCCGTCCCGGGCCACGTCGACACCGCTGACATCCGCGATGCCCCGAACCCCTTGCACCTCGTCCTCGACAGCGGCGGCCGTGGTGCTGACGGTGGCCGGGTCGTCGTCCTCGACGAGCACGACGAGGGGACCGTGGGCGCCGGGTCCGAAGGCGTCACTGATCATGTCGTAGGCCTGGCGGCTCGAGTTGCTGGTGGCGCTGGAACCCTCGTCGGTGAGCGCCAGCTTCAGCTCCAGGGCGGGAACGGCCAGGGCGACGAGCGCGACGGTTCCCAGGACCAGGTTGCGCACGGGATGGCGCAGGACGCCCTCGGTCCAGCGCACCCCCATGGTGGGAGCTGCGGTCCGGCGCACGGCGTCCTTACGGCGCAGGGGCAGGAACCTGCGGTGCCGGGTGGCGGACTGGCGTTCCTTGGGCGTGAGCCTGCTTCCGGCCATCCCCATCAGCGCGGGCAGCAGCGTCACAGCCGTGATGACGGCGACGGCGACCGCTCCGGCGGACGCCAGCCCCATGGAGGTCAGCATCGGCACACCGGCGACGGACAGACCGGCGAGCGCGATGAGGACGGTCGCTCCGGCGAAGACGACGGCGCTGCCTGCGGTGGCGGTGGCCCTCGCGACGGACTCGCGGACCGGCATGCCGGTGCCGAGTTGGGCACGGTGACGGGAGACGATGAACAGGGAGTAGTCGATCCCGACGGCGAGCCCCAACATGATCGCCAGAGTGGGCGCGTTGTCGGAGACGTCGAACACCGTGGCCAGACCGATCATCGCGCCCATCGTGCCCACGATCCCGAGAACCGCGGTGATCAGCGGCAGACCTGCCGAGAGCAGCGACCCGAACGTGATCACCAGGATGACCAGGGCCACCCCCAGACCGATCAGCTCACTGGGGCCCACGGGCGGATGCGAGGACTCGTACGGTTCACCGCCGTAGACGGTCTTCAGGCCCGCCTGCTCGGCCTCGCTTCCCGTGGCCTTCACCGCGTCCAGCGTGCCCGCCGGCACGTCGTCCTCCGCCTTGGTGGTGAAGGTCACCTGGGCCACCGCGGTGCGTTCGTCATCGGAGACGGTGCCGCTCTCGGACGGGTCACTGACCTCGCTCACCCCCGGAACCCGGCCCATGGCCTCCAGCGTGGCCTCCAGCGGCTTGCTCAGATCCGTCTCGGTCACCTTGCGGCCGGGCGGCGCCTGGAACACGATCTGCGCCGACTGGGTGTCCGGCTCGGGGAAGTGCCCCTCCATTTTGGTCAGGGCCGTCTGGGCCGGTGAGCCGGGAATGGAACCGCTGTCGCTGAAGGAGCCGGCGAACGACAGCCCCAGACCCACCACCGCGCCAAGGGCGAGAATCCACCCGATCAACATCGTTCGCCACCGGCGAGCACCCCATGCGCCCAGCCTGTACAAGAACGTAGCCATGAACGATTCCCTCACTCGTAGGAAGACGACTCGGCACATCCTTCTCAGCGGACTTGACGGCCCACCCACGGCGACCTTGAGGGTTCCTTGACGGTTCCGCCCCCGTACCGTCAGGCGCGCCGGCCAGCGCAGGCCGATACCCGGGACGGCGGCAGGACGATCGCCGGGCCGTTCCCCGACGGCCGGCACCCCCGGCCACCGAAGGGTGACGACGAGTGGCCGGGGAGCGATGCACCGGGTACTGGTGGAAGGCCTCGTTCCGCTCACTCACGGAGGTTTCCCATGCCCGTACGCCCCCACCTCGGCGCGGCGGCCGGCGCCGCGCTCCTGCTGCTCGGCACCGCCGCGGCAGCCCCCTCGGCCGCCGTGTCGACCGACCCCGAGGAGACTGTGACGGTGGACGTGGAGGGACGCATCGCCGACGACGGCTCCGTCACCCTCTCCGGCACCTACCGCTGTCTCGCCGGCACCGGCGCGGTCTTCATCAGCTCCTCTGTGAGCCAGTCCGCGCCCACGATCCGCTACGGCATCGGGGGCACCAGGGCGGTGTGCGACGGAGTGGAGCACCCCTGGGAGAACACCGGCCGCGTGCCCGGCAACGTGCTGAAGGCGGGCCCGGCGCACGTCGAGGCCATCATCATGGAACAGCGCCTCAGCGGCATCGTCCTGGAGCCCGTCGTCCATGCCGTCGGAAACCGGGACGTCACCCTCCTCCGGGCCTGACCGGCGCCGCCCGGCCGGCCCCCGCGCTGCCGGGGACCGGAAGAACACCGGCGCCCCCACTGCCGTGCCCGGGCATGGACCGGCACACGGCCGGTCCGTCACCCTCGTCCCATGGTCGCTCTCCGTCACACGATGGTCCTCGTCCCCGTCCCGCGTCCCTGGCTCGCCGATGCCCTCGCCGCCCTCCTGGACCTGGCGGAGGACACCCGTACGGAGGCGGGGCGGGTGCTGCTGCCGGACGGGCGGGAGGCACCGGACGTACGGCTCGCCGGGGGACGCCACCTCCGGCCCGGAGGGGTCTACGAGAGCACGGGGGACGGGGAGCCGGGGCGGCCGGGGGAGACGGTACGGATCACCGTGGAGGAGTGGAACCGCCGGCGTGCGCTGCGGCTCGCGCTCGCCGTATCCGCCCCGGACGGCACCTTCGCCCTCCGGGGCACGCTGCACCGCCCGGACCGTCCGCGCCTCGTCGAGGTCGACGGACGCGCCCGCGTGGAGAACGTCTGGTCCGCGCTGTCCCGGGTGAGCGGTGTGGCACGGCTGCGGTGCGACGACTGGTGGGCGGCGGCCGACACGGGCCGGACGACGCGTAGGGCCCCGCTGTCGGCGAGCCTGGAGTGCGGCGCCGCCCGGGCGGACCTGCGGGCGGTACCCGGACCCGGGGGCCCCGACGGTCACTGGGCGGTGTCGGTCACCGTACGCGTCCGGGGCCGGCGCCTGCTGCGCCCGGTGGCGGCCGTCGCCCTCCGCCTCGGCCGGCGCCGCCTGCAACGGTCCCTGGACAAGGCCCTGGACGAGAGCGCCGCACGATGGAACGACGTGGTTCCCGGTCTGCTGGCGATGGGCCCCGACGCCCTGCGCCAGGAGGTTCTGGCGGCGGGCGCGTGAGGCGACCCGCGGGCCTCCGGCTCACGGTCCGTCGGCCGGCCAGTTCAGCAGTCGCGCCCCGATCACTGCCGTCTGCAGCATGTAACGGTGCGCCGGGTCGGCGGGGTTGGCGCCGGTGAGTTTGCTGATGCGCTCCAGACGGTAGGTCAGCGCCCGCACACTCAGGGAGAGACGCCGGGCCGCCTCCGCCGCGACACAGCCGGAGTCGAAGTAGGCGGTGAGCGTGTCGAGCAGGGGCTTGGCACCGCCCCGGGCCGTCGTCAGTGGCCCGAGGGTGTTGTACACCAGGTCGGCCATGGCCTGGCGGTCGCGGGCCAGCACCGGGTAGACGAGCAGGTCGGAGGCGCGCAGCACCGGATCGTCCAGCCCCAGTCGCTCGGCGATCTCCAGGGAGCTCAGGGCCTCCTCGTAGGACTGGACGACCCCGCCGGGCCCGGACTGCGGGCGGCCGATGGCGACCTGTCCGCCGTCGGTGGCGGCGTACGCCTGCTTGGCGAAGTAGGTGAGCACCTCGCTTTGATGTCCGGGGGCGATGCACAGCAGCCGGCCGTCCTTGGTGGTGAGCAGGACGCTGCGGTCACCGAAACGGGATATCAGAGCGCGC
Organism: Streptomyces sp. NPDC031365; assembly: GCF_055569765.1. Lineage (NCBI taxonomy): Bacteria > Bacillati > Actinomycetota > Actinomycetes > Kitasatosporales > Streptomycetaceae > Streptomyces > Streptomyces sp. NPDC031365. Next base: position 57,076 of record NZ_JBVIIM010000006.1, on the reverse strand, counting down.
TCCACCTGCCGCGGCACCGGGTCGCCCTCGTCGTAGCCGACCGCGCCCCGTGCGACGGCCACCGCGTGCTCGTGGGACAGCCGCAGCCCGAACCGCTCGGCGCGTTCGGCGAGCCGGCCCAGATCGCTGCGCCCGTAGAGCAGGTCGTCGATGAACTCGCGCCGTGCCGCCTCCTCCTGACGGACCGCCAGTCGCTGCGCGCGCTCATAGCCTTCGGCGAACGCGTCCACGACCTGCTGTACGGCCGCGAGCGCGCTCTCCACCGAGTCCGCACCGCGCGGCCACGCCCCGCGGGCGGCGGACAGATGCGCGCTGACGAGGGACCGCAGGCCGAAGCCCGCCTCCGCGGCGCGTTCCCCGAGATCCCGCCGTGAGGCGATCTCGTCCCGGGTGAGGCGTCTGCCCGTCGCCGCCACCTCGGACAGGATGTGGATACAGCCGTCCAGGTACTGCTCGGGAATCTCCCGTTGTGTCACGCGGGCCCCCAACTCTTGACGCGTTCCTGATGCGTTCCTGTTGACGCACCGGCATGCAGACCCTAGTGAACCTTGCCGGAATCCGGCAATGCACGTTTCCGTCCCCGCCGGGCATCATGGTCCGCGGGGAGCACCGCGGAAGGTTCCGGTGCCGGGCACCGGCAGGTGCCTCGCGCCGGAACCGGAGGGGAGCAGTGCTGCCCCGACGACGTCGAGTGGTGAGAAGGGAGGGGGCCCGGATGCGCACGTGCGTGAAGCCCGCCGCGGGCCCGTCCGCCCTCCGCCTCGTACGGCCGTTGCACCGTCTCTCCCCGGACGAACCCGGGCCGTCCCGGTCCCCGCTCAGGCGCGGTGCGGACCGGGACGGTGTGGCGCGCGCGGTGCGCCGGGCAGCGGACGGCATCCGTCCGCGCCCGCCGCAGAACCGCAGCGCCGGCTGAGTCGTCCCCCTCACCACCGGACATTCACCCGTCTCGCCAACGAGGCGCCACTTCACCTGACTTCTGCCAAATTTTCAGCCCAGAAGGACGTGCTCCATGGATGCCGCCACCGTGGGCATCGCCGTACTCGTCGGCGTCGCCCTGTTGCTCGTGCTCATCGGTCTGCTGCTCGTCACCAAGCTGTTCCGCAAGGTGGAACAGGGCAAGGCACTGATCGTCTCCAAGACCCGCAGGGTCGACGTGACGTTCACCGGATCGGTCGTGCTGCCGGTGCTGCACAAGGCCGAGGTGATGGACATCTCGGTGAAGACCATCGAGATCACCCGGGCCGGCAAGGAGGGCCTGATCTGCCGGGACAACATCCGCGCCGACATCCGCATCACGTTCTTCGTCAAGGTCAACAAGACCGTCGACGACGTCATCAAGGTCGCCCAGGCCGTCGGCACCGCGCGGGCCAGTGACCGCAACACGCTCCAGGAGCTGTTCCACGCCAAGTTCTCCGAGGCGCTGAAGACCGTGGGCAAGCAGATGGACTTCACCGACCTCTACACCAAGCGCGAGGAACTGCGGTACCAGATCATCGAGGTCATCGGGGTCGACCTGAACGGCTACCACCTCGAGGACGCGGCGATCGACTTCCTGGAGCAGACCCCGCTGGCCCAGCTCGACCCGGGCAATGTGCTCGACGCGCAGGGCATCCGCAAGATCACCGAGCTGACCGCGGTCGAGCACGTCCGCACCAACGAGGCACAGCGCAACGAGCAGAAGGAGATCACGCGGCAGGACGTCGACGCGCGCGAGGCGATCCTGGAACTGGAGCGCCGCCAGGCCGACGCCGAGATCAAGCAGAAGCGGGAGATCGAGACGGTGAGGGCCCGCGAGGAGGCCGAGACCGCGCGGGTCATGGAGGAGGAGCGGCTGCGCGCCCAGAGCGCTTTCCTGCGCACGGAGGAACAGCTCGGCGTGCAGCGCGAGAACCAGGCCCGTGAGGTCGCCGTCGCTGCCAAGAACCGCGAGCGGGTCATCGCCGTCGAGAGCGAGCGGATCGAGAAGGACCGCCTGCTGGAGGTCATCGCCCGGGAGCGGGAGACACAGCTGACCAGGATCGCCGCCGACAAGGAGGTCGAGGCGGAGAAGCGGGAGATCGCCGAGGTGATCCGCGAGCGGGTCGCGGTGGACCGTACGGTGGCCGAGCAGGAGGAGTCGATCCTGAAGCTCCGGGCCGTCGAGGAGGCCGAGCGGCAGCGCCAGTCCGTGATCATCGCCGCTGAGGCCGAGGCGCAGGAGAAGCTGGTCAAGGACATCAAGGCCGCCGAGGCCGCCGAGCAGGCCGCCACACACCGTGCCGCCGAGGAAGTCACCCTGGCCGAGGCACGGTTGAAGACCGCCGACCTGGACGCACGGGCCAAGCTGCGGACCGCCGAGGGAGTCCAGGCGGAGGCCGCGGCCGAGGGACTGGCGGCAGTTCAGGTCCGCGACAAGGAGGCCGAGGTCATCGAGAAGGCGGGCCGCGCCGAAGCCGAGGCCGCCGAGGCCCGGATGCGCGCGGAGGCCGAGGGCGCACGGGCCAAGGCGCTCGCCGACGCGGAGGCCATCAGCGGCAGGCTCCGCGCGGAGGCGGCCGGCCTCACCGAGAAGGCGGCGGCGATGGCCGCCCTCGACGAGGCGTCCCGCGGCCACGAGGAGTACCGGCTGCGGCTGGAGGCCGAGAAGGACATCCGGCTCGCGGGACTGGACGTGCAGCGGCAGGTCGCCGAGGCACAGGCCACGGTCCTCGCGACCGGACTGGAGAACGCGGACATCAACATCGTCGGCGGGGAATCGATGTTCTTCGACCGGCTGATGTCCTCCATCACGCTCGGCAGGAGCGTGGACGGCTTCGTCCAGAACTCCGAGACCGCGCAGGCACTCGCCGGCCCCTGGCTGGACGGCTCCGCGAGCTTCACCGACGACCTGAGCCGCATGCTGGGCTCCGTCTCGACCTCCGACGTACAGAACCTCACCGTCTCGGCCCTGCTGATGCGACTGATGAAGCAGGGCGGCGAGAACACCGGTCGGTTCAGGGAACTGATCGAAAAGGCAGGTGAGCTGGGTCTCTCGGACACGCCGCTGGCCGAACTGAACGGCCACGCGAGGGCCTGACCACCATCGGGTCGGGAGCCGCCGCACAGGGGACGGCGGCTCCCGACCGCTCCCTTCCCGAGAGGCAGCCATGACCAGCAGCACCCACGAGCCCGGGGCCCGCCACGAGACACCGGACGCGGGCGGGCCCGCGACGGACCCCGCGACGGTCGACGGCGGCGCCTACCAGGTGCTGCGGGACCGCCTCACCGCCCAGGCAGCGGAACTCGCCCGCCGGGCCCAGGCGTTGAACCACCGGAGGGCGCAGGAGTTCGGTGCCCCCGAACTGCGCCTCGCCGGCACCGAGCGGCTGCGCACCGACCGGAGCAGTGTGCCCCGCGACATCGTCGCAGTCGGTGACGTACTCCTCTTCGGCTACGAGGCCAAGCCCCGGCCCGACCGGGACACCGAGGTCCGCGACGTCCTCGCCGCGCACGACCGCGACCTGAACCGCCTCCCCGACGACGCCGTGCCCGGACTCCTCGACGACCCGCACTTCGTCCGCGAGTTCACCGCCCTGCACCGCTACTACCGCCAGGCACGCCTGCTGCGCCTGCGCCGCGTCGACGGCAAGCTGCTCGCCGTCTTCCAGACCGGCGAGAAGGCGGGCGACATCCGCGTCCTGCGCTGGTCGGTGTCCGAGGACGGCCGTGCCGCCTTCCTCGACGCGCGCGGCGACCGCGATCACGCGCTCATCCCGCCGACCGACATCGAGTGGACCTCCACCACCCGTGAGGACCACGTCCTCGGCCGCCACCCGCACGTCTCCGTCCAGGGCGAGGTCTTCGTCGACACCCTCGGCGGCACCCTCACCGTCAAGACCGACAATGACACGGACGCCCCCGACGGCATCCACACCGAGCCGGTCGACGAGCCCCTGCAGTCCCTCGCCGACGCCGACATCGCCCACGCCCGTGTGGGCCCCCTGATCCTGCTGCGGGTCCTCCCCTACAAGGAGACGGCACACCGCTACCTGGTCTTCAACACCCTCACCCGCTCCGTCGTCCGCCTCGACGGCATCGGACAGGGCCCCCGCCGGCTGCCCGAGGACCAGGGCATCGTGTTCCCCGGCGGCTACTGCCTCGCCGTCGGGACGCACAAGACGTACGAACTCGACACGCAAAGCATGCGGTTCGAACGCGAGGTGCGCTCACCGCACGGTGAGGACGTGCTGTACGCCTTCCACGCCCCCGGACGCGGACGGGCCCTGCTGCTGTCGTACAACCAGATCCACGAGGCGGTCGCCATCCCGATGGCGTGCCACGGATGGGCGCTGTTCGACGACGGGCTGCTCGTTGTACTGCGCCCCGAGGGCGACGACCCCGCCCGTGTCCACCCCGTCCAGCTCTGGGAGACCCCCTACGTCTCCGACACCCACGCCGCCGCACAGCCCGCCGGCGAGGGACCGCTGGCCCGGGTCGGCAACGCAGACCTCGTACGAGGCATCTCCGACTGCCTGTCGCTGGCCCGCTCCGCAGCCGAGACCACCCCCACGGCCGAGATCTACACGACCCTGGCGGCCGCCTGCGTCCGCGCCACGGACACCCACCACTGGCTCGGTGACAGCGAACTCGGCGACCTCCGAGGCCCCTTGGATCAGGTGCGGGACACCGCCGAGCAGGTGCTGGCCGAGTTCGAGGCCGTGCGCGACCTCACCCGCCGGGCCGCCGACGCGCTCGACGAAGCGGCGGACCGGATCGCCTCGGTGGTGCGACGGCTGCGCGGCGAGCAGCCCCGCGAGGCCGCCGCCTGGGTCACCGGCCTCACCGAACTCCGCCACGCCCAGGGCCATCTGCTGACCCTGAAGGACATGCGGTACGCGGACCACGCCCGCATCGACGCACTGGCGGGCGCCGCCGAGACGGACCTCGCCTCCTTCGGGCAGCGCGCGATCACCTTCCTGGCCCGCGAGGACGCCTTCGCCACCCATCACACGGACCTCGAAGAGCTGCACGCCGACATCGAGTCGGTCACCACCACCGCGCAGGCCGCCCCCGTCACCGCCCGCCTCGACGAACTCGCCGACGGTCTCTCCACGGTGACCGAGGTGGTCGCCGGACTCGACATCAGCGACGCCACGGTCCGCACGACCGTCCTGGAGCGGGTCGCCGACGCCCTGGCCGGGATCAACCGCGCCCGTGCCACCCTCGACACCCGCCGCCGCGGCCTCCTCGACCGGGAGGCACGCGCCGGGTTCGCCGCCGAACTCGCCCTGCTCGGCCAGACGGTCACCGGCGCCCTCGCCGCTGCCGACGACCCCGGGACGTGCGACGACCAACTGACCCAGGTGCTGACCCGGCTGGAGTCCCTGGAGTCCCGCTTCGCGGAGTTCGACGACGTCCTCGGTGAACTCGCCGACCGGCGCACCGAGGTCTACGAGGCGTTCTCCGCCCGCAAGCAGAGCCTCACCGACGCCCGCGCCCGCCGCGCCGAACAGCTCGCCTCCGCCGCCGGACGCGTACTGGAGACGATCGCCCGGCGTTCCGCCACGCTCGCCGACACCGACGCGGTGAGCACCTACTTCGCCTCCGACCCGCTGGTCGCCAAGGTCCGCCGTACCGCCGCCGAACTACGCGGACTGGGCGACAGCGTACGGGCCGAGGAACTCGACGGCCGGCTGCGCTCCGCACACGAGGAGGCCGCCCGCGCCCTGCGCGACCGCACCGACCTCTACGCGGACGGCGGACGCACCATCCGCCTCGGCGACCACCGCTTCGCCGTCTCCACCCAGCCCTTCGAACTCACCGTCGTCCCGCACGGCGACAGTCTCGCCCTCGCCCTCACCGGCACCGACTACCGCGCCCCCGTCACCGACCCCGCCCTCCTCGCCGACCGCCCTCTGTGGAACCGGCACCTGCCGTCCGAATCGCCCGAGGTCTACCGCGCCGAACACCTCGCCGCCCGTCTGCTGCGCGAGCACGGCCCCGACGCCCTGACCGGCGCCGAGGACCTCGCCACCCTGGTGCGCAAGGCCGCCGAGGAGGCGTACGACGAGGGCTACGAGCGCGGTGTCCACGACCACGACGCCACCGCCGTCCTCACCGCCGTACTGCCCCTGTACGACGCCGCCGGAACCCTGCGCCACGCCTCCGCCGCCCGCGCGCACGCCCTGCTGTACTGGGCGCACGGCACCACGGCCCAGGCGCGCGCCGACCTCACCCGCCGCGCCCGCTCCCTGGCCCGGGTCCGGGACGCCTTCGGCCCGCCGCCCGCGCTCGATGCGCTGCGGGCGGAGCTCGCCCGTGCCGTGCGTGACTGGGACCAGGAGGCCACCGCCCGCCCCGAGGCCTGCGCCGCGTACCTCTTCGACGAACTGACCACCGGCCCCGACGGCTTCGTCATCAGCACCCGGACCCGCACCCTGCTCGACAAGTTCCGCCGCACGGTCGCGACCGCGGCCTACGACGAGGACCTCCCCGCCCTCGGCGACCTCACCGCCCGCCGACAGCTGGTAGAGGCCTGGCTGACCGCGTACACCGCCGCCACCGGCGACCTGGTGACCCCCGGCGACCTCGCCGAGGCCGTGGCCGCCGAGCTCTGCCCCGACCTGCCCCGCCACGAGTCGGATGCGTCCCTGACCGTCACGGTGGAGGGGCTGATCGCCACCCATCCGCGGATCACCGACCGCCGCCTCACCCTTCGCCTCGACGAATTCCTCGCCCGCACCGAGGAGTTCGGTGCACACGACGTACTCGCCTTCCGCGCCTTCCAGCGCCGCCGCACCGCCCTGGTGACCACCGAGCGCACCCGTCTGCGCCTGGACGACCACCGGCCGCGCGTGATGGCGTCGTTCGTCCGTAACCGGCTGGTCGACGAGGTCTACCTGCCGCTGGTCGGCGACAGCCTCGCCAAGCAGCTCGGCACCACGGGCGAGTCCGCCCGCACCGGCGCCGGCGGGTTGCTGCTTTTGGTCTCCCCGCCCGGTTACGGCAAGACGACCCTCGTGGAGTACGTCGCCCACCGGCTCGGTCTGGTCCTGGTCCGCATCAGCGGCCCCGCGCTCGGCCACGCGGTCACCTCGCTGGACCCGGCCGAGGCTCCGAACGCCACCGCCCGCCACGAGGTCGAGAAAATCAACTTCGCGCTGGCCGCGGGCAACAACACCCTCCTCTACCTCGACGACATCCAGCACACCTCGCCCGAACTGCTCCAGAAGTTCATCCCGCTGTGCGACGCCACCCGTCGGATGGAGGGTGTGTGGGAGGGCGAACCGCGCACCTACGACCTGCGCGGCAAGCGGTTCGCCGTCTGCATGTCCGGCAATCCCTACACGGAGTCCGGCGAGGTCTTCCGGGTCCCGGACATGCTGGCCAACCGCGCCGACGTGTGGAACCTCGGCGACGTCCTCACCGGCAAGGACGACGTCTTCGCGCTCAGCTTCGTGGAGAACGCCCTGACCGCCAACCCGGTCCTCGCCCCGCTCGCCGGACGGGAGCGCGCCGACCTGGACCTGCTGATCCGTCTCGCCGAGAACGACCCCACGGCCCGCCCCGACCGCCTCACCCACCCCTACGCACCCGCCGAACTCCACCGCGTCCAGGCCGTACTGCGGCATCTGCTCACCGCCCGCCGGACGGTCCTCGCCGTCAACGCCGCCTACATCGCCTCGGCCGCCCAGTCCGACGACGCCCGCACCGAGCCGCCGTTCCGGCTCCAGGGCTCCTACCGCAACATGAACAAGATCGCCCAGCGCATCCAGCCCGTCATGAACGACGCCGAGCTGAGCGCCGTCATCGACGACCACTACACGGCCGAGGCCCAGACCCTCACCACCGGCGCCGAGGCGAGTCTGCTCAAGCTCGGGGAACTGCGGGGCACCCTCACCGCCGAACAGTCGGCGCGCTGGGCGGAGTTGAAGGCCGCCCATGTCCGCGCCCGCACCCTGGGCGGCCCGGACGACGACGCGCTGGCCCGCGCCGTGGCCGCCCTCGCCCTCCTCGGCGAACGCATCGCAGCCGTCGAGTCGGCCATCACCCGTGCGGCGGGTCGCCGTCGGCTGCCCCCGCCGGCCGCCGACCCGACCGGCTGACCCGGTGGCCCGCCCTGCGGCCCACCCGGCCGAGGGGACGGGCCCCTGACGCTCCCCTGAAATTCACCTTCGCCAGGGCTGATTGAAGGTTTATCTACGCGCGGAGCATGCTTGGCCGAACGATCATTCGGGCATTCCGGATGACTTTTTCCACAGGTGTTACCGAGCGGTACACAGGCCTGCTACAACCTTCATTGCCTCATCAACCACCCCTGTGACCCTCCTCTGTGAAGGGCGGACTGCCACGTGTCAGTGCGTTCACTCTGGGCTTCCCTGGCGACCCTCGCGATGGGTGCCGTGGCCGTGCTCGGTATGGCTCAGCCGGCCTCGGCCGCCGGCGACAACTACGTCGCTCTCGGCGACTCCTACTCCTCCGGCGTAGGTGCCGGGAGCTACACGTCCGAGAGTGGTGACTGCAAGCGCAGCACCAAGGCGTACCCGCAGCTGTGGGCGAACGCCAACTCCCCGTCGTCGTTCAGATTCGTCGCCTGCTCGGGCGCGACGACGTCGAGCGTGTCCTCCGGCCAGCTGGGCTCCTTGTCCTCCTCGACCACCCTCGTCAGCGTCACCGCGGGCGGCAACGACGTCGGCTTCGCGGACGTCATGCAGACCTGCGTCCTGCAGAGCGAGGCCACCTGCGTCTCCCGGGTCAACACCGCGGTCTCGCAGATGCAGAACACCCTGCCGGGCAGGCTCGACTCGCTGTACTCCGGCATTCGCTCCCGCTCCCCGCAGGCACACGTGGTGGTGCTGGGGTACCCGCGCTTCTACAAGCTGTCGGGCAGTTGCATCGCCGGCCTCAGCGAGACCGAGCGCGGCGCCATCAACAACGCCTCGAACGTGCTGAACGGGGTGCTCGCGAAGCGGGCCGCCAACGCCGGGTTCACCTTCTCGTCGGTGGCGGACGACTTCACCGGACACGAGCTCTGCTCCGGCGACGCGTGGCTGCACAGCGTGACGATCCCGATCACCAACTCCTACCACCCGAAGGCCGTCGGTCAGTCGAGCGGATACCTGCCCGCCTTCCGCTCCATGGCCTAGAGACCGAGCGCACGCGGGGGGCACCGTCGGTGCCCCCCGCACCGGTGTGCTCACCCGTCCGCCAGCGCGGCGACCAGTTCCTCCGCCGTGCGGGGGCCGACCCGCGCGTTCGTCAACAGTCCGCACCTGCGCAGGAGAAGAGCCGCCGCGACGCCCCAGGGGAGCCGCAGCCCCGCTGCCGCGAGCAGATCCGCGCGGCCCAGCATCCTGGCCGCGGGCCCGGTGTGCGCCCCCGACGGGGTGAGCAGGGCGGCGTCGTCGGCCCAGCGCAGCGCGAGGTCCACGTCGTGGGTGGCCATCACCACCGTGGTGCCGCCCTCACGCAACCCGTCGAGGGTGGCGAGCAGGCGTTCCTGGCCGTCCGGGTCCAGGCCCGCCGTCGGCTCGTCCAGGATCAGGACGCGGGGCCGCATGGCGACCGCGCCCGCGATCGCCGTGCGCTTGCGCTGCCCGTAGGACAACAGGTGTGTGGGCCGGTCGGCGAGCGCCGTGATGTCCAGCGCGGCGAGCGACTCGGCCACGCGGTCGCGCACCTCCGTGTCGGACAGGCCGAGGTTCAGCGGCCCGAACGACACGTCCTGGCCGACGGACGCGGCGAACAACTGGTCGTCGGGGTCCTGCACCACCAGTTGCACGGTGGTCCGCAGCGCCGTCAGCCCCTTCCGGTCGTACCGCACCACCTTGCCGTCGACGGTCAACTCACCTCTGTCGGGCCGCAGTCCACCGCTGAGCAGTCGCATCAGCGTCGTCTTGCCACTGCCGTTGCGCCCCAGCAGGGCCAGCGCGCGCCCCTCGCGCACCTCGAAGTCGAGGCCGCTGAGCACGGGAGGGCCGTCCTCGTACGCGAAGGACGCACCCCGCAGGGTCACCAGCACGGGCTCCGTCATGACAACGGCCTTTCCAGTACGAGGGTGAGGGCGGTCAATGCCGCCAGGAGGGTCACGCTCAGCGCCGTGAACCGCACGGAGACACGGGCCTCGGGCACCAGTACGCGCAGGGTGCCGTCATAGCCGCGTCCGGCGAGCCCCGACTGCAGCCGCGATGCCCGGTCGAAGGACCGGACGAACGCGGTGGCCCCGAGTCCGCCGAGCGAACGCCAGGTCGCGGCCCGGGTGGTGTGCCCGAGCCGGGCCGCCTGCGCCTGATGGATCCGGCGCACCGAGTCCAGCAGCAGAAAGCTCATCCGGTACGTCACCAGCGCCACGTCCACGAGCGGCGCGGGCACCCCGGCGCGCACCAGGCGCGGCAGCAGATCCGACATCGGGGTGGTGAACGCGAACAGCAGTACTCCGAGGGAGGCCGCCGACGTGCGGAGCAACAACTCCCCGGCACGCAGCGGCCCGTCGTCGGCCGGTGCCACGAACCCGCCCGGACCGCCCACCTGCACCAGCAGTGTGAGTGCTCCCGTGAGGCAGAAGCCCAGCGGCACCCGGTACGCCCGCCACAGCCGCCGCCCGGGCACGCCCGCCGGGCCGAGCAGCGCCACGAGCGCCGACACCAGCACCAGGGCCGCGCCCGGCCAGGGGGGCAGCGAGATCGCGAGCACGGTGAGACCGAGTCCCAGCACAGCTTTGTCCACGGGATGACGGCGGCGCCAGCGACTGCTGTGCGCCGCCGCGTCGATCGACAGCACGAAGGCTCAGCCCCGCGACGCGGACGTGGAGCCGCCGCCGTCGCCCGCACCGGCCCCGGCGTCCGTGCCGGGGCGAGGGCCGGCCTCGCCCCCCGGCTGCTCCCCCGGCTGCTCCCGCGGCTGCTCCGACGGCTGCTCCAGCGCCCGCTCCAGCGCCCGCGCCTCGCCCTGCCGCCGCCCACGCCGCAGTCCGAAGTAGTAGGCGAGGACGCCCGCGCCGATCGCCGCCTGGAGGGCGAACAGCGCCGACTCGACCTCCCTGGACGGCGGTTCGTACAGGGGCGAGAACCACGGTTCGTACTCCGGGTCGATCTCGGTGATCGCCGTCTCCGCCTCGGCGTCCGCACCCGTGAACGGCTCCTCCTTGTGGTCGCCGAGCCCGAGCACCAGTGGCAGCACCGCCAGCGCGGCGACGAGAAGCAGCAGCAGGCTGTTGATCTTCGCGTTGCGGCTCATCGGGTCACCGCCCCGGCCCGCTCCGCCGGCTTGCGGACACCCACCGTTGTCACGAGCACCCCGAGCCGGGTCAGTTCACCCCTGCTCGACTGCACCAGCATGCGCATCACCAGTACGGTCAGCAGTCCCTCGCTCACCGCGAGCGGAATCTGCGTCACGGCGAAGACGGAGCCGAACTTGCCCAGGGCGCCCGGAAATCCGCTGCCCGGGTCGGGGAAGGCGAGCGCCAGCTGCACGCTCGTCACGCAGTACGTCGACAGGTCGGCGACGAACGCGCCGCAGAACACGGCACCCATCAGCGGCAGGCCGTACCGGCGCAGCAGCCGGTAGACGCCGTACCCGGCCCACGGGCCGACGACCGCCATCGAGAAGACGTTGGCGCCGAGCGTGGTCAGCCCGCCGTGGGCGAGCAGCAGCGCCTGGAACAGCAGCGTGATGGTGCCCAGCACCGCCACGACCGGCGGCCGGAACAGGATCGCGCCGAGTCCCGTGCCGGTCGGGTGGGAGCAACTCCCCGTCACGGACGGAAGTTTCAGTGCGGACAGGACAAACGTGAACGCTCCCGACGCGCCCAGCAGCAGGGTGCTCTCGGGATGTTCCCTGACTTCACGGATGAGTGACCGGGCTCCGTGGACGACGAACGGCGCCGACGCGACGCCCCAGGCGACCGCGTGCACCGGAGGCAGAAAACCCTCGGCAATGTGCATGGCTCAGCAGACCCTCTCCAGCACCTCGTGGATGGTTGACGCGCCTTGGCCGGTCTCCTGGCTGACGGGTACCACCGCCCGTGCTCCGCCTTCCCGGGTTCCGAAGAACCCAGTGGCTGCCCGTGAGGGCCGGAGCCGGACTTCCCGATCACAGTGGCGAGGGCCGCACCGGTATCGCACCGATTTCCCGTCACCAAGGCGTGGTGACAGTAGTGCCCGGACCGGGCCGGTGACAAGCGGTCACCAGGGGCGCGCGGACGGCGCCCGGAGGCTCGTGGCCCGGCGTGCACCTGCGGACTTGACGCGCATCGTGTCGCCCGCCGGGGCGGAGGACTGGAGGGCCGCCGTCATGGGCAGAACCTTGCTGCAACTAATATGCAACAGCGATAGTTAAGCAATAGGGATGTGAGGTTCGATGACGACCCGACGAATACGGGGCGCGGCCGCGGTGGCGTTGGCCGCGGTGGTCACCGCCTGCTCGGCGCCGGGCAGCGGCAGCGCGGACGGCGGCGCGGACGCCGAGTCCGTGGTGATCGGGGTCTCCACCGAACCGGACACCCTCAGCCCGTTGCTCGGTTACGGCAAGGACGGCAACTCCAAGATCTTCGACGGACTCCTCGCCCGGAACGCCGACCTCGGCCTCGAGCCCGCGCTGGCGAAGACGCTCCCCGAGATCACCGACGGCGGCCGCACCTACACGTACACCCTGCGTGACGGCGTGAAGTTCAGCGACGGTGAGCCGCTGACCGCCGACGACGTGGTGTTCACGTACCGCACGGTTCTGGCCGACGAGACCAACAACACCGCCCGGAGTGAACTGGCCGCCCTCGAGGAGGTCGAGGCGGACGGCGAGGACAAGGTCGTCTTCACCCTCGACCGCCCTTACGCGGGCTTCGCCGCCCGCACGGTCCTGCCCATCGTCCCCGAGCACATCGCCGGAAGGCAGGATCCCAACACGGGCGCCTTCAACACCGAGCCGGTCGGTACCGGACCGTACGTACTCACCGGCTGGAGCAAGGGCGAAAAGCTCACCTTCGAGGCCAATCCGGAGTACTGGGGCGGTGCGCCGAAGGTGAAAAGGCTCACCATGGCGATCGTCGCCGACGACGACGTCCGCGCCACCCGGCTGCGCTCCGGTGACCTCGACGGCGCGACCCTCCCGCCGAACCTCGCCGCCACCTTCGAGAACGACGACGGCAAGAAGACCTACCGGGCCACGTCGTACGACTTCCGCGCGGTCACCCTCCCCACCGGCAACCCCGTCACCGGCGACCTCGCGATCCGCCGCGCCCTCGACCTCGCCGTGGACCGCCGGGCCATGGTCGACACGGTCCTCGACGGTGCCGGCCGCCCCGCCTACGGCCCCCTGCCCCTCGACGACCCCTGGTTCGCCGAGGACATCGAGCGGCCCCAGGACCTCGCCCAAGCCGGGCGCGTACTGGACACAGCCGGCTGGAAGCCCGGGAAGGACGCCATCCGCGCCAAGGACGGCCGCCCCGCCCGCTTCACCCTGTACTACCCCTCCGGTGACAAGGTCCGCCAGGACCACGCCCTCGCCTACGCCTCCGACGCCAAGAAGACCGGCATCGACGTCAAGGTCGAGAGCGCCACCTGGGAGGTCATCGAACCCCGTATGAAGCACGATGCCGTCCTCGCCGGCTTCGGCAGCACCGGCGACCCCGACTTCGGCCTCCACACCCTGCTGCACTCCTCCCTCGCCGGGAACGGCTTCAACAACATGGCCCGCTACGACAACCCGGCCGTGGACGAGGCCCTGGACACCGGCCGCCGCAGCCTGGACCCCCGGACCCGCGAGGCCGCCTACGACGACCTCCAGCGCGCGCTGGTGAAGGACCCCGGCTACACCTTCCTCACCCACATCGACCACATGTACGTCCTCGAGGACCGCTGGAAGGACCTCACCACCCAGACCGAACCGCACGAGCACGGCTTCGCCGGCGGTCCCTGGTGGAACGTCGAGGACTGGCAGCCCCAGGCATGACCCGCGCCCTCTGGGGATCGATGGCACGGCTCACGGCACGGCGCGCCCTGTACGCCGTGCCGGTGCTCCTCGTCGTCACCTTCGGCGTGTTCGCCGTGGCCGCCGCATCCCCCTTCGACCCCGTCAAGGCCTACGCGGGCACCGCCGCGCTCGGCGCCGACCAGGAGACCCTGGACCGGCTGCGGGAGAACCTCGGCGCGGACCGGCCGTTCACCGCCCGCTGGTGGGACTGGCTGACCTCCGTGCTCGGCGGCGACCTGGGCCTGTCCACCGTCATGCGCCGGCCCGTGGCCGAGGTCATCGGCGAACGCCTGGTCTGGTCGACGCTGCTGTGCGCCGTCGCGTTCGCCGTCGCGGTGCTGCTCGGCACCGTGCTCGGCGTGCTCGCCGCCCGCCGCCCCGGTTCCCTCCTCGACCGTACGGTCACCTCCCTCGCGTACTCCCTGGAGGCGGCGCCGGTCTTCTGGATCGCTTTGCTCGCCGTCTGGCTGTTCGCCCTCAAGCTGGACGTCCTCCCGGCCGGCGGCCTCACCGACACGGGCAGCGACCACGCCACCGCCGGCCAGGTCGCGCGTCACCTGATCCTGCCCGCCGGCGTCCTCGCCGTCTCCCAGCTGCCCTGGTTCGTCCTGTACGTCCGTCAGGGCGTCGGCGACGCCCTCGCGGAGGACCCCGTACGCGGAGCCCGGGCCCGCGGCCTGAGCGAACGCACCGTACTGCTCGGCCACGCCCTGCGCTCCGGACTGCTGCCCGTGCTCACCCTGATCGGCTCCCGCGTCCCCGAACTCATCACCGGCGCACTGCTGGTGGAGAGCGTCTTCAGCTGGCCGGGTATCGCCTCGGCCACCGTGGAGGCGGCCACCGCCGTCGACTTCCCGCTGCTGGCCGCGCTCACCACCCTCGCCACCGCTGCCGTCCTCGCCGGAAACCTGCTCGCCGACCTGCTCTACGGACTGATCGACCCGAGGGTGAAGCTGAATGAGATGTGACTCCCGTGGCTGACACCACCGTCGTGAAGACGGACGCCGTCGTGAAGACGGACGCCGTCGTGAAGACGGACGCCGAGTACGCGACCCCGCCGGCGTGGCGCTCGCACGGCACCGCCCGCCGCTCCACCCACACCCTCCGCCTGCGCGTCTCCGCCGTCCTGGTCGCACTGACGGTCCTCGCGGCCCTGCTCGTACCGCCCCTGGCCCAGCTCGACGAGCAGGCCGTCGACCTGGCGGCGGAACTCCTGCCGCCCAGCTGGGCCCACCCCTTCGGCACCGACGACGTGGGCCGCGACCTGCTGCTGCGCTGCGTCTACGGGCTCCGGGTGTCGCTGCTGGTGGGCCTGGTGGCCGCGCTCACCGCCACCGTGATCGGCACCGCCGTCGGCGCCACCGCAGGTGCGCTCGGCGGCTGGGCCGACCGCCTGGTCATGCGCCTGGTCGACACCCTGTCCTCCGTCCCGCACCTGCTGCTCGGCATCTTCATCGTCGCCATGTTCCGGCCGGGCGTCTGGCCGGTGGTGATCTCCGTCGCCCTCACCCACTGGCTGTCCACCGCCCGCATCGTCCGCGCCGAAATCCTCTCGCTGCGGTCCCGCCCCCACATCGACGCGGCCGTCTCCGGCGGCGCGTCCCGGTGGCGGGTCACGTTCCGCCACCTGCTCCCCGGTGTCCTGCCCCAGGCCGGTCTCGCCGCCGTTCTGATGGTCCCGCACGCCATGTGGCACGAATCGGCCCTGTCCTTCCTGGGCCTCGGCCTGCCCACCCACACCGCGAGCCTCGGCACCCTCATCCAGGGGGCCCGCGGCTCCCTGCTCGCCGGACAGTGGTGGCCCGCCCTTTTCCCCGGCCTCTTCCTGATCATCCCCACCCTGGCCGTCGCCGGCCTCGCCGGTGTCTGGCGGGAGCGGATCAACCCCCGCCGCCGATCGGAGCTGATGCTGTGACGACCGAGCGACCTCCCGACCAGCCGGCCGATGTGGTGGCGCCTGAGCGATCTGCCGTGCCGTCGGCCGATGTGGTGGCGCTGGAGCGACCTCCCGCGCCGTCGACAGATGCCGGAACGACCGAGCGGCCTCCCGTCCTGTCGGTCCGCGGACTGTCCGTGCGCTTCCTGCTGCCGGGTGGCCGCCGGATCGCCGCTGTCACCGACGCGCACTTCGACGTGGCGCCGGGGGAGTGCCTGGCCCTGATCGGCGAGAGCGGCTGCGGCAAGTCCGTGCTGGCCTCCGCCCTGCTCGGCCTGCTCCCCGCCAACGCGCAGACCGCCGGCCACGCCCGACTCGGCGACCTCGACCTGCTCACCGCCGACGAACGCACCCTCGCCCGCACCGTACGCGGCCGCCGCATCGGCCTCATCCCGCAGAGCCCTGCCGCGCACCTCACTCCCGTGCGCACGATCCGGTCCCAGATGGAGGAGGCGATCGTCCGGCTCACCGGCACGCGCGGACGCCAGGCTCGGCGCGCGGCCGCCGAACGGGCGGCGAAGCGCGCCGAGTTCCCCGCGGACCACCTCGACCGCCACCCCCACGAACTCTCCGGCGGACTCGCCCAGCGAGCCGCAACCGCCCTGGCGCTGATCGGCGAGGCCCCGTTGCTGCTCGCCGACGAACCGACCACCGGCCTGGACCGCGACCTCGTGGACCGCACGGTCGACGAACTGCGCCGCCACGTCGACGCCGACCGTGCCCTGCTGCTGATCACGCACGACCTGGCGGCGGCGGAACGCATGGCCGACCGCGTGGCGGTCATGTACGCCGGCCGCATAGTGGAACTGGCCGAGGCGGACGCCTTCTTCGGCCTCCCGGGCCCTCGTCACCCCTACAGCAGAGGCCTGTTGGAGGCTCTCCCCGAGAGGTCCTTCCTGCCCCTTCCCGGACTGCCTCCCGAACTCGGCAGTCTCCCCGTCGGCTGCGCCTTCGCCCCCCGATGCGACCGCGTCACGGACACCTGTGCGACACTCCCGCCCCTCACGGGCCCGGTCGCCTGCCACCACCCGGTCCCGGCCCGCACCCGGGAGGACATCCGTGCTTGAACTGCACGCCGTCACCGCCGGCTACGACCGGCGCGCCCCCGTCGTACGCGGCGCGACCCTCACCGTCGCTCCCGGTGAGGCCGTGGGCCTGCTGGGCCCCAGTGGCTGCGGCAAGTCCACCCTCGCCAGGGTCGCCGCCCTCCTCCACCGCCCGGACTCCGGGGAAGTCGTCCTCGACGGCACCCCCGTGCACCACTACCGTCACCGCGCCCCGCGCACCCGGCGTACGACCATCGGCGTCGTCTTCCAGCAGCCCCGCCTCTCCGCCGACCCCCGGCTGCGCCTCGCCGACCTGATCGCGGAACCCCTGCGGGCGACGGGCCGGCGCGCCTCGGTCCCCGCCCGCGTGGCCGAGCTCTCCGAAACGGTCGGTCTGACCCCGGACCTGCTCACCCGCCGCCCCCACGAGGTCAGCGACGGCCAGCTGCAACGCGCCTGCCTGGCCCGTGCACTGGTGCTCCGACCACGCTGGCTGATCTGCGACGAGATGACGGCGATGCTGGACGCGTCGACGACGGCGGCGCTGGTACGGGTCGTGGAGGACTACCGCACGGCGACACGAGCCGGCCTTCTGGCAGTGGGCCACGACCAGACCCTCCTGAACCGGTGGTGCGACCGTACGGTCCACTGGGACACGGTGACGTCGGCGTCGGCGGAGGTGTCGATCTGAATTGAGCCGCCTCTGGCCGGTGCCGTGCGTACGATGCGTCGCACGCTCGTCGGAGGGGATCCCATGGAGTTCTTCTGCTACCACCGCGACCGGCCAGGGTCCCTCTCCCTGCGCCAGGAACTGGGGGAGGAACACTGGTCCTACATGGACCGGTACGCGCAGCGGCTGACTGCCCGTGGCCCGACCTTCGCCGACGACGGTGAAACGCCCACCGGCAGCGTCCACATCGTCGACCTGCCGGATCCCGCGTCCGCCCGGGCGTTCGCCTTCGACGAACCCAACCACCAGGCAGGCGTGTACCGGGACGTGCTGCTGCGCCGCTGGCACAACGTACTGGGCCGGACCATGTGGGACTTCCCCGGTGGCCGGAGCGGCGGCAACCGCTACCTCGTCCTGGGCTTCGGCACCGGGCAGACCCCGGACCTCGACGTGCCGGCCGACGCCGACCGGGACGAGTTGATCGCGTACGGGCCCCTGCTGTCCGACGACGGCACGGCCTGGCTGGGTACCGCGGCCCTGGTCCGCGCACCGGACCGGGGCACGGCCCGGGCCGTCCTGGCCCCGGACCGGTACGCCGTCGTCGAGGTTCACGACTGGGAGTTCGGCGGACGCAGGTGACAGGTGACACCGGCGGCCCGCCGAGCTCCTAGAACTCGCCGTCTTCGAAGCCCTCTTCCCCGAGCGGCCCCATGGCGCCACCGAAGAAGCCCTCCAGGATCTCGTCGATGCGCACCTCGGTGGCTCCCGCCGGGGCCGTCGCCTTCTCACCTTTGCCGATGCGCAGTACCAGCGCGAACTTCTTGACCTTCGCCTTCTCCGCCAGCTTGGCGAGGTCGACGGACACTTCGGTCAGCTCGCCGTTCTTCAGCGTGAAGTCGGCGGTGACCTTCTCGTTCGGCGCGTCCTTGAAGTCCTTGGCGGTGGGCAGCTCGGAGCCCCCCGGGAGATCCTTCTGCAGCGGCCGCAGTTCGTCGAACAGCTCGGTGACCAGCGTCCGGAACGGTGCCGTGGCCTTGATGTGCTCGGTGCCGTCCGTTCCGCCGGAGGTCTTGAAGTCGACCTCCTGGGCGATGACCTGCCGCAGAGCCTTCGTGAGCTTCTTCTGCGTCTTGGCATCGAGTGTGGGCTCCGCGGAGGGCTTCCGGCCCTCGGCACCCTCCGCCCCCGACATCTGCCCGCCGGTCTCCTTCAGCTCCTTCGTCGAGACCTTGAGCCACTCACCGGCGAGCAGCTTCTTGAACGCTCCCGCGCTGTCGGGAAGTTCGTCGACCGGCGGCATGGGGCTGCCGGACATCTTCCCGAGCGCCTCCGCGTCGACGCGGACGTAGGTGTAGTCGCCTACCAGCCGGTACTCGAACAGGGCACCGTCCGGGCCGCTGAACTTCACCGCCATGGCGGTGAAGTCCTTCTCACCGGACTTCTCGATCGGCTTCTTCGACTGCACGGAGACGGAGATCCGCGCGTCGCTGAGCAGCTCGGCGACCTCGTCGGGCATCTCCTCGCCCGGCTCCGACGACTCGGCGTCCAGCGCCTTCAGCGTCGCGGCGTCGGTGTCCAGGTCCAGCTCGAAGGAGAGCGACCGCTCCTCGCCGAGCCTGTCGAAGGCGTTGTCGAGCTTCTGCCCGGCGGACAAGTTCTCCACGGTGCCGCAAGCGGCGGAGCCGGCCAGCACGGCGGTGGCGACGGCGGTGGCGGTCAGGGTCTTGCGTATGGCGGAAATAACGGTCTCCTCGTACAAGTGACCAGGCCGGTCACTCAGGTCGGTCACTGACGGAGACTCACCACCACCTCGAACGGTTGTACGCCGAGGCGTCATTGGTGTCCGGAATCCCGGTCGGACCGACATCGAACCGGCCCATGATGGGCATATCGGAAAACATGTCTACCCATGCGACGGCTTCGCCCGGCGTGCAGGTCTGCTCCCTGAAGCGGGACACCGCGCAGTCGATCCCGGCGAACAGCCCCTATACGGTCATCAGGTTCCCGTTCGGGGCCGCCGAGTCCACCGACCGCTTCACCATGCACCAGGTCAACCAGCCGGACGGCTACGTGGTCACGAGCTGGGACACCGACGACCGCTCCGGGCTGATATGGCCCAGCACCGCCGGGTGGGGCGTCCTGTACGCGATGATCCAGTGGGAGGCGGGAGGCTACGACGAAGTGCGGGACCAGTTCGTCCGGGATCCGCTCGGTCTCACCCCGTCGCCCAACGACACCACGGCGACGGAGCATCGGCCGCCCAGCCCCGGCATGCAGTGCTGGACGAAGCAGTGGGGCATCTTCGTCGACCCGGCCGTGCCGCTCGCGGTGCGCGCCACCCATGACGACAGTGTGGCGCGCGACATCGTCCTGGCGGAGTTCAAGCTCGTCGTCCACGAGGCCGCCTGACGGACTCGTGCCTGGCTCACGGGCCCGGACCACGGCACGAAGTCGGCCCCGTCCGCCCCTGGCACGGACCGCCCGGCGGCTGGGGAGGAGCCGCGAAGCACGCTCGTCGTCACGACGAGGGCCGAACGTCCCAGGACGACGCAGTCCTGTTCACGTACGGTGCCGGAGTGCTCTCCACGTCCCTCCTCCCCCCGTCCCCCCGGCTGGCCGGCCTGACACCGGCGCGGCTGTCCCCCGGGTACTTCGCCCTCGTCATGGCCACGGGCATCCTGTCCGTCGGCTGCCAACTGCGCGGCTGGGACCTGATGGCCCGGTCGCTCCTCGTCCTCACCGCCGTCGAGTACGCCCTGCTCGTCGTCCTCACCGTCTGGCGTTTCGTCGCGCACCGCCGCGAACTCGCCGCCGACGCCCACGACACCCGCAGGGCGTTCCTCTTCTTCACCTTCGTGGCGGGCACCGACGTCTTCGCCGTCGGCCTGG
The DNA here is from genome assembly GCF_055569765.1 of Streptomyces sp. NPDC031365. Classification (NCBI taxonomy): domain Bacteria; kingdom Bacillati; phylum Actinomycetota; class Actinomycetes; order Kitasatosporales; family Streptomycetaceae; genus Streptomyces; species Streptomyces sp. NPDC031365. The sequence goes on along the minus strand of NZ_JBVIIM010000006.1, from coordinate 36,609 downwards.
CGGGGCAGGGCCACTACGTCCCCGCCGCCGTCCTCCTCGTGATCGCCGCGCTGACCTGGCTCGTCCTCGGCTACACCATCCCCTGGGCGGCGGTCCTGGGCCGCAGCGAACGCCCGGTCGTGGCGGCCGCCAACGGGACCTGGTTCGTCTGGGTGGTCGCCAGCCAGTCGGTCGCCGTGGCCGCCGCGACCCTGGAGCCCCACTACGAGGCCGCACGTCAGGGCCTGGCCGTCGTCGCGGTCTTCTCCTGGTCGGTCGGCTGTGTCCTCTACGCCGCCTCCGCGATCTTCGTCTCGCTCCGCCTGATGCTCTACACCCTCGAACCGCGCGAACTCGACCCGCCCTACTGGGTCTCCATGGGCGCGGTCGCCATCACCGTGGTCGCGGGCGCGCGCATCGTGGAGATGGAGAGCGCACCCATGGTCGACGCGGTACGCGGCCTGGTGGCGGGCATGTCGGTCGTCTTCTGGTGTTTCGCGACCTGGCTCATCCCCGTCCTGATCGCGGTCGGCGTCTGGCGCCACCACGTCCACCGGGTGCCCCTCACCTACGAGCCCACCTGGTGGAGCATCGTCTTCCCGCTCGGCATGTACGCCGTCGCCGGCATGTACCTCGGCCGGGCCGATGACCTCCCCATCGTGGAATGGATCGGCCAGGCCTGGCTCTGGGTCGCCCTCACCGCCTGGACCGTGGTCTTCCTCGCCATGCTCCATGCCCTGGTGACCACCAGAGGGCGGGAGGCGGAGCGGACGTGATCCGGGCCGGCTCGACGGGTCGGGTGATCACGGGCCGGGTGATCACGGGCCGGTGGCCGGACTCGATGTCGGCGTAGCCGACGTGCTCGGCCCGGGCGGGCTCCGGAACGTCGCCGGCCTCGGCCTTCCGGGACGCGGCGCGACGGTAGACCGGGATGGTGCGGGAGACCGGGACGGTCGAACCGAGGGGACAGAGCGGTCACCGCGGTGCCGGCCGGACCCTCCACTGCGCGCAGTGGGGCGTGAGCCTTTCGAACGCCCCGGTGAGGGCGGTCAGCGCGTCCTCGACGCGCCACAGGTCGCGCTCCCGTGGGCCGACGGGGTTGGACACGGCCCTGATCTCCAGAACGGGGCAGCCCGCCACCAGGGCCGCCGCGGCGACGCCGAAGCCCTCCATGGCCTCGGCGAGGACGCCCGGATGCCGGGCGCGCAGTTCGGCGGCGCGTCGAGCGCTGCCGGTCGCCGTGGAGACGGTGAGTACCGGACCCACCCGCGCGTCGGTCGCCGCCGCGAACCGGTGGACGAGTTCCGAAGGCGGACGGTGGGTGACCCGGCCGAAACCGAGGGCGGGCAGCGACAGGAAACCGTCCGCCGTCTCGGCGCCCAGATCCCCGGCGACGAGCTCGTCCGCGACGACGAGCGACCCGACCGGCGCCTCGGGCGGGAAACCGCCGCCGATCCCCGCGCTGACGACCAGGTCGTACGTCGTCCCCGTGAGCGCGGCGGCGGTCAGGGCGGCGGCGGTCGAGGCGGCCGCGGCGGCGGGACCCACCCCGCCGGCCAACAGGTCCACGGTGGTGCCGGGCGCCGTCACCCGGTGCAGGGACACCCCGGCGCGCGGAATCTCCTGTCGGGGCCCGCCGAACGCCGCGGCGACCGCCTCCCGTTCCGCCGGCACCGCGGTGACGACGAGGACGTGGGCGCCGGTCGCATCCGGGCGTGCTTCCTCCACGACGTTCAGCCTTCCTACGGGGCCGGGGCCGCGGGTGCGGGTGTCTTCACTGGGGCGGGTTGCCGTGCTTGCGGCTGGGCAGGTCGGCCCGTTTGGCCACGAGCATCGCGAGCGATTGGATGAGCACCCGACGTGTCTCGGCGGGGTCGATCACATCGTCGACCAGACCGCGTTCCGCCGCGTAGTAGGGATGCATGAGTTCGGCCGTGTACTCCTTGACGAGGCGGGCGCGCAGCGCGTCGGGGTCGTCCGCCGCGGCCAGCTCGCGCCGGAAGATGACGTCGGCGGCCCCCTGGGCGCCCATCACCGCGATCTCGTTCGTGGGCCAGGCGAAGGACAGGTCGGCGCCGATGGAGCGGGAGTCCATCACGATGTACGCGCCGCCGTAGGCCTTGCGCAGAATGAGCTGGATGCGCGGGACGGTGGCGTTGCAGTACGCGTACAGGAGTTTCGCACCGTGCCGGATGATTCCGTCGTGTTCCTGTTCCGTGCCGGGCAGAAAACCGGGCACGTCGACCAGGGTCACCAGCGGAATGTTGAAGGAGTCGCAGAACTGGACGAAACGAGCCGCCTTTTCGCTCGCCCCGATGTCGAGTACACCCGCCAGCACCTCGGGCTGGTTGGCGACGATTCCGGTGACCTGTCCCCCGAGCCGGACCAGACCGCAGATCACGTTCCTGGCCCACGACGCGCCGGTCTCGAACAACTCGCCGTCGTCCGCCAGTTCTTCGATGACGGCACGCATGTCATAGGCCTGTGCGGGATTCGAGGGAACCAGATCGAGAAGGGATTCATTGCGCCGGTCCAGCGGGTCGTCGCAGAACACGGCGGGCGGCAGCTCCCGGTTGTTCGCCGGCAACATCGACAGCAGGTAGCGAACCTCCTCCAGACACGTCTCCTCGTCGTCATAGGCGAATGCGGCGACACCGGTACGGGTGGAGTGGACGTCCGCGCCGCCCAGCTCATCGACGGACACCGCTTCACCGGTGACCGCCCGGACCACGTCCGGACCGGTGATGAACATCTGTGAGATGCCGCGCACCATGAAGACGAAGTCCGTGAGAGCGGGGGAGTAGGCGGCGCCGCCCGCACACGGGCCGAGCATCACGCTGATCTGCGGGATGGTGCCCGAACAGCGGGCGTTGCGGCGGAAGATGCCGCCGTATCCGGCGAGCGCCGACACCCCCTCCTGGATGCGCGCCCCGGCGCCGTCGCACAGGGCCACCACAGGCGCCCCCGTCGTGAGCGCGAGGTCCTGCACTTTGTGGATCTTCGCGGCGTGGGCCTCGCCCAGCGCCCCGCCGAAGATGCGGAAGTCGTGGGCGTAGGCGAACACCTTGCGGCCGTGCACCTGGCCCCATCCGGTGACGACACCGTCGGTGTGGGGCCTGCGCCTCTCCAGGCCGAAACCCGACGCGCGGTGTCTGCGCAGTTCCTCGATCTCGGTGAAGGTGCCTTCGTCGAAGAGCAGCCGAAGACGGTCGCGGACGGTCAGCTTGCCCTTGGCGCGCTGGGCCTCCGTGGCCCCGGCGCCGGGCCCGCGCCGGATCCGTTCCCGCAACGCGGCCAGCTCCCCTGCGCGTGCACTCGGCGGCTGAACTGGTGTCATGCGGGAAGTGTGGGGCCCGGATCACCGGAGCGGCTCGCGGACCGGCACGAAGACTAGTGAAGGTCCCAGTCGCAAGGAACACGGTGCCCTTCCGGCATATGACGCCGTCTATGTTGTGCCCGTAGCCCTCTGTTCCACCGGGCCCCAACGGGCTCTGGAGGCCACGGAATCCCTGGAATCCCCCGTCCGGCATTCCGTGTCGGGGTCTCCACCGGAGGTCCGGTGGAGACCCCGGACCGCCTCCCGCGCGGAAAGTACGCGGCATCCATCGGTGGGCCACGGATCATTGGACCCAGGGGAGGCAGCTCCATGCGAAACAGCCGACCGCGCGTCGCCGACCGCCTCATATCCGCGCTGGCCGATTTCGGCGTCGACCATATATTCGGAGTCGGTGGCGCGAACATCGAGGATCTGTACGATGCCGCCCAGTCAACGGGCGGAAGCGTCCGTGCGGTGGTCGCCAAGCACGAATTCTCGGCCGTGACCATGGCCGAGGGATATCACCGGACGTCCGGAAAGCCCGGCGTCGTCATGGCCACCTCCGGTGCCGGCGCGATGAACCTGGTGCCAGGTCTCGCCGAGGCCCACGCCGCCCGCATTCCGCTGCTCGCCCTGATCGGCCAGCCGCCCCGGCCGCTGGAAGGCCGCGGTGCCTTCCAGGACTCCAGCGGCCTGGCCGGTGCCTTCGACGCCGTCGAGCTCTTCCGGACCGTCTCGCGCTTCTGCGCCCGGGTCGACGACCCCTCGGACCTCGGCAAGCTGCTCACCGAGGCGGTGGCAGCCACCCGGGCGCCGCACCCGGGCCCGGCGGTCCTGCTGCTGCCGAAGGACGTCCAGCAGGCACCCTCGGGCCCGGTGCCCGATCTCGCCGAACTGCTGTCGAAACCGGGGACGTCACCCGCCGCGGCGGACCCGCGTGCGGCGGCCGACCGCCACGCCGCGGCCGACCTGCTCGCCGACGCCGTCGGGCGCGGGGCGGACGTCCTCGTCATTGCCGGGGACGGCGTCGGACGGCGGGACGCCCGCGCCGAACTCGCCCGGCTGGCCGACCTGCTGGGGGCCGCCGTGGCGGTGACCCCCGAGGCCAAGGACGCCTTCGACAATCACGATCCCCGGTTCGCCGGAGTGGCCGGCGCGATCGGGCATCCCACCGTGCCGCGCCACCTGGAGAAGGCGGAACTCTGCGTACTCGTGGGCACCCGACTGCCGGTGATGGCCCGGACCGGGCTGGAAGAGGCCCTCCGGAACACCCCGTTGATCTGTTACGACCCCGAGCCGCCCTTCACCGCCCCCACCGTCGACGGCCCGCCCGTCCTGCACGTGGACGGCGATCTGCGGACCGAACTGCGCACGGCCGCCGAGCGTCTGGCCGCGCTGCCGGTCCGTCCGGAACCGTCCCGTGGCGCCGTCGGCGGGCTGGAATACCTGGCGGCACCGGTGGCGGACCCGGACGCCGCCGGACTGCGACTCATCGACGCGGTCCACGTGATCGAGTCGGCGCTCCCCGACGACGCCACCGTGGTCTCCGACGCGGGGAACGCGAGCGCGGCTGCCATCCACCATCTGTCCGTGCCCCGCCGCGGACAGTTCGTCCTCGCCCTCGGCATGGGCGGGATGGGACACAGCTTCGGAGCCGGCATCGGAGCCGCGTTCGCCACCGGCCGGCGCAGCTACGTGCTCTCCGGGGACGGCGGCTTCTACGCCCACGGCATGGAGGTGCACACGGCCGTCGAGCACGAGCTGCCGGTCACCTTCGTCATCTTCAACAACAACGCCCACGCGATGTGCGTCCTGCGGGAGCAACTGCTCTACGCGGCCGACTACTCGTACAACACCTTCCGGCCCGCCGACATCGCGGCCGGCGCCGGTGCCATGTTCCCCACGCTCACCGCCCGTTCGGCGAGCACGCCCGACGAGCTCCGCCGGGCCCTGGCCGAGACGAACGCCAGTGCCGGACCGGCGCTGGTCTGCGTGGAGTCCGACCCGTACGAGACACCACCCTTCGTGCCCTTCCTCCGTCTGATCGACGATCCTCCCAGTGAACCAGGAGCTGCTCATGGCGACCGCGTCACACCAGTTGGCTGACGTCCCCGGCCTGATCCGGTGCGAGACCACCCCCCGCGAGGACATCCTCGCCCTCGCCACGGCCGGCACCCGGCCCCAGTACTCGCACGACGAGGTGTACGGGGACTTCTGCACGGTCCAGGAGTACATCGACTGCCCGCCCGAGGACGTCTTCGACTACCTCTGCGACATCAACAGCCTGGACGAGTACTCCGTCAGCACCCGTTCGTTCGAACCGACCGACGAACCCGGGCTCTACGCCGGCTGGGACACCCTGGGCGACGACACCCGGATCTTCATGCGGCTGAAGCCGAACCGCGAGACGCTGACGCTCGACTACCACTGCGCCTGGGACCAGGGCGAGGAACTCTGGATGATCTACCTCTTCCGGATCGTTCCCGCGGAGCTGGTGCTGGGCAAGCCGGGCTCCGTCGTCATCTGGACCAACTGCCGCCACCCCAACTACGACAAGAACCCCCACCCCGAGCTGGCCCCGAGCCCGGACCGGGTCTGGGTGGGCGACCTGTGGCCGCTGTTCTTCGCGGGGCACCGCATCGAGCTCGAGAACCTCAAGCGGATCCTGGAGTACCGCCACAGCCGGGGGCTGCCGATCGAGGTCACCGCCGGCGCGGAGGTCGGTGCGTGATCCCGGTCAGCCTCACGGACGTGGGCAGCTACCTGCCCGCGCAAAGCGTCGACACCTCGTTCTACACGGGTGACGAGGCGCCGCCCGCCGACGGCGTCATGTTCGGGCCGCCCGCCCGCAGACGTCATGCGGCGCCGCACGAGACCGCCACCTACATGGCGGTCGAGGCGGCCCGGCCGGTGCTGGAGCGCCGGCGCGCCCTCGGCGACGACCGGGTGGACGTCGTCCTGACGAACGTGGCACTCCCCGACCGCGCGTTCACCGGCGCCGGGGCCGACATCGTGGACCGGCTGGGGCTCGACCCGGTCCCCGAGTGGATCATCGACGTCCACAACAGCGGATGTGCCTCGTTCGTGTACCTGATGAAGCTCGGCCGGAGCCTCATCGCCTCCGGTCAGGCGCGTACGGCGCTGATCTGCAGTGTGCAGAACATGGCGGGCCAGCTTTTCGCCCGGCCGGAGGTGAGGGGCCGCAAGCACGCCGCGGTGCCCGGCGACGGCTGCGGCGTCGGGTTCCTCTCGGCCGGCGACGAATCGCCCATCCTCGACGTGGTGACCCACCACGGGGTGGAGTACGCCAACGACATGACGCTCGCCGTGGACACCCGCAAGTACTGGGAACCCGGCGAGGGCGAGATAGACATCGGCTTCACCGAGAGCAAGGTCAAGCAGATCGTCGCACGCGGCAACCGGCTGGTGCCGCAGGTCACCTCCGAGCTGTGCGCGCGGCTGGACACGCCGACCAGCGACATCGACGTGCTGATCACCAACCAGCCGAACCGGATGTTCCTGGAGAACTGGCACACGGCGCTGGAACTGAAGCCCGAACGCCACCTCGACACCTACGACCAGTACGGCAACCTCTTCGGCGCGGGTATCCCGGTCACCCTGACCCAGGCCCGCGACGAGGGACGGATCGCCAAGGGCGATCTCCTCGTACTGTCCGGCTTCGCCCACGCCGGTGACTTCGCCGCGGCGGCCGCGGTGCGGTGGTAGCCGATGACCACCCCAGCCCGCCCCGACCTCTACCTGGAGCCGTGCCGATGACCGACACCGCATCACCCGCAGCCCACGCGCCGGACGGCGACGAACTGGCCGCACTCGACCGCCGCCACCTGCTGCACCCGTGGACCCCCATGGGAGGCGCCGACCCGCTGGTGCTCGTCTCCGGCGAGGGCTGCGAGATCACCGACTCCTACGGGCGCACCTATCTGGACGGCCGCAGCGGCCAGTTCAACGCGACCCTCGGCTACAGCCATCCCAAGATCCTGGCCGCCCTCGGCGAGCAGGCCGGCAAACTCATGACGTACGCGCTGCTGGGCGCGTCGAACGAGGCCGCCGTCAGGCTCGCGGCCCGACTGGCCCAGCTGCTGGGCGAGCCCCTGAGCCACACCCTGTTCTGCAACTCCGGCTCGGAGGCGGCGGAGGCGGCGATCCGGATCGTCCGGATGCACCACGCGCTGCTCGGCGAGCCCGGGCGCAGCACGGTGATCTCGCTCGCCGACGGTTACCACGGGACCACGCTCGCCACCGCGGCGATGTCGGCCTCCCCGCTGGCGTGGACCGGATGCGGGCCCCGCCCCGAGGGGTTCGTCCAGATAGCGGGCCCGCACGCCTCCGAGTCCGGAGCGGCGGAGCTGGAGCGGGCCGTCCTCGCGGCCGGGCCGGAGAACGTGGCCGCGTTCTTCGTGGAACCGGTGCTCGGCGTCGGCGGGATCCGCCCCCTGCCACCCGGGTATCTGCGCGAGGTGCGGGAGATCTGCGACCGGTACGGAATCCTCCTGGTCGTCGACGAGGTGACCACCGGTCTCGGCCGCACCGGCGCCTGGTTCGCACACCAGCGGGAGGGCATCCGCCCGGACCTGGTCACCCTGGCGAAGGGGCTGACGGCCGGATACGTGCCCCTCGCCGCCGTCACGACGACCACGGCCGTCGCCGAGGTGTTCGCCGGCGACCCGATGCTCGGCGGTCTGCGGCACGGGCACACGACGAGCGGTCATGCCCTCGGCGCGGCGGTCGCGCTGGCCGTCCTGCGGACGATCGAGGAGGACGGGCTGGTCGAGCACGCCGACGCCATGGGCCGGCTCCTCCTCGGCGGGCTGACCGACCGGCTCAAGGGACTGGACGGAGTACGCGACGTACGGGGAGAGGGCCTGCTCGCCGGGATCGAGTTCGACACGTTCGAGCGCGCCGCCCAGGTGGCCGGCGGATGCCTGTCCCGGGGGGTCGTCGTGCGCAGTGAGGGGCCGGTCCTCGCGGTCGCCCCGCCGCTGATCGTCGTCGCCGACCAGGTGGAGCGCATCGTCGACGCGCTCCACGCGAGTGTCGCGGAGGCCGCGGCACACTGACGCTCCCGTGCCCGGCACCGGAGTTCACCCGGCGGACGGGTGACCTCCGGTGCGCTGTTCAGTGACTGCGCGCGGTGCGGGCGAGGCCGGGAACGAGTACCAGCGCGACCACGAGGTGCATGCACGCCAGGGCGATCTTCGCCCCGGTTCCCTCGGCCCCGGCCGGCCCCATCAGGGACAGCAGGAACACGACGGAGCCGACTGCCATCCACACCGTGCGCGCCGCCGCCGTCGTCCGGTCCAGCACCGTCACCAGGCCCCAGGCGGCCAGGCCGGCCACGAGCGACGCGCCGACGACCGCGACGAGGCCCACGTCCTGGGCCTCGTCGCCGTCCGTCTTCGCCCTGAGGGAGATGCCGAGGAGGGAATGCGCGACGAGCCAGACGGCCACGGCCGCGCCCGTCGCGATCATGATGTAAACGAACCGCCCGCCGGCCGTGCGCCGTGTGGGGGTGGCGGTCTCCGTACGTGACATGCGTCAACTTCCTTACGCCGAGGGTGCCTTGTCCGAACGTTCGGGACGGCTCACGGTACGGTCCGCCGGGTGCGCCAGGGGCCGGGCAACGGAGCTGTAGGGAATCTCTTAGGGGTGCCTCCGCCAGCATGGAGCTGCGCTGCCCCAGCTGTTGTGCTGGCGGCCGAGCGAACCGTTCCCACGGCGGAACCCGAATCTGAGGAGATGGCACGGGTGGACGCAGGATTCAAACGCGAGGTCGAGCAGAAGGTCGAGGCCGGCGAACGGCTCAGCCGTGAGGACGGCATCGCCCTGTACGAGTGCGACGACCTGGCCTGGCTCGGCGGGCTGGCGCATCAGGTACGGACGCGCAAGAACGGCGACGTCGTCCACTTCAACATCAACCGGCACCTCAACATGACCAACGTGTGCACGGCCTCGTGCGCCTACTGCTCCTTCCAGCGCAAGCCGGGGGAGAAGGCCGCGTACACGATGCGCATCGAGGACGCGGTCAAGCTGGCCAAGGAGATGGAGTCGGAGCAGCTCACCGAGCTGCACGTGGTCAACGGCCTGCACCCCACCCTGCCCTGGCGCTACTACCCGCGCTCGATCAGGGCGCTGAAGGAGGCCCTGCCGCAGAACGTGGCCGTCAAGGCCTTCACCGCCACCGAGATCCACTGGTTCGAGCAGATCTCGGGGCTGAGCGCCGAGGAGATCCTCGACGAACTGATCGACGCGGGTCTGGAGTCCCTGACCGGCGGTGGCGCGGAGATCTTCGACTGGGAGATCCGACAGCAGATCGTCGACCACAAGACCCACTGGGAGGACTGGTCGCGCATCCACCGTCTGGCCCACTCCAAGGGCATCAAGACGCCGTGCACCATGCTCTACGGACACATCGAGGAGCCGCGGCACCGCGTCGACCACGTCCTCAGGCTGCGGGAGCTGCAGGACGAGACCGGCGGCTTCCAGGTCTTCATCCCGCTGCGCTACCAGCACGACTTCCATGACTCGATGGACGGCGTCGTACGCAACCGGCTGATGGCGAAGACGAAGATGGCCACGCCGGCCGAGGCGCTCAAGACGTTCGCCGTCTCGCGGCTGCTCTTCGACAACGTGCCGCACGTGAAGGTCTTCTGGGTGATGCACGGCCTGGGCACCGCCGCGCTCGCCCTCAGCCACGGAGCCGACGACATCGACGGCTCGGTCGTCGAGTACAAGATCACTCACGACGCGGACGGCTACGGCACCCCGGACAAGGTGTCCCGCGAGGGCCTGCTCGACATGATCCGCGACGCCGGCTTCCGGCCCGTCGAGCGCAACACGCGCTACGAGGTCATCCGGGAGTACGAGGGCCCGGACCCGGCCCGCCGGGAGTCCCCCCAGCCCATGCGGGTCTGAGCCCGGTGCCCACAACCACGACAAGGATCGGTAGGTGTGCGCGATGACCGCGCAGGAGGAGACCCTAGAGGTCTGGATCGACCAGGATCTGTGCACGGGTGATGGCATCTGCTGCCAGTACGCGCCCGACATCTTCGAACTGGACGTCGACGGCCTGGCCTATGTCAAGGACACGGACGGCGAACTGCTCCAGGACACGGGTGCCACCGTCGTGGTGCCCACCATCGCCCTGCGCGACGTCACCGACTCCGCCAAGGAGTGTCCGGGTGACTGCATCCACGTGCGCCGGGTGCACGACGGCGTCGAGGTCTTCGGACCGGACGCGGCCGACGACTGATGACGACGGTCACCGGCCGCCGGCCGGCCACCGAAGGCCCTCGCCCCACGGCCGGCCGGCCGCGCGTCGGTCACATCGACTTCCTCAACTGCCTGCCCCTGTTCTGGGGTCTGGCCCGCACGGGCAGTCTGCTCGACCTCGACCTGCGCCGGGACACCCCCGACCGGCTGAGCGACGCCCTGGTCTCCGGTGAACTGGACATCGGCCCGATCAGCGTCATGGAGTACCTGCGGCACGCCGACGAGCTGGTGGTCCTGCCCGAGATCGCGGTGGGCGCGGACGGACCCGTGATGTCCTGCCTGCTGGTGAGCAAGGTGCCCCTCGCGCAGCTGGACGGCCTCCCGCTCGCCTGCACCACCACCAGCCGCACCTCCGTACGCCTCGCCGAGCTGCTGCTCACCGACCACATCGGTGTGCGGCCGCGGTACTTCACCTGTCCGCCGCATCTGCCGACCATGCTGGCGGACGCCCCCGCGGCCGTGGTGATCGGCGACTCCGCGCTGCGCGCCTCGCTCCTGGAGGCGGACACCCTGGGGTTCGAGGTGTACGACCTGGCCGACATGTGGCGCCGGTGGACCGGGCTGCCGTTCGTGTTCGCCGTGTTCGCGGCCCGGCGCGACTTCCTCGCGGATCATCCCGACCTGGTCCACGAGGTGCACTCCGGCTTCCTCGCCTCGCGCGAGCTGTTCCTCGCCGAGATCGACGAGGTGTGCCGCAAGGCCGCCCGCTGGGCGGAGTTCGACGCCGCCACCCTCAGGCGCTACTACCTGTCCGCGCTCGACTTCAGTCTGGGCGAGCGGCAGTTGGCGGGCCTTCGTGAATTCGCCCGTCGGGTCGGCGGCGACGACGCCGGGTTCCCGCCGGACGTGCGGATCGGCCTGCTGGACACCGAGCACGCGGCATAGCACCGCGAGCCCGACCACCCAAGAGAAGAAAGGTGGCCCGACGTGGCCAACCCGCCCAGTCATCTCACCGCTGTTCTGGACCGTGCCGCCACCGGAGGCCGTATCACGCCCGACGAGGCGCTCGAGCTCTACCGGGACGCGCCCCTGCACGCGCTCGGGCAGGCCGCGGACGCCGCACGCCGCCGCCGCTACCCCGACAAGGGGCACCTGGCGACATACATCATCGAGCGGAACATCAACTACACCAACGTGTGCGTCACGGCGTGCAAGTTCTGCGCCTTCTACGCGGCCCCGAAGGACACCGAGAAGGGCTGGACCCGCGACCTCGACGACATCCTGCGCCGCTGCGCGGAGACCGTGGAGCTCGGCGGTACCCAGATCATGTTCCAGGGCGGTCACCACCCCGACTACGGGGTCGAGTACTACGAGGGCATGTTCCGCTCCATCAAGGAGCGGTTCCCGGAGCTGGTGATCCACTCGCTCGGCGCGTCCGAGGTGGAGCACATGGCGAAGGTCTCGGGCGTCTCCGTCGACGAGGCGATCGGCCGGATCAAGCAGGCGGGTCTCGACTCGTTCGCCGGCGCCGGCGCCGAACTGCTGCCCGCCCGCGCCCGCAACGCCATCGCCCCGCTGAAGGAGTCGGGCGAGCGCTGGCTGGAGATCATGGAGATCGCGCACGGGTTGGGCGTGGAGTCCACCACCACGATGCTGATGGGCACCGGCGAGACCAACGCCGAGCGCATCGAGCACCTGCGGATGATCCGTGACGTGCAGGACCGCACCGGAGGCTTCCGGGCGTTCATCCCGTACACCTACCAGCCGGAGAACAACAAGCTGAAGGGGCAGACGCAGGCGACGCCGCTGGAGTACCTGCGCCTGATCGCCATCGCCCGGCTCTTCCTCGACAACGTGCCGCACATCCAGGGCTCCTGGCTGACCACCGGCAAGGAGATGGGCCAGCTGACGCTGCACTACGGCGCCGACGACCTGGGCTCCATCATGCTGGAGGAGAACGTGGTGTCGTCGGCCGGGGCCAGGCACCGCTCCAACCTGTCCGAGCTGCTGGATCTGATCCGGGGCGCCGACCGCGTGCCGGCCCAGCGCAGCACCACGTACGACATCCTGCGCGTGCACGACGACCCGGCGAACGACCCCGCCACCGAGCGGGTCGTCTCGCACCTGTCCTCGATCGCGGACTCCGGCGACGGCGTACAGCGCCGCTCGCTCAAGGTCCTGCCGGTCGGCTGAGGGGCGGAGCGACGTGAAGGTCTTTGTCACGGGCGGCGCGGGGTTCATCGGCTCGCAGTACGTCCGCGCGATGCTCGCCGGCGAGTACGCCGGGTACGAGGACGCCGAAGTCACCGTGTTCGACCTGCTCACCTACGCGGGCACCACGGACAACCTGCCGCTCGGCCACGAACGGCTGACGTTCGTGCAGGGGGACATCCGCGACGCCGACGCGCTCGCACGGGCACTGCCCGGCCATGACGTGGTGGTCCACTTCGCGGCCGAGTCGCACGTCGACCGGTCGCTGGTGGGCGCGGCGCCGTTCGTGTCGACGAACGTGCTCGGAACCCAGCTGCTCCTGGACGGCTGTCTGCGCCACGGCGTGACGACGGTGCTGTGCGTGTCCACCGACGAGGTGTACGGCTCGATCGAGTCCGGTGCGTGGGACGAGGAGTGGCCCCTGCTGCCCAACTCGCCGTACTCGGCGTCGAAGGCCGGCAGCGACCTGATCGCACGGGCCTGCTGGCGCACTCACGGCCTGGATGTCCGGATCACCCGCTGCTCCAACAACTACGGCCCGTACCAGAACACCGAGAAGCTCATCCCGCTGTTCATCACCAACCTGCTGCGCGGCAGACCCGTGCCGCTCTACGGCGACGGCCGCAACGTCCGGGAATGGCTGCACGTCGCCGACCACTGCACGGCGCTCCAGCTCGTGCTCACCGACGGGGCGCCCGGCGAGATCTACAACATCGGCAGCGGCGTCGAGGTGACCAACGCCTCGATCGCGCGCCGGCTCGTCGACCTGTGCGGCGCGGACCCGGCGCTGATCCACCACGTCGCCGACCGCAAGGGCCACGACCTGCGGTACGCCCTGGACTTCGGCAAGATCACGAAGCTGGGCTTCAGCCCGGCGATCGAGTTCGACCAGGGGCTGGAGAGCACGGTGCGGTGGTACCGCGAACACCCCGAACGGTGGCCTGACGAGGGCTGACGGCACGGCACCACGCGGAGGTGGGGGGGGGGGGGGGGGGGGGGGGGGGGGGGGGGGGGGGGGGGGGGGGGGGGGGGGGGGGGGGGGGGGGGGGGGGGAGGGGGGGGGGGGGTCTTGGGGGGGGGGGGGAGAAGGGGGGGGTGGGGGCGAAAAACAAACAGGAGGGTGACTAGGGGGGGGGGCACACCCCCCCCCCGGGGGGGGGCCCCCCCCCCCCCCCTTCCCCCCCCCCCCACCTCCGTTGTCGCGGTCAGCCCTCGGCGCCCCAGGCGACCGGCAGCTCGTGCACGCCGTAGTGCAGCATGTCCAGGCGCAGCGGGACCTTCTCGGGGTCGGTCGCCAGGCGCAGGTCCGGGAAGCGGTCGAACAGCGCCGGCAGCGCGATGCGCAGCACGCTGCGCGCCAGGTGCTGGCCGATGCACTGGTGCTCGCCGTGTCCGAAGGCCACATGGCCCTGGGCGGAGGCGGTGATGTCCAGCCGTTCCGGGGCCGGGAAGTGCGCGGGGTCCCGGTTCGCCGCGGGCAGCGCCACCACGACCGTGTCACCCGCTCCGATCCGGACGCCGTTCAGCTCGACGTCCGTCAGTGCGGCGCGGCTCGCTCCCAGATGGGAGATGGTGAGATAGCGCAACAGCTCCTCGACCGCGTCGTCGGCCAGTTCCGGCCGGGCGCGCAGGGTGGCGAGCTGCTCGGGGTGCGTGAGGAGCGCGAACGTGCTCAGGGCGATCATGTTCGCGGTGGTGTCGAAGCCGCCGCCGAGCAGCGCCCAGGCGATGTTGACGACCTCCTCGTCGGTGAGTTCCCCGTTGCCGGCCAGCTCGCTCAGCAGGTCCGTGCCGGGCTTCCCGCGCCGCGTCGTCACCAGGTCCGTCAGCAGCTCGGCGATGGCCGTGCACGCGGCGACCAGCTCCTCGACGGTGTACGACATCCGGGACAGCACCGCGAAGTGCCGGGCGAGGGGATCGCGTACGGCGTCCGGGACGCCGAACATCTCGCACATCACCTGGACCGGGAGCGGCTCGGCGAACGCGGTGACAAGATCCACCGGCCCTTCGGAGCGGGCCATGGCGTCGAGGTGCTCCGTCGTCAGCCGGGTGATGACCGGCGTCAGTGCGGCGATCGCGCGCATCGTGAACCGGCGGGTCACCAGACGGCGGTAGCGCGAGTGGCCGGGCTGGTCCATCTTGATGAAGGCACCCGGCGCGGCGGGCGACGGCGCGTACCCGGCCATCGGGAAGGGCGGCGGTATGGGCAGGCCGATCAGTTCGTTGCGATGACTGAAGCGGCGGTCGCTCAGCACCGCCCGGGCGTCCGCGAGCCGGGTGACCAGCCAGCCCCTGCCCCCGCCCGGCCCGACGGTCAACGCCAGCGGCGTGACCGGGGCCTCCTCGCGGAGAGCCGTGTACGCGGCCGGCGGATCGAAGGGACAGCCACGCGCCACCGGCAACGTGACCGGCACGGCGGAAGCCTCCCCGGCCTCCGTTTCCGGGGACCCGTCGCTCCGGCCACCGCGCGGGGTGTCGGTGCCGGGTCCGGCGCCCTGGGAGGCGTCCGGGTGGGTGGCGGGACGGGAATCCGGGTGGGTCATGGCGTCTCCAAGGTCACGGCACGCAGCCGTCGTTCGATCGCGTCGGCCGCCAGGGAGGCTCCACCGGCCGAGTCCACATGCCGCCGCATGGCCCCGACGCGGGCACGCAGAGCGGTGTCGCCCGCGACGTCCAGCACGGCCGCGCGCAGGGCCCCGGCGGTCGCGTCCTCGCGCTGTACCACCCGGGCCAGGCCCAGCTCGGACAACCGGGCCGCGTTGACGTGCTGCTCGGGGTGGTGCGGGACGACGACCATGGGCACTCCCGCGCGCAGCCCTTCCAGGATGCTGCCCATGCCCGACTGGCAGAGGAAGACCGAGGCGTGCCGCAGGACAGCGCTCAGCGGTACCCAGGAGTGCGCCTCCACATGAGGCGGCAGGGGCCCCAGCTCGGCGGGGGAGACCCGGTTGCCGAGCGCGAGTACGGTGTGCCAGGGCAGGTCGGCGAAGGCCGCCACGCACGCGCGGAAGAAGTCCGGCCGGTTGTTCACGGTGGTGCCCAGCGAGACCAGCAGCACTGGTCTGCCGTCGGACGGCGGCTGCCACGCCCCGTCCTGGCCCGAGACCGTCGGACCCACGAAGACATGCCGTTCGTCGAACGTGTCACCGGCGAACTGGAACGCCTTCGGCACGAACGCCACAGTGAACTCCCGCCGCCCGTAAAACAGTTCGGCCTGCTGTTCCGCCGCCAAACCGCTGCCGGTCACGATCTCGGTCAGCCGCTTGCCGAACGTCACGATCGCCGGATGCGCCGGATCGATCCGCCCGGCGAACTCCTGGTGCCGATCGGAGAGGTTGAAGTGCTCGTTGGAGATGAACGTCGGCGACAGCTGCACGCTCGGGCACGCCCACCGCGTGGCCAGCAGGCGCCCCGTCAGCCACAGCGTCGTGTCGTACGCAACCGCGTCCGGCGGTCCGTCCACGAAGCGGGACTCGATCGCCGGCAGTACGGCGGTACTCGCCTCGAGGAGCTTCAGCGGGGCGCGCGCGCATTCGTCGGCGTCGATGACGTCCGGCGGCGGGTCGGACGAGAGCGGTGGGTCGTACAGGCGCGCCTCGGCGCCCGTCTCGCGGACCCGGTCGGTGAACGCGTCGGTGGTGAAGCAGGTCACGCGGTGGCCTCGCGCCACGAGTTCGGAGACCACCGGAAGAACCGGCACCATGTGACCGTACGCCGGGTAGGGCAGGAAGGCGAAGTGCCGGGGCGGACCACCGGGTTCCACCGGGGAAGGACCGGTCATGCCGAGGCCGCCCGGGCCTCGATCGCGTCGGCGGCGAGCGCGGGCCCGCGTCGTGCCGCGATGCTCGCCGACAGCTCCCGCACCCGGCTCCGGGTGGCCGTGTCCTCGGTGAGCCCGAGCACCGCGGCCCGCAGGCCGTCGGCGGTCAGCTCGCCCGGAGCAATGGCACGGCCCAGGCCCAGCTCGGCCACCCGTGCGGCGACCAGGTCCTGTTCGCCGGTGCGGGGCACCACGACCGGCGGCACGCCGAACGACAGCGACTCCATGGTGCTGCCCATCCCGGCGTGCGAGACGAAGGCCGACGCGTGTTCCAGGACCGACAACTGCGGCACCCAGGGCCGGGCCTCGACGTTCGCCGGGAGCGGGCCCAGATCGTCCGGGCCGACCAGGCCGCCGAGCGACATCACGACGTGCCAGGGCAGATCGGCCAGCGCGGCCAGAGCGTCGCGGTAGAACGCCGCCTGGTTCTCGTACCCGAAGCTGCCGAGTGCGACGAGCACCACCGGGCGTCCGTCGTCCGGGCGCCGCCACTCGCCCTGCAGGGCCCGGTCCCCGATGCACGGACCGACGAAGACGTGCCGCTCGTCGAACGTCTCCACGCCCGGCTGGAACTCGGGCGGCACGAAGACGATCGTGCGCTCCTCGGCGGCGCCGGTGAACTCCTCGTTCGACAGCCCGCCGAGTCCGTGCGCGTCCAGCGTGGCGCGCAGCAGATCGCGGTGCTCGGCGAGCGCCGGGTGACCGGGGTCGGGCGGGGTCATCGACCCGGCGAGCGCGGCGTACGGGTTGCAGGCCTCGCTGACCACGAACGTCGTGGCGGTCAGCACCGAGGGCACCTGCCACTTGCGCGCCAGCAGCCGCCCGGACGCATAACCGAACGCGTCGTACACCATCGCGTCGGGCCGGTCGTCGCCCAGCCGCTTCTCCACCTCGTCCAGGGGCGCGAACGCCTCGGAGAGGTGGACCACCGCCGCCTCCGCCATGTCGTTGCCGGTGATCTTCGCCGGGATGGCCACCGTGTTCCAGGACTTCGGCACGACGGAGTGGTACCCGATCACCTCGGCGCCGGTCGCGGCGACCACGTCCGCGAACTGCTCGGCGACCACGTAGGTCACCCGGTGGCCGCGGCGTACCAGCTCGGCGACGACCGGCAGGGTCGGGTTCACGTGGCCGTGGGCCGCGTAGTTGAAGAAGGCGATGTGCCGGCCGGTCATCGAAGCTCCTTCTGCTTCTCGGCGACGCGCATCACGTACTCGCCGTATCCGGACTTGGGCAGGCGCGCGCCGCGCCGGTGGCAGGCCTCGGCGTCGATGAAACCGCGGCGCAGGGCGATCTCCTCGATACAGGCGATGCGTACGCCCTGGCGCCGCTCCAGCACCTGGACGTACTGGCCGGCGTCGATGAGCGAGTCGTGGGTGCCGGTGTCCAGCCAGGCGAAACCGCGACCGAGGTCGATCACCTTCGCCTTGCCCTCCTGCTGGTAGCGGCGGATGACATCGGTGATCTCCAGCTCGCCGCGCGCCGACGGTGTGAGGTTCTTGGCGATGTCGAGCGCGCGGTTGTCGAAGAGGTACAGGCCCGTGATGGCGCGGTCGGTGCGCGGCCGTTCCGGCTTCTCCTCGATGCCGATGAGCCGGCCCTGGTCGTCGACCTCGCCGACGCCGTAGCGCTCCGGGTCGGAGACGCGGTAGCCGAACAGCACGCACCCGTCCAGGCTGTCGCGGCTGTCCCGCAGGAAATCGGACATGCCGGGACCGTAGAAGATGTTGTCGCCGAGGATCAGCGCGATGGAGTCGTCGCCGACGAAGTCCGCGCCGATGACGAACGCCTCGGGCAGACCGTTGGGTTCGGCCTGGACGGCGTAGCTGAGCCGCAGTCCCAGTTCTGAGCCGTCGCCGAGCAGCCGCTGGAAGAGCGGCTGGTCCTCGGCCGTGGAGATGATGAGGATGTCCCGGATGTCCGCCAGCATGAGCACGGACAGCGGGTAGTAGATCATCGGCTTGTCGTAGACGGGGAGCAGCTGCTTGGAGACGGCAAGGGTCACGGGGTGCAGGCGCGTTCCGGCGCCTCCGGCGAGGATGATGCCCTTCATGGCTGAGTCACCTCCATAGGTGGCGCGTTGAGGGTGTATGGACGGGCGGGACGACGACGCATCAGAGCCTCGACGACGTCCGCGCCCCGGGGCGCGCCGCCCGCTTCGATCACATGCCGGCGCATCTCGGCCACGGCGGCCGCGACACGGGGGCTTCCGGTGACCTCGTCGACGGCCGTGCGCAGAGCGTCTCCGCCGGCCGCCTCGCGGAGCAGGACCCGGCCCAGGTCGAGTTCGGCCGCCTGCCGGGCGATGACCCGCTGGTCGATGTGGTACGGCACGAGCACCATCGGAACCCCGTGGAAGAGGGACTCCATGACGCTGCCCATGCCGGCGTGCGTAATGAACGCGGCGGCGTGCCGCAGGACTTCGGGGTGGCGCAGCCACTGGTGGACCTCGACGTTGCCGGGCAGGGGGCCGAGTTCGGCGGCGGTGACGCGATGACCGAGGGTCACCACGACATGCCACGGTGTGCCGGCGAGCGCGGTGACGCAACCGCGCAGGAAGTCGGCCTGGTCGGGGGTGTGGGAACTGCCGAGCGACAGCAGCAGCACCCGGCGGCCCTCCGGCGGACGCCAGTCGTCCGGGGCCGGAGCGTCGTCCAGGCACGGGCCGATGAAGGCGAACCGGTCGTCGAACGTCTCCGGGGCGATCTGGAACGCCTTCGGCAGAAAGACCACGTTGGGGCCGTGCTCGGCGCCGGGGCCGTCGGCCGGGACGCCGTCGAGGCCGTGCCGGGCGAGCAGTTCCGCCTTGCGCCCGACGAACGAGGTGATCGCCGGATCCGCCGGGTCGATCGGCTCCGGGGGCGGCCCCGAGGCCTCCCGGCCCTGCCGCTCGCCCATCGAGAACCCCGGGCCGGAGGCCATGGTCGGGCAGAGCTGCACCACCGGGACGTCCCAGGCACGGGCCAGCAGCCGAGCCGCCTCACAGGCCGCCAGATCATGGGCGAGGAGGTCGGGCCGGTCGCCGTCGAAGTGGGTCACCGCCCTGTGCAGCGGGGCGATCGCCTCCTCGAAGAAGTCGAGAATGTTCTCCAGCGCCGTACCGGAGGGACCTGAGGCCCACGGAAACGCGGACGGGTAGACGACGGGCTCCGCCCCGGTGCCCCGGACCAGGCCGGCGAACCGCTCCGTGACGAAGCAACTGACCCGGTGGCCACGCCGCACCAGCTCGGCCAGCATCGGTACGGCGGGCGCGATGTGCGCGTACGCGGGGAAGGTGAAGACACCGATGTGGCCGCCGAACCGGCCGTCTCCGTGCCGCTGCGGTGGTCCGTCGTGCGCCGGTCGTCCGTTCACGGCGCGAGTATGTACACGCCCCGCGTGCCGCATCGAGCGAGTGACGCGAAGACTAGGGCACCCACTGGACCGCGAAGACTAGGGCTCCCACTGGACCGAGTTCGCCAAGCTGGTCACCGATGGGTTCAGGACACCATCGAGTTTCGACAGAAGGACACGGTCATACATGAAGGCAAGAGCGAAACCCCCGGGGCGCCTCCGCTCCCGGAGCAAGAAAGTCACGGTCCTCGGGGTCGTGGTGGCGGTCACAGCCTCCCTCTCCGCGGCGACGCCGTCACTCGGCGGGCCCTCGGGGACGCCGGGCGCCGTCCCGCTGACCAAGGTGGTTCCGCTGCCCGCCCAGGTCCGCACTATGCAGGGTTCCTTCGCCCTGGGCCCGGACGACGCGATCTACGCGACCGACGGCTCGGCGGACGCCAAGGCGGCCGCCGACTTCCTGGCCGGCCTGCTGCGCAAGCCCACCGGCTACGACCTGCCGGTGCGCACGCTCCGGGCCGGCACCGAGCCGGAGGGCATCGTGCTGGCCCTGGGCGGGGCCAACTCGGTCACCAAGACCGAGGGCTACCAGCTGGACGTCACCTCCCGGGCCGTCACCATCCGGGCCGATGACCGGGCGGGACTCCTCAACGGGGTCGCCACCCTGCGCCAGTTGTTCCCGGTCAAGGTCGAACGGCAGCAGCGGATGCCGGGTCCCTGGCGGGTCCAGGCCGGCCGCATCGCCGACGCACCGCGCTACGCCTACCGTGGTGCCATGCTCGACGTGGCCCGGCACTTCCTGCCGGCGACGGACGTGAAGAAGTACATCGACACCATCGCCCGCTACAAGATCAACTACCTGCATCTGCACCTCACCGACGACCAGGGCTGGCGCATCGAGATCAAGGAGCGCCCGGAGCTGACCAAGGTCGGCGGCAGCAGCGGTGTCGGCGGCTTGATGGGCGGCTCCTACACGCAGGAGGAGTACCGGGAACTCGTCCGGTACGCCGCCCAGCGCGGTGTCACGGTGGTCCCCGAGATCGAGGGGCCCAACCACTCGCACGCGGCCCTGGCCTCCTACGCCGAGCTGAACTGCGACGGCACCGCGCCGGAGCCGTACACCGGCTGGGTGCAGAGCGAGGAGGGCGCGCTGTGCCTCGACGATCCGGACACGTACGAGTTCCTCGACGACGTCATCGGTGAGCTCGCCGACCTCACGCCCGGCCCGTACCTCCACATAGGCGGCGACGAGGCCAGCGGCAGGACGCAGAAGGAACTCGACGGCTATTTCGAGAAGGTCGAAAAGCTCGTCGAGAAGCACGGCAAGAAGGTCTTCGGCTGGCAGGAAGCGGCGGGTTCGCTGAACCCGTCGGGGTCGATGACCGAGGTCTGGGCCCCCGGCCTCAACGACGGGCAGATGATCTCCGCCGCCGAGGCGGGCGGCAAGGTCGTCATGGCTCCGGCCGCCCACACGTACCTCGACATGAAGTACACGGCCGATCTGCCGGAGTATCCGGTGGGCAACTCCTGGGTCGGCACGTCCACCGTGGAGAAGTCCTACGCCTGGAAGCCGGAGGAGCAGATCGCCGGTCTGCCCGTGAACGCGATCGCCGGTGTCGAGGCGCCGCTGTGGACCGAGACGGTGTTCGGGATCAACCAGTTGGAGGGCCTCGCCTTCCCGCGGCTGCTGTCGGTCGCGGAGATCGGCTGGGCGAAGGCGTCCGCGCACGACTGGGACACCTTCAAGCGGCGGCTGGCCGCTCAGGGCCCGCGGCTGCGTGAGGCGCGGGTGAACTACTACCTGTCGCCGGACGTGCCCTGGCCGATGGGCAGCTGAGCCGGATGTGTCAGGCCGGGCCCGGCGGTCTCCCCGCCGGGCCCGGCCCCTGCGGGCAGGCCGCCCCGCCGCCCCCGCGAGCCGCGCTCTAAGGATTCCCCCACTGTGCCGCCCCGGATACTGACGCCATGTTGGTGAAGATGCGCACGGAGACGCTGAGGGCGTTGACCGACGGCTGGCTGGCGCAGGATCTCGACGCCTGGACGCGGCATGTGCTGCGGCGTCACTTCGACCCGGAGGGCGGCTCGGCGTACTGGCTGAAGCAGCGTTCCGACCTCGGCTTCGACCCCCTGGAGATCACCCGCTACGACGAGCTGTCCGCGTTCGGCTCCTTCGACCTGGCGCTGCTGCGGGACCTCGACCCGGCCGATCTCGTGCCGCAGAGCGTGCCCCGGCCGCTGCGGGGACGCGTCTTCGAGTCGGGCGGCACCACGGGCAGGCCCTGCCGCGTCTTCTACACCGAGGCGATGGCACTCCAGTGGACCGCCTGGCACCAGCGCGGCCGCGAGACGGCCGGCTTCGAACCCGGGCGGGTCTGGCTCGACGCCGGGCCCAGCGGTCCCCATGTCGTCGGCCAGGAACTCAACCACCTGGCCGAGATCTTCGGCTCGACCGTCTACGCGATCGACCTGGACCCCCGCTGGATCAAGACCCTCATCCGCGGCGGCCGGCTCGCCGAGATGCAGGAGTACGTCGACCACGTGACCGACCAGATCGTCGACGTCCTCGGCACTCGCCCGGTCGACTACCTGCGCACCACCCCCGCGACCGTGCAGGCCCTGATCAACCGCCGCCCCGACCTGGTGGCAGCCCTGCGCGGTGTCGCCCTCGGCGGGACCCAGTTCACCCCGGACGCGTACCGCAGGCTCACCGCGGCCATGCCGAACGGGGTGATCGGCACCACCTACGGCAACACCTTCGGAAACGGCTACGGTCTGCCCTCGCCCGACGGCGGGGCCACCCTGCCGTACGTACCGGGGTTCCCGCACACGACGATGGCCGTCGTCGACAAGGACGACCCGACGCGGGTCGTGGAGTACGGCGAGGTCGGCCGGGTGCGGCTGACCGTGCTCCAGGAGGACCTCTTCCTGCCCAACGTCCTCGAGCGCGATCAGGCGATCCGCCACCGCGCCTCGCCCGACTGGCCATGCGACGGAGTCGCCAACGTCCAGCCCCTCCAGGTCTCCGCGGACCGGCCCGAGGGCCTCTACTAGGCGAATCGGCCCCGGGCCGGACGGGGTCCCGTCCGGCCGTGCGGTGTCAGGCGCGTCGCAGGCGGACGCCGTGTTCGAAGACCGCTGCGACCGCCTGCGACACGGCTGCGGGGGAGTCGACGAAGACCGTCGGGAACGGATACTTCAGGGCGTTCATGACGGGTGATGGGCCCACCACCAGGGCGAGTTGGGTGCCGTGCCGCTGCAGTTCCTCGTTCAGATGCACGAGGCTGATCGGCTTGACGACGTTGTCCACGAACATCTCCCGCACCTCCTCGGCGGTGCCGAGCGTCCGCTGCTCCAGGCACGAGCACAGCGGCAGTTGCGGGTCCGAGAAGGGGATCGGGGCCACCTGGGCCCGCGTCAGCTCCCGGTTCCGCCACCGCAGCGGGCTGTGCACGGCGAGGTCCGCGCCCTCGGTGACGTTGATGAGGCCTTCCGGTTCCTCCGAGGCGAGCTTCTCCAGGGCGTCGCGGTAACCGCTGAGCATGGCGATCCGGATTCTGCCCTCGGCGTCCCAGCCGAAGTCGGCGCTCAGGAAAACTCCTTCGCGCTGTTCCCCGTAGTAGTGGTCGGGGTCGAAGTCCAGGCTCAGGTACGCCGACGCGATGCCCTCGGCCCGCTCCCCACCGGGCTGCTGGGAGTCGTGGTCCGCCTCCACGAGCATCCGCATGAGATCCCGTCGCCCGATCGAGCCGGCGACGCAGCTGCCGACCAGTCCGCCGAGGCTGAGCCCGCCGACCGCGTCGGGGAGCAGGCCCTTCTCCACGAGTACGTCCTGGATGCCGAGCTGGGCGGCGGCGAGCCCCACGGAGACCGCCCGGATCCGCTGCGTCTCGTCCTCGTAGGAGCCGTTCTGGTACAGGAGCGGCTCGATGTCCAGGCCCGTCCACCGGGAGGCCTCGGCGAAGGAGTCGCGTACCGCCGGATATGCCTCGTAGAACTCGACGACACCGCTCGGCTCGTAGTGGAAGAGGTTCGTACCGAATATGGATGCGAGAGCCACGCTGTCACCTCGACAGGGGAAAGGGCCGACGTGGAAAAGGGCCGGAGCGGATGACGGCCGGCACAGAAGTGAAAAGCACGAAGGAAGGCAGGAGTGAAAGCGAAGGCGTCAGTGGCGTGCGGCGTGCACCATGTAGTAGCGGTTCTCCTCCTCGGTGAGAGGGGCCCGCTCCGGAACGACCTCGAAGCCGGCCTTGCGCAGGATGTCGCATACCCGCTCCAACTGCCCGTCCAGGTCAGCCACTTCTACGATCGCCCGACGAATCCGCGACCACTGGGAATCGTCGATACCCAGCAGCACGTCGGCCTCGGCGCCCTCCACGTCGACCTTGAGCAGATCGACGTCGCGGTCCTCCGGGAGGAACGCCGCGAGCCGCTCGACGCCGACGGTCACCTTCTCGGCGTGGTACATCTGGTCCACCAGCGCCCGGTCCACCTTCTCGGCCATCTGCGCCTTCGGCAGCTCCTTGATCTCCGGGTACCTGGTCGAGTTGGCCGGAAGCATGGGGAAGAAGGAGAAGGTGACCGCGGATTCCGGCACGCTGCCGAGTGCCGTGCGGTGCAGGGTGACATCGTCGAGACCGTGCAGCGCCATGTTCGTGTTGAAGAGTTCGATGGAATCCGGCATCGGTTCGAAGGAGACCACTTCGGCGTCCGGGTACTTGTTCTTGATGAACAGGACGAACATTCCGATGTTCCCGCCGATGTCGAAAACGAGAGGCCTCTCGGCGAGTTCGATCCCGTCGTAGCAACCCTGCTCGAATATCTCGTCGTAGATGTACTGCGCTTCGAGCGGGCTCTGTGTGTAGACCTTCAGGCTGCCGCCCAGTTCGACAAGCTCCGCCACGTTCGCCCCTTCGCAGAACACAATGGTGAATGTCTGACGAAGCGTATCCACGCGAACACCGGCCCAGAGCGTGGATTCCGGACCTTCTAGGGAAACAACTAACTGCCCTGACATGGCCGTTGATACAGTTCGCGGCATGCCGATTGGTTACTTGGTGGCGACCGCCCTCGTCACGTGGTGCACGTTTTTCGCCGCCGTCGCCCCGCGCCGGCCATGGCTGCTGGGCGCCCTGAGTTTCCGCTTCGGCCTGGTGCTCAACGAACTGCCGTTCCTCGGCCTCTACTGGATCGTCGCCTCGACCCTGCCGGCGTTCGCCCAGGGCGATGTCGCCTCTCCCGGTGGCCGGGCCGTGCTCGGGGCGGCCGTGCTCACCACGGCCGGGCTGGGGGTCGTGATCCACCGGGGGCTGCGGGCGCGCCCGGTGGTCGAGGACGCCCTGAGTGAGGGCCTCGGGGCCGGCTGGCGCTCCGCCCTCGCCCCCGGCACCGCCGCCAGCCTGCGCCGTCGTCCCCCGCTCGCCCGCATCCTGTTCCGGCCGTTCCTCGTGCGCCGCCGGGACGTCGAGCGGGTCGCGGACATCCGCTACGGAGAAGCGGGCCGCCGCAACCTGCTCGACGTCTACCGTCACCGCTCCCGTCCCGAGGGCGCCCCCACCCTGGTCTACTTCCACGGCGGCGGCTTCTACAGCGGCCGCAAGGACCGCGAGGCGCGTCCCCTGCTCTACCGGCTGGCGAGCCGGGGCTGGGTGTGCGTGAGCGCGAACTACCGCCTGATGCCCGATGCCAGGTTCCCCGACCACCTCGTCGACGCCAAGAAGGTGATCGTCTGGGCGCGGGAGCACGGCCGGGCGTACGGCGCCGACCCGTCGACGCTGGTCGTCGCGGGCAGTTCCGCGGGAGGCCACATGGCGTGCATGGCCGCACTGACCCCCGGTGACCCCGTCTTCCAGCCCGGTTTCGAGCAGGCGGACACCTCGGTCGCCGCCGCCGTCTCCCTGTACGGCTACTACGGTCCCGCGGTGACCGAGGGCCGGCCGGCCTCCACGCCGTGGGCGTATCTGCGCCCGGACGCGCCACCGTTCTTCCTGGCGCACGGCGACAAGGACACGCTGGTACCCGTCGAGAACGCCCGCGCCTTCGCCCGGGCCCTGCGCGCCGCGTCGTCCGGTCCCGTGCTGTACGCCGAACTTCCTGGTGCGCAACACTCGTTCGACCTGTTCCACTCGCTGCGCTTCGAAGCCGTCGTCGACGGGGTGGAGGCCTTCCTCGGGTGGGTGCGCGCGACGCGGACCGGCCCGCGCGCGGACGGCCAGGAGGCCTGAGCGTCCGGCCGAACCTCGGTGAACGCCTACCGGGACCCGGTTCCGGCGAGGTCCAGCGCCGCGGTGCGTACGGCGTCGACGACCCGCTCGACGGTCTCGTCCGGCAGGTGGGGACCGATGGGCAGGCTCAGCACCTCCTCCGCCAGCCGTTCGGCCCGCGGCAGGCCACCGGGCGGGGCGATCCGCTGACCGGCGTATGCGGGTGCGCGGTGGTTGGCCACCGGATAGTGGATCTGGGTCGCCACGCCCGCCTCCTGAATCCGTTCGCGCAATGCCGTGCGGTGCGGGGCGCGCAGCACGTACTGGTGCCAGACGGGCTCCGCCCAGGGCGCCACCCTTGGCACGACGATGCCGGGCAGCGCGGCGAACGCCTCCGTGTAGCGCCGGGCGACGGCGCGGCGCCGCTCGTTCCAGCCGTCCAGGTGAGGTAGTTTCGCGGCGAGCACCGCGGCCTGGATCTCGTCCAGACGGGAGTTGTATCCCTGCACCTCGTGCACGTACTTCTCGCGGGAGCCGTAGTTGCGCAGCAGCCGTAACCGGTCGGCCAGTTCCGCGTCGTCGGTGAGGACGGCGCCGCCGTCGCCCAGGGCGCCCAGGTTCTTGCCGGGATAGAAGCTGAAGGCCACGGCATGGCCGCTGCCCACCCGCCGGCCGCGGTGCCGGGCGCCGTGCGCCTGGGCAGCGTCCTCGACCACCGCGATCCCGTGCCGGCCGGCGAACCGGCCGACCGCGTCCAGGTCGACCGGGTGCCCGTACAGGTGCACCGGCAGTACCGCGCGGGTGCGCTCGGTGACGGCCGCCTCCAGCAGGTCCGTGTCGAGCAGGAAGGAGTCCTCGCCCGGCTCCACGGGCACCGGGCGGGCACCGGTCGCCGACACGGCGAACCAGGTGGCGACATAGGTGTGCGCGGGCACGATCACCTCGTCGCCCGGGCCCACCCCCGTCGCCCTGAGCGCCAGTTCGAGAGCGGAGAAACCGCTGCCCGTCGCCACGCAGTGCGCGCTGTCGCAGTACGCCGCGAAAGCCGCCTCGAAGGCGTCCAGTTCGGCTCCCAGAAGGTAGCGGCCGGAGCGGGACACCCGCAGCACGGCCAGGTCGATCTCCTCCTGCGTGCCGGTGGCGACGTGCAGGTCGCGTAAGTCGAAGAACGGGACCTCGGTCATGCCGGGCTCCGGGTGTCCCGCAGGAACTCCTCGTATCCGCGGTAGTAGTCCGCCTCGTCGTAGTGGTGCGAGGCCAGGACCAGACAGACCGCACCGGGTGAGAAGTCGCTGAGGTCCCGCCACACCATCGGACCGACGTACAGGGCGGTCGACGGACTGCCCAGACGGTACTCGGCCTGCTGGAAGCCGTCGTCGACCCTGATGGTGAAGCTGCCGTGGGCGGCGATGAACAGTTGTTCCAGCTCCCGGTGCGCGTGCCCGCCCCGGGAGGTACCGCCCGTCAGGTCGTGCAGGTAGTACACCCGCCGGATGGGGAAATCGGCGGTCTTCTCCGACTCGACGACCGATATGCAGCCGCGTTCGTCCATGTGCCGTTCCAGATCGATGAGCCGGCTGGGCTTGACCCTGCCGACGGGTGTGGTGGTGGTCGCTGCCATCGCGGCCTCTCCTCGCTCCAGTCCGTCGTGCCCGCTACGCTCCGGCCGCGCCGGCCGGCTCCGTGCGCCGTCGTGCCGTGACCTCGCCGGAGTGGGCGACCGCCGCCCGTACGACATCGCCGATCACCTCGATGTCGGCGGTGCTCACCCCGGGGCCGGTCGGCAGGGCCAGCAACTGCCCGCAGAGCCGCTCGGCGTGCGGAAGCGGGGCGGGTGACTCGTCTGCCTCCGGGAGCAGTTGATGCATGGCCTGGCGGAAGTAGGGCTGGGCCAGAACGTTCTCGGCGCGCAGCACCTCCAGCAGCAGGTCCCGGTGCACCCCGGCGTCCTGCTCGTCCACGTTGATCATCATGTAGTGGTGGTTGTTGCGGTGCCGCGGGTCGTACTCCAGCACCCGCACCCCGGGGATACCGGAGAGCGCGGTCAGGTACGCCTCGTAGGCGGCCCGGTTGTGGGCGATGTTGCCCTCGAGCGCGTCCAGCGAGGTGAGCCCCATCGCGGCCGCGGCCTCGCTCAGCTTGGCGTTCGTGCCGAGCAGTTCGACCAGGCCGTCGGGGCCGAAGCCGAAGTTCCGCACGGCCCGCATGCGTGCGGCGAGCGCGTCGTCGTCGGTGACGATCGCGCCGCCTTCGAAGGAGTTGACGACCTTCGTCGCGTGGAAGCTGAACACCTCCGCGTGACCGAAGCCGCCGAGGGGCCTGTCGCCGTATGTGCAGCCGAACGCCGGGGCCGCGTCGAAGAAGAGCCGCAGTCCGTTGCTCTCGGCGATCTTCTCCAGGCGGAGCACGTCGCAGGCCTGACCCCACAGATGAACACCCGTGATCGCCCGGGTGCGGGGCGTGATGAGCTCCTCCACCGCGTCCGGGTCGATCAGACCGGTCACGGGATCCACGTCGCACACGACCGGCCGCAGGCCCCGCCACCGCACGGCGTGCGCCGTCGCGGGGAACGTCAGCGCCGGCACGATCACCTCGTCGCCCGGGACACCCCCGGTGGCGACGTCGCCGACCAGCATCTGGAGCGCCACGGTCGCGTTGCACAGGGAGACGCAGTGCCGCACGCCCACGAGCTCCGCCACGCGCTCCTCGAACTCGTACATGAGCGGCCCCATGTTGGACAGCCACTCGTTGTCCAGAACCCGGTTCATCCGCTCCAGGAACCGTGCGCGGTCGCCCTGGTTCGGCCGGCCGACGCGGCGGTTGTGCACGAAGGCCGGTGGTCCGCCGAACAGTGCGAGGTCTTCCGTACGGTGCTTCATCACTACGTCTCCCTTGGCAAGCTGTGGGGGTCGCCTCAGACCCGTCTGCGGTACGCCCGCATGGCGAGCGGGGCGAACACGGCCGTCAGCAAGGCGGTCCAGCCGAGCGTCCACCACACGGAGGCACCGATCGGCCCGCCCGTCATCAGCGCCCTCAGAGCCGTCGCCTCGTACGAGATGGGGTTGATGTCGGCCCAGGACTGGAGCCAGCCCGGCATGGTGTCGGTCTGCACGAACACGTTGCTGCAGAAGGTGAGCGGGAACAGCAGCACACCGCTGAACATGTGGACCGTCGTAGCGGACTTGGCGGCGAGCCCGACCAGCATCGACGCCCAGGCCAGGCTCGTTCCGAACAGCACGGCCAGCAGCAGGCCGGCCAGGGTGGACCAGAACCCGGTGTGCACGTCGAAGCCCTGCGCGGCGCCCACGGCCAGCAGCATCAGCACACCGGCCGCGACCCGCACCATGTTGCCGATCAGATGACCCATCAGTGGCGCGATGCGGGCGATGGGCAGGCTGCGCAGCCGGTCGAACACGCCGTTGCTGATGTCCTGGTGCAGTCCGGCACCGGTGGCGAGCACGGAGGTGACCGACGACTGCACGATCAGACCCGGCAGGGCGTACTGGAGGTACGTCTCGGTGTCTCCGGCGATGGCCCCGCCGAAGACGTACACCAGAAGCGCGATCACCATCAGCGGCTGCACGACGGCGAACCCGATGATCTCCCCCGGATTCGCCTTGAGGTGCAGCAGGTTGCGGCCGGTGAGGGTCAGACAGTGCCGGGTCGTCGTCACGATCCCCAGCCGGTGTCCGGGCCGCGTGCGGACGATCGTGCTCATACCGTGCTCCGTTCCGTCTTCACTGTCCACGCCGGATCCGTCCGCCTGCCGCTCCCGGTCAGGGACAGGAACACCTCGTCGAGGCTGGGCCTGCGCAGCGCCAGTTCGACGACCTCGATGCCCGCCTCGTCGAGACGGCGCAGCAGCGCGGGCGGCAGCGCCGAGTCGTTGACCTGGAAGCGCAGCCGCTTGCCCTCCGTCATCGGCCGGATGCCGCTGAGCTCCTCCACGATCCGTGCGGCACGCTCGAGCTGACCGTCATCGGCGGGCTGGAGCTCCAGCGTCTGCCGGTCGATCTTCGACTTCAGCTCCTCGGGGGTGCCGGTGGCGATGGCCACGCCCCCGTCGATCACCACGATGTCGTCGGCGAGCCGGTCGGCCTCGTCCATGTACTGCGTGGTCAGCAGCACCGTCGAGCCGTCCGCGACCAGATCGCGCACGATGTCCCACAGTTCGTAGCGGCTCTCCGGGTCCAGACCCGTGGTCGGCTCGTCGAGGTACAGCACCTCGGGATCACCCACCAGGCTGACCGCGAGGTCGAGCCGGCGTCTCATGCCACCCGAGTAGGTGCTCGCCTTGCGGTTGGCCGCGTGTCCGAGCCCGAACCGTTCCAGCAGCTGTGCCACCCGGGCCCGGGCGTCGGCCCGGCTGAATCCCAGCAGCCTGGCCACCATGAAGACGTTCTGCGCGCCGGTGAGTTCCTGGTCGACGGCCGCGTACTGGCCGGTGAGACCGATGACCCGGCGGACCTCGTGGGGGTCGCGGGCCACGTCGTATCCGCAGACCCGGGCGGTACCCTCGTCCGGCCGCATCAGCGAGGCCAGGATGCGGACCGCGGTCGTCTTCCCCGCCCCGTTCGGGCCGAGGACGCCGAGCACGGTCCCCCGGTGCGCCGCGAGGTCCAGTCCGCCCAGCGCGGTGACCTTGCCGAAGCGCTTGACCAGGCCTTCGGTCTCGATGGCATACGTCATCGGGTGCCCGCGCTCTCGGGCGCCCCGGACGGGACCGTGTGCTCCATGGATTCTCCAGACGTCGGGAAGGGTTCGTTCAGCCAGTCGTCGATCACCCGCGCGGCGCGGGCGGGCCCGCCCGCCGCGAGCAGGTCCATGCGCATCCGGGCGACCCGGCGGCGGATGTCCGGGGAGCTCACGACGTGTTCCACCGCGGCGCGCAGCCGCTCGGCGGTGACCTCCGCGCCGGGCAGCTCGACGCCCACGCCGCATTCGGTGACAGACCTGCCGTTGACGCGGTCCTCCGGCGTGTACGTGACGACCACCAGCGGTTTACCGAAGGCGAGGGCGTCCAGCATCGTGCTCATGCCCGCATGGCAGACCACGGCCGACACATGCGGCAGGACCGTGTTGTAGTCGATCCACTCGTGCACCTCCACGTGGTCGCCCGCAGGCCGGGCGGCGGGCAGGTTGCCCGGGCCGACCGCCGCCACCAGATGCCAGCCGCCGTCCGCGAAGGCGGCACCGCAGGCTTCGAAGAAGTCCGGGCGGTCGTTCTTCTCGGTGCCCAGCGTGATCAGCACCACCGGGCCGTCCCCGGCCGGCCGGACCCACGAACCCGTACCGGGCCGGTCGGCCGGCAGGCTGTGCCCGGTGAAGGTGTACCGCTCGTCGAAGGTCTCGCCGCGGGGCTGGAGCTCCCTTGGCAGCAGCACGAGGTTGCGCTCGTCGAAGTTGGCCAGGAACGGCCAGACGGCGTCCGCGTCCTCACCCTCGCCGGTCAGGAACTCCGCCACCAGCTCGACGGACTTCTCCAGGCTCTCACCCGCCCCGGAGAACACCTCCCGGTTCAGCGAGTAGTGCTCGTTGGTGGCCATGTACGGGAACATCTGCGCGGTGGGGCGGCCCCAGCGTCTGGCCACGGTGCGTGCGGTGAAGAAGCTCTCCAGGTCGTACAGGATCAGGTCCGGTACGTCGTCCTCGAACGCCTCCAGGGTCAGCGGCAGGATGACGTCCCTCGACTCCCGCAGGAACGCCAGACCCATCGCGGCGATCTCCTCACCGGTCACCGTGTCCGTACCGGCGGCCAGCCGGACGCGGCGCGAGCTGTACGGCACCATCCGGGCGCCGGCGGCCGTCACCGGCTCCGCGAGGCGCTCGTCCAGGACGTAGCTGACCCGGTGGCCCCGCGCGATCAGCATGCGGCTGATCTCCAGCGTCGGGTTCACATGGCCGTACCCCGGGAACACGAGGACCGCGACATGCCTGGACGTCATCACTCCGTCCGGCTCCCCGGTCACCGAAGGGCCGGTTCGCTCAGCCGCTCGTCGATGACGCGCAGGACCTCCGAGGTGTGGTCGACGAGGTAGAAGTGCCCGCCGGTGTAGGTCTTCAGCTCGAACGAGCCCGCGGTGTGCGAACGCCAGGCGTCCACCTCCTCGTGACTCGCCTTGGGGTCGCTGTCGCCGGTGAGAGCGGTGATCGGGCAGCGCAGCCGGGGACCGGGCGTGTACCGGTACGTCTCCGCGGCGCGGTAGTCGTTGCGGATCGCGGGCAGCACCATGCGAAGGAGTTCCTCGTCACCGAAGATCCGCTGGTCCGTGCCGCTGAGCGCCCGCAGTTCGGCCACCATGCCGTCGTCGTCACGCAGGTGCACCCGCTCGTCGCGGACCCGGGACGGCGCCCGCCGCCCGGACGCGAACACCCTCATCGGGAACATCTGACGGCCCTCCAGCCGGGTCGCCGTCTCGAACGCCAGGGTGGCGCCCATGCTGTGTCCGAACAGCGCGAAGGGGCGGTCGACGGCCGCCGCGACGGCCTCGCACACCCGGTCCGCGAGCACCCCCAGGTCGTCGATCATCGGTTCGTGGCGGCGGTCCTGGCGTCCCGGGTACTGGACGGCGAGGACTTCCACCCGCGGGCTCAGCGCCTGGGCCACCGGCCGGTAGAAGGGCGCCGAGCCTCCCGCGTGCGGCAGGCAGACCAACTGGACCGCGGCATCGGCACTCGGAAAGTAGCGTCGTATCCACACATCGGTGTCGTTCATCCCGGCCTCTCTGATCGCGAACACGGCCGGCGAGTGGGGAGGCGGGAGCACACTCCCTGTCGGCCGCTTGGGTCAAGGGAAGTTCGCCGACCGTCCCCGCGGCACTCCCCTCGGCGCGGATCTGAGTGAACACCTAGATCGGTCCGCTCCGTCTGGGACAGCTCCCACCGACGTGTTCACCTGGTGTGCGACGCCACAGGGCGAGGCCCCGGTCGACCCGACCGGAGTGCGAACGCCACCGAACAGACGACGGGGGAGAGGACCATGCCGCTGACCACCGGACCCGGCGTGCTGCGTCACGAGGACCCACGGCTGCGGGAGCGGCTCGCGGAGTCGGCCCGTGCCACCGACGGTGTGGCCACCAGCCCCGAACAGTTCGAGAAATGGCTCGCCGAACGCGGCGCCGCCCAGGTCCACGACGTCACCCGCATCCCGTTCAGCCAACTGCGGAACTGGTCGTTCGCCGAGGACACCGGGAACCTGGTGCACGACAGCGGCCGGTTCTTCTCGGTGGCCGGCCTCCGGGTCGAGGTCGACGAAGGCCCGGTACGGCAGTGGGCCCAGCCCATCATCCTGCAGCGGGAGATCGGACTCCTGGGCATCGCCGTACGGGAGATCGACGGGGTCCTGCACCTGCTGATGCAGGCCAAGACGGAGCCCGGCAATCCCAACGGCGTCCAGCTGTCACCCACGGTGCAGGCCACCAAGAGCAATTACACCGGAGTGCACCGCGGCCGGACCGTGCCCTACGTCGAGCACTTCGCGCGCGCAGATCCGCGCCGGGTCGTCGCCGACGTGCTCCAGTCCGAGCACGGCGCCTGGTTCTACCACAAGCGCAACCGCAACATGGTGGTCGAGGTCGGGCCCGAGGTGGAGGCCGGGGACGACTTCTGCTGGCTGACCCTGGGCCAGGTGCAGCAACAACTGCGCATGGACCACCGGGTGAACATGGACACCCGCACGGTGCTGTCCTGCCTGCCCGGCTTCGACACGGACGGCCCGAGTCTGCACACCGGCACCGAGATCATCAGCTGGATCACCTCCAACCAGGCCGTCCACGACGTCGACACCACCGTCGTGGGCCTGCGGAACTTGCCCGGCTGGCGGCAGACGGACCGGTCCATCGCGCACGAACGCGGCCTGTTCTTCGACGTCATCGCCGTCGATGTCGTCGCCAACAGCCGGGAAGTGGCCGGCTGGACGCAGCCGTTGATCCAACCGCACGGCGTCGGCGTGATCGCGCTGCTGGTCAAACGGTTCGATGGGGTGCCACACGTCCTGCTCCGCGCCCGCATCGAGCCCGGCTACATCGACGCCATCGAACTCGCCCCCACCGTGCAGGGCACCCCGGAGAACCACGCCCACCTGCCCGGCCCACTGCGGGAGCAGTTCCGCGACATCGAACACCGCCGCCACACCGACCGTGTGCTGTTCGACGCGGAGTTGTCGGAGGAGGGCGGCCGCTTCCACCACTCCCGCAGCCGGTACGTGATCATCGAAGTGGGCGACGACCACCCGGACGAGGAGCCGCCCGGCTTCCGCTGGATGACCCTGCCCCAGATCACCTGGCTGCTCCAGCACCGGCACTACCTCAACGTGCAGGCCCGCAGCCTCATCGCCTGTCTGCGCTCCTGCCTGGACTGACCGCGACCGCAGCACCGCAGCCACGGCATCCACCGGAATGCGGTGGGACGTCCCCGCCCGGACCGTCCCCCCGTCCGGCCACGACGGCGCGCGTTCGCACGGTGAGCGCGCGCGGACCGCATCGCTTCACCAACGAGACACGGAAGGGGTACCCCATGACCGGAATCGGCGAGGAGACCGGCGAGCGCATGGTGAGCGTCACCTTGATCGGCGGTCCCGACGACCTCCCGGCAGACAGGCGGACGGTGCTCATCGACACGGCCAACGCCCCGGACAAGATCAAAATCGAGTACTACGGCGGCTACCAGCACTTCGAGCCGGCCGACGAACCCGGCGGTGCCGGCCAGGGACCGAGGACCTTCCGCTGGACCGGCTTCACCAAGATCGCGGAGTAGGCGGGAGCAACGCGCCCTATGGAGACCTCGCGACCCATGGACACCCCTCGCACCAGCATCCCCGCCCGGCCCGGCACCGCCACAGGCAACCAGCCGGTGGCCATCGTCGGACTCGCCTGCCGGCTGCCCGGGGCCCCCGACCCCGACGCCTTCTGGCGACTGCTGTGCGACGGGGAAAGCGCGGTCACCCGGGTTCCCGCCGGACGGGAACCGTCCGGCGGGAACTGGGGCGCGTTCCTCGACGACGTCGACCGGTTCGACGCCGACTTCTTCGGAATCACCCCGCGCGAAGCCGCCGTGCTCGACCCTCAGCAGCGACTGATGCTCGAGCTCGCCTGGGAGGCCTTCGAGGACGCCCGGATCGTCGCCGACGACCTGCGCGACAGCGCGACCGGAGTGTTCGTCGGCGCGATGCGGGACGACTACGCCCTCCTCCTCGGCAGGGCGGGCCGGGCCGCACTCAACCACCACGCGATGCCCGGGGTGAGCCGCGGCATCATCGCGGGCCGGACATCCCACTTCTTCGGGCTGTGCGGGCCCAGCCTCGTCGTCGACGCCGGCCAGGCGTCCTCGCTCGTCGCGGTCCACACCGCGATGGAGAGCCTGCGCCGCGGTGAGACCACCCTTGCCCTCGCGGGCGGCGTCAATCTCAGTATCGCCGCCGAAACAGGCACCGCCGCCGAAGAGTTCGGCGGCCTCTCACCGGACGGCCGCAGTTACACCTTCGACCACCGGGCCAACGGCTTCGTACGGGGTGAGGGCGGCGTCGTCCTCGTGCTCCGACTGCTCCCCGACGCGATCGCCGCCGGCGACCGCGTCTACGGCGTCATCCGCGGCGGTGCCGTCAACAACGACGGCAGGGCCGAGCATCTGACCACCCCGAGCCCACGGGCGCAGGCGGACGTCCTGCGCCAGGCGTACGAGGCCGCCGGCCTCCCGGCGGATGCCGTGCAGTACGTCGAACTGCACGGCACCGGCACCCCTGTGGGCGACCCGATCGAGGCCGAGGCGCTGGGTGCCGCCCTGGGCTCCACCCGGCCGGACACGAGTCCGCTGCTGGTCGGCTCGGTCAAGACCAACGTGGGACACCTGGAGGCCGCCGCCGGCGTCACCGGTCTGCTCAAGACGGTGCTGGCACTGTCGCACGGGCGCATCCCCGCAAGCCTGAACTTCGAGGAAGCCAACCCGGACATCCCGCTGAACGAACTGAACCTTCGCGTCGTGGACCGCGCGATGGAGTGGCCCGACGTGAGCCGTCCCCGGATTGCCGGGGTCAGCGCGTTCGGGATGGGGGGCACCAACTGCCACCTGGTTCTCTCCGAGGCGCCCACCGGGGAGGCAGCGGAGCCTGGAGCCGACCTGCCTGCGGTTCCGTGGGTGATGTCGGGGCGGAGTGCGGCTGCGTTGCGTGCTCAGGCCGGGGCGTTGTTGCCGTTGGTCGGTGAGGTGGATCCGGCGGCTGTGGGTTGGTCGTTGGTGTCGACGCGGTCGTGTTTTGAGCATCGGGCCGTGGTGGTGGGTTCACCTGCGGTGGGGCTTGAGGCGTTGGCTTCGGGTGAGCCTGCGGGTGGGGTGGTGTCGGGGGTCGCGGGTGCGGTCGGCCGGACCGTGTTCGTCTTCCCGGGTCAGGGTGCGCAGTGGGCGGGGATGGGTGCTGCCCTGCTGGAGTCGTCGCCGGTGTTCGCTGCGCGGTTGGCGGAGTGTGAGTCGGCGCTGTCGGGGTTTGTGGACTGGTCGTTGTCGGGTGTGTTGCGGGGTGTTGAGGG
>NZ_JBVIIM010000005.1:279700-386451 GCF_055569765.1 Streptomyces sp. NPDC031365 | reverse complement strand
CACCCCCCAGGTCATCCGTTCGACAGGGGGACACAGTCATGCCGGACCCGGAGGCCAGCGGCCCTCTTGCAGGACCGCGAAAAACATAACGGGGGATCAGGCTCTCGCCGTCGCCCTGAAAGTCGTCGCGAGCGCGCCACGGGCCAGCTGTCGACCTGACGTTCTCTGAGTCCCTGACGGCCTAGATCGACGAAGCTGGCCGGGACGGTCTGTCCGTGCTGAACGACCACGACCTCTTGGGCGTTGTGAGCGGGTATGCGGTAGCCTGTGACCTAAATCTCTTAGGTGCATAGTAGAATCTTTTACTGTCGAGACTGACGGAAGCATGCGGAGAGCGGAGTCGCTATTCGCTTGGCCGTCGGTGTCGTGACGCATCCGGACGATGCCGCACGTCCACCCTGGCGGCGGCTTCGGAGCCCAGGGCGGCCAGCGGCACCGGAAACATACGAACCGGGAGATACGCACCTGGAAGGCCACCTCGTGACGGTGCCCTACGAGCTCACGGGGAGCTTGAGCGGCCGATGGAGGTGAGGAGCTCCATGTGCCCGGACAACAGAGCTTTCATCGGTCGCGGCGCCTGCGCTGTCGCCGTACCACTGGTCGAGCCGGGTCGGCACGTGGTGGCCATGCCGCTTGCGCGTGCTCGCCCTCTGCCCGCCGGGCGCAATGTTCATGAGGGGCGGGATGAGCGGCGGCCATGGCAAGGGCCTGGCCGGCAGCTCGTGCGCCGCAGGGGACAGGCGCTACAAGACCGGTACCTCCTCCGCCGCCGAGACGGAACTGAACGAGCAGATCAACGCGCTGCGGGCCCAACCGTGCGCACCGAAGGCCGCCCAGGTCCGGCATCAGAACGTCACCGCTGCCGAGGCCCCGGTCGCCAAGGCCGCTGGCCCCGGCACCGCACCTGACCGCGCCCCGGAGCGCCAGATGCGACATGAGAGGGTGATGGCGCATGCCGAATCCCACAGCAGGATGCGACGAGATCCGCGAATGGCTGGGGGTGTATGCGCTCGGGGCGCTGGAGCCGGGGGAGGACGTGCCGATCCGAGCTCACCTCGACCACTGCCCTGCCTGCCGGTCCGAGTGCGACGACCTCGTCGGCGTGGTCCAGGTGCTCCGCCGTGCTCTTCCGCGGCCGACCGCGGCACACGGTGCGCGACCGCCACACCCTCCGTGGGGAGACTGAAAGGTTCGCGGAAGCGGTGGCACGGTGGTCGCCGACGCCGTCTCAGCCACGTGGACCACCCGTACGGGAGCGAGCGCCCGCGCGGAAAGGTGGGGTCGGAGGGTGAGGCCGGCGGCCGGCCCGTCGGATCAGCAGCAGCGTCAGGAGCACCACCGCTGCGGCCAGCGGCAGCGTGATGGACAGCAGCAGCCAGGCGGACGGCGCCGTGCCCGGACCGCTGCGCAGCAGGTCGGCGTGCGCCTGCTGGTTGGCCTCCAGCGCGGCGAGGAGGGCGACACCGGCCGCGACCGCGGCCCGGCGGTACGTGACCCGGAGGTTCGGCCACCGCCCGCGCAGTCGGCCGATCGCCTCACGCAGCAGCGCTCCAGCGGCTCCCAGGACGAGGACGAGGCTGAGCGGGTTGTAGCGCCACGCCTCGCCGATGTCTCCGAGCATCGCCGCGTGCACTCCCCGGGTGGCGCCACACGGCGGATCCATTACGCCCGCGTAGTGCAGCGGGCCGTGCAGATCCACCGGAGGCAGCCCCAGGACGGCCAGCAACCCTCCCGACACGAGGCCGACGGCTGCCAGCGGCCCCGCCCACCGGTGCCGGTCGCGCTCCTCCCAGATCATCCGGAAGGGCGGCCATCGCCGTCCACGTACTCTCGCAGTCTCCACGAGGTCGCTCATCCCGCCGTCCCATCGCCGAGGGCCGCTGTCACCATGCGTCCACGAGCTCATTGTGGCCACCCACCGGACCGGGACGCATGCATCCGGTGCCGTCGCCGCATCACGGAACGCCAGAGACCGGCGATCCGGCAGCCACCAGCCGGGATCCCGTCCGACCGCGGTGACGAGCCCATCGTCGCCAAAACGAAGGAGGGACGTTTTCCGGGCCCGGACCGAGGCCGGCGAATGACCTGCGGGGTCACAGTTTTCCGCAGGGTCCACGAAGGCGGGCCCGAGCCATGCCGCGGTACCGGGATCCGCCCGGTACCGCGGCATCGTCGGTCTGTCAGACGGCCGATGTCACCTTGACGGGCTCGGTGCCGTCCGCGCTGTGCCGTGCCGCCCAGTTCTCCAGAGCGGTGCGACAGGCGTGGTCGAGGTGGTGCACCCCCGACAGGTTGACCTCGACAGGGCGGTTCTGGGGCAGCGCCTCCAGACTGTCGAGGATCTTCGGCAGCCGCAGGAAGGTGGCATTGCCCTTCAGGTGCGCCTGGATGGGTCCGGCACCCTTGTCGATGATCTCCAGCCGGACGTGCGAGGCATCCCACGCCGTCTTGACCACGGCGAGGGCCAGGCCGATGAGCACGCCCTCGAACATGCTGACCGCGACGATCGACACCGCCGTGACGACGAGGATCAGTGCCTCACCGCGGTGATCCCGCCACAGCGCCTTCACCACCTTGGCCGGGATCAGCTTGAAACCCGAGTAGACGAGGATGCCAGCGAGCGCCGGAATCGGAATGACCCCGAGCGCGGCCGGAAGGAGCGCCGCGAACAGCAGTAGCCACACGCCGTGCAGGACCCGGGATGCCTTGGTGCGGGCGCCCGCCTGGACGTTCGCCGCACTGCGCACGATGACCGCGGTCATCGGCAGCGCGCCGAGCAGCCCGCAGACGGTGTTGCCCGCACCTTGCGCCATCAGTTCCTTGTCGTACTGGGTGCGCGGCCCGTCGTGCAGCCGGTCCACCGCGGCCGCGCTGAACAGGCTCTCGGCGGAGGCGATCAGGGTGAAGGCGAGAACGGTGCTGAGCACCCCGACGTCCACCAGGTCCCCGAAGGCACCGGGCGTCGGCGGCTGTATCGCGCCGAGCAGTCCCTGCACCTCCACCTTGGCCACCGGCAGTCCGAGGAACACCGAAGCGGACGTGGCGAGTCCCACCGCGGCGAGCGGCGCCGGCACCACCTGGATCTCCTTCGGCAGCTTCTTCCACAGCACGAGTACGGCGATGGTGCCCGCACCGAGGCCGAGCGCGGCCCGCGCACCGGGCGACCCCACCGCGTCGGCGAACATCTCTGGTAGCCCGGCGATCTT
Organism: Streptomyces sp. NPDC031365; assembly: GCF_055569765.1. Classification (NCBI taxonomy): domain Bacteria; kingdom Bacillati; phylum Actinomycetota; class Actinomycetes; order Kitasatosporales; family Streptomycetaceae; genus Streptomyces; species Streptomyces sp. NPDC031365. The sequence goes on along the minus strand of NZ_JBVIIM010000005.1, from coordinate 383,245 downwards.
GGCCAGGCCATCGGCCGGTGCCGTCGCCCCCGCCATGGAGTACAGCTGGCCCGCGATCAGCACCGCTCCGATCCCGGCCAGCATGCCCTCGACGACGGCGACCGAGATGGCCCGGAAGTAGCGCCCGAACTTCAGGGCGCCCATGAGGAGTTGGAGTACACCGGTGGTGAGCACGATGACGCCGAGTCCGGGCAGTCCGTACTCGCGTACGGCTTCGAAGACCAGCACGGTCAGACCGGCGGCCGGGCCCGAGACCTGCAGACTGCTACCGGGCAGCAGCCCGGTGACGAGGCCGCCCACGATGCCGGTGACGAGGCCGAGTTCGGCCGGGACACCGGAGGCGACGGCGACGCCCACGCACAGCGGCAGGGCGACGAGGAAGACGACGAGCGAGGCGGCGAAGTCCTGCCGGAGAGTCGCTCCGGAAGATCCCGCGTTACTGCGGCGGCGGCCGTGCCCCCGGCTGCCCGTGGGCGTCGTACGGGCGACCTTCCTGTGGGCGCTCACAGCGCGACGAAGGTGTCGGTGTGCGGCCGGTGGGCCAGCACGGTGCCGGTGTGGATCTCGTAGAACCAGGCGTGCAGGCGCAGTTCGCCCGCCTCCAGCCGCGGTCCGATGCACGGGTATGAGCGCAACCTCAGAATCTGCGCCAGTACGTGGGACTGCACCGCGTCCGCGACGGTGGGGTCGTCCGGTGCTGTCGCGTCTCCCGGCCGTGGTGCGGCGTGGGCGAGCCAGTCGCGGACGGCGGGTACGGCGGTGAGGTCCTCGCCGCGTACGAGCGCGCCGACCGCGCCGCAGTGCGAGTGGCCACAGACAACCACGTCGTTGACGCCGAGTACCTCCACCGCGTACTCGATGGTCGCGGCCTCACTGGTCGGCCGAGCGAGGGTGTACGGGGGCACGATGTTGCCCGCGGTGCGGAGTTCGAAGAGCTCGCCCGGGCGGGCCCCGGTGATCAGGGACGGTATGACCCGCGAGTCGGAGCAGGTGATGAACAGGGCCTGCGGGGCTTGGCCTTCGGCGAGTCGGGCGAACTCTTCGCGCCGTGCCGCGGTCTGTTGCCGGAACGACCGTGCGTAGTCGATGAGGGGCTGCATGTGAGATGCCTCCTGGGCGCGCCATGAGGGCGCGTCGGTTCGTCAGGTGCGGTATGTCACTGCGGCGGGCAAGCGGAACTGCCTCGGAACGCCTTCGAGCGTGCGAGGGTGCGAGGTGGCTGGGAGTATGGCTTCAGCCGTCCGGTATGGCACTTGCCCGTGGGCTGGATCAGCAGCGGAAGACCTGAAGCGCCGCCGGTGAGAGGTCTGAGGCCGGTCTCTGTCGGCTGTGCGTGTCTCTGTTCGGCGACGAGGCCGACGGTGCCGCGACCGCGTTGGTGTCCGTGATCTGGGTGCTGCGGGAAGGGCCGTCTGAGGTGTGCTCGTCGGCCCGCTGGCGATCGCGGGTCAGGGAGTGCTCGGACATCTCCTCAGAGGAGGAGTGCATGGCGTCACAGACCTCATAGTCCACTGCCTCGCCCTGGGACGTCGTCGTCTCCGGCTTGTGGACGGCTGCGATGGGAGCCGTGTGTGTGAAGAGCTGAAGTGCCAGCAGTGCGGCGGCAAGGGCCGCGAACACGGCCCATACCGGCTTGCCTCGTGACACTTGCGTTCAGCTCCTGGTCGTACGTCGGTCCGTGCAGCATGGGACTGCGCAACGGAGATCTGCACAGCACTCCGCTAAGTTTCTTAGTACATTAACCGTGGTCGGCGTCCGAGCGGTTACGGCGAGATGTCACCCTCATGGGGATCGGTTTCAGGGGTAGGTTCCAACGGCTCTTCCCGCCTGCGCTGCCGCCGCTCCCTCCATATCAGCTCTGCTACCAGGATCACCGCAAGGGCCGCGACCAGTGCCATCGCGAGTGTGCTGATGGTGGAGATCCCTGACAGGAACCCGTCTTCCTCCTTGACGTCCGAAGCGACGTGAAGGGTGCTGGTGATGCCGCTCGGGGTGTAGGCGTCGTTGTGTCCGGTCATGTCCCCCTCCGGTCCCCCGCTGTTGGGGGTGTGTGACGCCTACGTTACCCGAGCGGCTCTAAGGCTCTTAGTAGATAAGCTATCCGGCCCGCGTCTCAGTGGCTGTGTCCGTCTTCCGTGTGACCGGTCTCGGTGTCGGTTGACGCGCTCGTCTCCGGTGCCGCGGATTCGGTGTCGGAAGCCGGGGGCTCCTCTGAGGTGGCGTGCTCGTCGGACGTCTCCGTGCCCTCCCCGTGGCTGTGTCCGCTCTCTCCGGACGACTCGCCCAGGCCATCCGCCACTGCCCGCAGCCCGAAGAAGCTGACAGTCGCGGTGAGGAGGACGGCCAGCCCCATGGGGCCGAAGATGCGGCGCCAGGAGGAGTGGGCGTCCTTGAGTACGAAGGCGATGAAGGAGACCGTTATCCCCAGGGGGACGAGCACAGCCCCGCGGTCCGGGAAGTCCTCGAAGTGCTGCAGGCCTCCGCTGAGCATGCCGATGCCGAACGAGAGCAGCAGTGAAGCCCCGATGACGAGGATCGCGCGCCGCAGTGCGGGCCGGTCGGTGGCGAGAAGAAACTCGTTGACCACTGTCGCGGCCAGGAACACCAGAACGCCGATGACGGCGATTTTCGTGTACCGGGCCGGATCCAGCGGGTGGTGGACCACGGCGCCGCTGATGAGGCCAGCCCCGACGAAGTACAGCACGTATCCGATGTAGCGGCCCGCGAGCGGTGCGGGCTTGCGGGCGCGCCGCCGTCCGCGAGCGCGGCGAGCGGCCGCTCGGCCCCCTGAGGGGGGCGGCTGAGGTGCGGAGCGTACGGGGTGTGCGGGGCGATCGGTGACAAGAGACAAGGCAGGGCCTTTCGGCGACTCGTAGTACACGAAGTTCGGGAAGGAGGTGATCGCAGGCAGAAGCGCCACGGCAGTGCTCAGTCGCAGTCGAAGGGGCGCGGGTGCGTCGCTGCTTGGCTGTGTCAGGACGTGCGAAGCCCTTCACGGAGCTGGAACGTGCGCTCGTGAACAGCGGTCAGGGCGGGGTGCGCCCCGTCTGTCTAAATGCGCAATACGGACGTTGCGGTCACGGAATCGGTGACCAGGTCCGCGACGCCGGTCCTCGTGCCGGAGTGCGGCAACAGGCGGCAGAGTGCGGTCACTTCGAGTGGTGAGTTGCCGGGCGGAGGCACATCGAGGGCCTCATTCGGCTGGCTCGGGGCGCAGTTGTGCGCGGAGTCCGCGAACTCGCCGTCCTCGTGCTGACGGTCCTCGTCGTCGGCCGGAGGCTCCGTTTCATCCACGGGAAATGACGCGGTGACGCCCGCTGCGAGGTGCCCGGCGGCACTCTCTCCATGCAGTCCGTGAGCGAACAGCAGGCTGAACAGCAACATTGCGAGCCACAGCAGACGGGACAGCTGCGGAGCCCGCGTACGGGCTCGCGGCGGGGCTGTGGCCGTCCGTTCCGTGAGCACGGCGTGATCATAGCGAGTCCGGACGACGCTGCGCCGTCGACTTCAAGGTTGCCCGCTCGATGTGGCACCTCCTCCCAGTACCCCGGCTTCGGCACTCTTGGAGTCATACGTCGCGCCGCTAATGGAGACGCTCTGAATTTGACAGAGACAGCGTGTCTCGATAAAGCTGGTCATTGTCATGAGGCCTCGGACGGCGATCCGGAGCGCCCGACGCGACGGGAAGGACACCGGCATGGCCGGCTCACTCCATCACCCCCACCTCCAGCCCGGCTCCGGGGAACCGCTGGAGCCCGACGACCTGTACGCCGAGCCGCCGCCCTGGGACATTGGGCGACCGCAACCGGCATTCCTCGCCCTCGCCGAGGCGGGTGCCATCCGGGGCCGGGTGCTGGACGCCGGTTGCGGGACAGGCGAGCACGTGCTCATGTGCGCGGGCCGAGGTCTGGACGCCACCGGCGTCGACCTCGCCTCCCGGGCCCTGCGCGCCGCGGAGGGCAAGGCTCACGAGCGGGGCCGCACGGCGCGGTTCCTGCACTGGGACGCCCTGAAGCTGGCCGACCTGCACGAAACCTTCGACACCGTGCTCGACAGCGGCCTTTTCCACATCTTCGGCAGCGACGACCGCGCCACCTACGTCGACAGCCTGCGGGCCGCGATCCGGCCGGGCGGCCGTTACTTCATGCTGTGCTTCAGCGACCGGCAGCCCGGCGAGTGGGGACGGGTGCACAAGCTCACGCGAGCCGAGATCGAGGCCTCCTTCGCCGAAGGATGGCGCGTCGACTCCATCGAGCCCAGCACCATCGACATCACCACCGACCCGGACGGCATCCGGGCCTGGCTCGTCGCCCTCGCCAGGATCTGAACCCGAGAATGGCCCGGAAAGGAACGCCATGCTGACCGCGGACGCCCGTGTCGAGACCGAGCGCGCGAGCCGCTACCTCGACCAACTCTGCCGACACGCCGAGCAGATGGGCCGACACCCCCACTATCGGCAGGGCGCTCGCGGCGGCACAGACACGCACAGGCCCCCCGCGGTGCATCACGTCGAATGGACCGACACCGACGGGACCGTCCGTCTGAGCCTGGGCCGTTGGACCTTGCGGGCCACCCCGGACGCGCTCGTGATGCACGTCGAGGCCGCCGCCGAGGAAGATCTGCAACGGATGCGGGATCTCATCGCCGCACGCGTCGAAAAGATCGGCGGGCGCGACCACCTGACAGTGACCTGGCGACAGCCGCCGGAAGCGCCCAGCGCTCTCCCCGGAACAGGCGACCAGGAAGGCGACCAGGAAGACGCTCCGCACCCGAAGGAGCACGGTCACGGAAGTGGCACGACCCGCCGGTGGACCGTCCGGGCAGTCATCGGCGCCGTGGCGCTGCTGGCCGTCGCGCATCTGGTGCTGGGCGGCTCCGTGCTGGCGGCTTCGCAGTGGCTGGGCTGGGGGGCCGGCGCCGTCGTCGTGGTGGTCGTCCTCGTGAAGGTCGTTGGAATGGGCGGCTTCGTCGCCCACCACCGTCGCAGGCGCACCCGGTGACGCGGACGCGCAGATCGCAGCCGACCTCGCCCTCGGCGGCGTTGAGGTGACGTGGGCGACGCAGCGCCCGTCGCGTTTTCTGGCCGACGACGTCGACGGCCGCGTCCTGTCCGACGTCGCCACCGCCCGCCGCCGCGCGCTCGATGAGGCCCGCACCGACACCGGTGGCGTCGCCTCGCTCGGCGACATCGTGGCCGTCCCGCCGGTGCGCGCCGCCCGCGCCGCCGGACTCCTCCACAGGACGGAGCATCCTGGCGGCCTGGCGCCGGGTGCGCTGAGCGGCCAGGATGCCGCTCTGACTGCCCTAGGCGGCCTTGATCATGGTCTTGCCGCAGCAGCATGTCGGGGCGTGCTGGCCGCCGCAGGTCGCCGGGGCGGCCTTGGTGACCGTCAGCTCGCACCCGCAGTTCTCATCGGGGCAGCGATAGACCTCGCCCTCACGGAACGGCATCGCGCCCACCACCCTGTTTACGCGTTCGGTTCGTCGCGAGCGAGGCTAGAACCTGGCCCCAGGGGCAAGGTCAACACTGGACGGGAGGAGGAGCGAGCATGGAGATGCCAGGGATGAGCATCGGGCAGGCGGCGCAAGCAGCCGGGCTCACGCCCAAGGCCGTCCGGATCTATGAGGCCAAGGGGCTGCTGCCGAAGGCGGAGCGCAGCGCGGCCAGCTATCGGCTGTACGGCTGGGACGACGTCGATCTGCTGACGTTCATCCGCCGGGCGTGCGCTCTGGGCCCGCACCTGGAGGATGTGTGTGAGGTGCTGAAGATCCGCCGCGGCGGCACACCGCCGTGCGACGCCGTCCGTGACCTGCTGGACGCGCGCATCGCCGAGATCGACGCAACCGTCACAGATCTCCCGGCACTGCGGCAGGCCCTGGTGGAGACCCGCCGGACCGCCGACGACCGGCCGCGGGGAGAGCCGGCCACGGTCTGCTCGATCATCGAGGACGTCTGAGTGACGCGCCCGGACATGGCCGCAGGCCGACGGCGCTCCGCCAGGTCCACGCCGCGTCACCGACCGACGCTCCCGCGTGCCGACGCGGAAAAGAGCACGCCGCCCGGACGCTCGCTCTCGCGGCTGTCGCGCCAATCCTCCAGGGCCGGCGCGCAGACGCGGTCGTTGACAGAATGGGATGCACACCCTCTCGCCGGTGAGGTGGTCGCCGTGGCAGACGAACGCCCCGCGCGGCCGCAGCCCGGGACGGTGAGGATCGCCGAGGCTGACAGGCAGCGCGTCGTCCTGGCCTTCTCGGGTGTCCTGGACGCACACGTGCTGCGCGAGCTGGAGGAACGACTCCTCGACCAGCGCCTGCGGCAGGCAGGCGTCTGGGTGCTGGAGATGAGCGAGCTCGATCGGATGGACCTCGCGTGCGCCTACGCCTTGCTCCGCGCGGTGACGAGCGCCCCGGAGCCGGCCGCCCTCACCGTCCGTGGCGCTCGCCGCAACGTGCAGCGGACCCTGCGGCATGCCGGCATCGATGTGGTGGCGACGATCGAGGAGTAGCCGACGACACCCACGCACGCGAGGATCCCCTGGGTGAAGGTCAGGTTGCTGGGGCGGCTGTGGTCAGCAGCTTGTCCACCGAGAAGCGCGACAACCCGCTCGAACTCCAGGTCAAGGCCACCCTTGCTGAGCAGGACCTGACCCGCTGGTTCCCCCTCTGGGCCGCCCCCGGCCTGTGACCTGCCGCCCTCCGAGTCAACGGCTGACGACGTTGCGTCCGATCGGTCCGGTGGCCTGCCACTCGCGATCCAGGACATCGGTCATCGCCGATCGATGCTGCCCGGTGTGTCGCGATGCGTGGCGCCAGGAACGTGATGGCCGCGGCGCCGGGGCGGCGTGTTCCGCTGATTCGCGCGGCTCGGAGTGCTGACCACGGCATCAGCAATGTCCCGTCGATGACGGTGAAGGAGTATGCGGCTGCGCGGAGTTCACCGTCTGTTCCAAGCAGTGCTCTGTCCGGGGATCGGCGTGTGCGTGATCGTCAGCCTGCTGGGTGGCGAGGACGAGCACGGCGACCCGGTGGTCGGACTGGACCAGCGTCACGCGTAGCGGGGCTCCCGACCCGTTCGCCAGGACGTATTCGTAGAGCGCGGGCGCCGTCGAGCCGTGGTCCTGCGTATCGGGACTTCGGGTCTGGTGCCAGCCGCACCTGTGCAGGGCGTCGGCCAGCTGTCTTACGGCGCGCTGGGCGGCGGAGTTCTCCGCGTACGCCGCGATGCGGTGCTGTGCCGTCGCTCCGCTGGCTCCTCTGTACGTACGAGCGATCTGGTCCTTGGTGCCGGTCCCGGCGAACCACTGCAGAGCGCAGTCACCCGCCCCGCCGGTGGGCAGGGGAGTGGTGGCACCGTTACCTGTGGTTGTGGTGCGCCAGTGATAGCCGGCGTTCCAGGGCAGCGCGGACGGGGACAACAAATCCGTACGCGGGAGACCACCACCGCTGTCCGGTGAGGGCAGGATCGAGGCGGCCGAGACCAGACCTGGGTTGGTCCGCTCGGGACGGTCGCCCGGCGCGCTGCCGGGCAGGGACGTGAGGCCCCAGAGGCCGAGGGAGAGCAGGGCGGCGCAGCCCGCCGTGGTGACCGCCAGCCGGCGGCGGGTCCGGTGGCGGCGCACCCGCTCGTGTACTTCGGTGACGCCCCCGCTCACGGTGATGAGAGGCTCGGCGTCGTCGGCGTAGCCGTGGAGCAGCGTGCCGAGGTCGTCCTGCGGGGGACGGTGGGTTCCGTCACTCATGAGGGAGGACCTCCTGCCGGGGTTGTGCGGCGGTCGCTGTACGGCCTGTTCGTGCCGTCGGCGTGTCCGGCGAGTCGGTGAGATGGGCGCTGAGAACGCGGCGGGCCCGCATGAGCCGTGAGCGTACCGCCGTGCTGGTCGACCCGGTCTGGCGGGCGACCTCCTCCACCGGGAGGTCGAGGAGATGGTGCAGGACCACCGCGCGCCGCTGTTCGGGGTTGAGGCGACGCAGGGCGGCGACCAGGGCGACGTGGTCGGGTGCGAGGCCGGGTAGATCGGGCGGCGGACCGTGCCGGAAGTGAGCGAGGATCCGGTTGCGGGTCCTGCGCCAGGAGCTGACCGCCAGGCGCAGGGCGACCGTACGCACCCACGGCGTCGGATCCCCTTCCGCGACCAGCTGCTCCCACCGCGGCCAGGCCCTGGCGTACGCCTCCTGGACCGCGTCCTCCGCCTCGCCGAGGTCGCCCGTCACCGCATACACGACGGTGACGAGCCGCTTCACGCTCTCGGTGTAGAAGCGCTCGAAGTCCCTACGTGCGTCCGGTGGTTGCCCCTGGCTCTCCGTCATCGCCCCCTCCTGTGACGGCCACTCGCTCCAAAACGGCGGGTCAGCGGAGCAACGAGCTCGCCGACCTCGGGGATGCGCAGCGGACGCGCCAACACCACGACCGACAGGCCGATGACGGCGGCGCCGAGCACCAGGCCCGAGGCGTCCCCCGTGAGGCCGCCGCCCAGCCGCTCCGTCAACCAGCCGCTCACCGCGTACGCCAGGGCGGCGCCCGGCAGGCAGGCGACGCCGAGGCGCAGGTGCGTGCCGAGTGCCCTGTCCAGGGGACGGCCCAGCCTGCGGCGCAGCACGAGCGCGGTGCAGCACAGGCCCGCCGTACAGGCGATCGCATAAGCGGCCGCGATGCCGGTGACCGCCCAGCGCGCGGGCAGCAGGACGTACGAGGCCGCGGACAGTCCCGCGTTGACGGCGGCGATGACGAGGGTCAGCAGGAACGGCGTACGGGTGTCGCCGAGTGCGTAGAAGCCGCGCGAGAGCACGTACTGCGCGGAGAAGGCCGCCAGCCCAGGCGCGAACGCCGCCAGCACCCAGCCGATCGCTCGGGCATCGGCGTCGCTGACCTGCCCGTACTGGTAGGCGAGCCCGGCGAGTTGAGGCGCGAGCACCAGGAAGAGGAACACGGCGGGCACGATCGCCACCGCTGTCGTGCGCAGGGTCCGGGACAGGCCGGCGCTCACCTGCGTCAGGTCCCCGTCGGTGGCGGCCCGGCTCATCCGTGGCAGCAGCGCGGTGACCAGGGAGACGGTGATGATGCCCTGCGGCACCACCCACAGCTGATAGGCGCTGCTGTACGCGGTGTAGCCGACGCCTTCCGTGACGCCCTCGGCGACGGCGCGCGCCCCGGCGGAGGTGGACAGCCGGGTCACCACCCAGTACGCGACCTGGTTGACCAGGACCAGCAGCAGCGTCCACACGGCGGCCCGGACCGGCCGCCCGAGACCCGATCCGCGCCAGTCGAACCGCGGCCGCCACCTGAACCCGGCCGCCCGCAGCGACGGCAGCAGCGCCAGCGCCTGGACAGCGATGCCCGCCGTACTGCCCAGGCCGAGCAGGAGCAGCTGGCCGTCCGTGACCTCGCCCGCCGTGCTCGCGGTACGGGCGATCACCAGATACAGCCCGAACACCGCGATCACGGTGATGTTGTTGAGGACCGGAGTCCACATCATCGCCCCGAACCGGTCACGGGCGTTGAGGACCTGACCGAGCACGGTGAACACGCCGTAGAAGAAGATCTGCGGCAGGCAGTAACGGGCGAGCGCCACGGTCAGGTCGCGCTGCGCGCCCGAGTAGTCCGTGTACGCGGAGACGATCCAGGGCGCGGCGAGAACCGCCGCCGTGGTGATCGCGGTCAGGGCGGCCAGACAGAGCGTGAGCAGCCGGTCGGTGTACGCGGCCCCGCCGTCCGCGTGCTCCTTCGCCGCCCGCACCAGCTCCGGCACGAACACCGAGTTCAGCGCCCCGCCGATCAGCAGGATGTAGACGATGTTGGGCACCGTGTTGGCGACGTTGTAGGCGTCGCCGAGCAGCGCCGTACCCAGTGCGGCGACCACGACCGCACCGCGGACGAACCCGGTGGCCCGCGACGCCAGGGAACCCAGCATCATCACCGCCCCGCCGCGCAGCCGGGGCGTCGAACGGGACTTCGGAACCGACCCGGCGGCCGCTCCCGCCTGTTCCTGAGCCGTCACGCCGCGTGTCCTCCCCGCCGGTCGAGCAGCTCGGTGAAATTCCCCGCCACAGGCCGGGGCCGCCAGGCGTGCAAGAGACAGGCGGGTCTGTCCCGCCGCCCTCCCGGCGGAGGAGAACGGACCAGATCGAGGAGACCTGCCACATGGCCGTGACAGAGGCGCAGATGTCCGAAACCACACACACCCGCAGCTACGAGGTGCTCACCACGACCGCCGAACAGCACCTGGGATATCTGGACTCTCTCCCCGGACAGGCGAGCTTCCTGCAGTACCCGTCCTGGGCTGCGGTGAAGGCAGGCTGGAAGGCGGAACGGCTCGGCTGGTTCGACGGCTCCGGACGCCAGTTCGGCGCGGCACAGGTGCTGTACCGGCAACTGCCCGGAACCCGCCGGTACTTCGCCTACCTGCCGGAAGGGCCGGTGGTGGACTGGGCGGACCCGCGGCTGCCGCAGCTCCTTCAGCCGCTGCTGGACCATCTCCGGTCGGCCGGCGCCTTCGCGGTGAGGATGGGGCCGCCGCTGCCGTACCGCCGCTGGAACGCCGCGACGCTCAAGGAGGCGGTCGGTCCCGGCCGCCGTGTCGGGGACGTGCTGCCGGACCTCGTCGACCCGGTCGGCGCGGCCGTCGCGGACCGGCTGCGTGCGGCCGGCTGGCGGCGCTGCGGAGAGGAGGGGGACTCCGGCGACGCACAGCCCCGCTACCTCTTCGAGGTGCCGCTCGCCGGCCGCAGCCTCGACGACCTGTGGGCCGGGCTGAACCAGGAGTGGCGACGCAACATAAAGAAGGCGGCGAAGGCCGACGTCGAGCCCTGCGTCGGTACGGCCGACTATCTGCCGGAGTTCTACCGGCTGCTGCACCTCACCGAGCAGCGCGACGGTTTCCGGCTCGGACGCTCGCTGGAGTACTTCCAGCGCCAGTATCAGGAGCTCAACGCGGAGGCGCCCGGCCGCATGCGGCTGTACCTGGCGTGGCACAACGGGGAGGTGCTCGCCGCGCACACGCTGATCGTGGCGGGGCGTCGGGCCTGGTACCAGACGGGGGCGTCCGCGGACCACCGCCGCGAGGTGCGGCCGAGCAACGCCCTGCAGTGGCGGATGCTCCGGGACGCGCACGCGCTGGGTGCCGAGGTGTACGACATGCGGGGCGTGCCCGATGTACTCGATCCGCAGGAGCGGTCGTTCGGCCTGATGCGCTGGAAGCTCGGTACGGGAGGCCAGGTAGTCGAGACGCTCGGTGAATGGGAGCTGGCGCTTGAGGGCGCTGTCAATAAGACCCTGCACCGTGCCATGCAGAGGTATCTGGCACGGCGCTGAGGGCAGCCCCGGGGCGTGCGGATCGGTCATGGGGAAACAGTAGCCGCGAAGTGCTAAGTAATTTAGTACTGGGTTCCGCTCTGCTGGGCGAATGGGAGCCCCGGGGTGCGCGGGAGTGCGGTCAACTCGCCGCAGCCTTCTCTGGAGTGTGCCTCTTGCCGTTCACAGCGGCGACGGCACTCGGCGTGCTGCCCCGCACTGCGCATACGCGATCGCGGGAGCCTCGCTCACCCGCCCTCCTGCTCCCAACCGCAGACACGGTTGTCATGACGCTGCTCACCCTCGTCTCCCTGTGGAGAGCCAGGCCCACATTCATTCCGCGGAACGCCGACGAGGCGGTTTGACCGGGGGTGGCAGTGGCGACCCAGAAGTCCCAGCCGCCGTCGCCGAGGGTGGTTGTCGCTGGCGTCGGGTCCCTGGGCGGATCGCAGCGACTGCCAGCACGGCGGCGGCCAGCGCGATCCCGGCGTTGACCTGGAAGCCCAGGGCAATGCCGTCGGTGAACGCCTCGGGATCGACACCGGAGTCGGCCAGGTCGCCTGGCCATTGGGCCGCCACGATGGCGCCCATGATTGCGATCCCCAGCGACAGTCCCACCATGCGCGAGGCGTTCAGGGTGCCGCTCGCGATGCCGGTGCGTTCCGGCGGAACGTCGCCCATCGCGGCCGTGGTGATCGGCGTAGTGGTCAGCCCGATACCCACGCCGGTGATCAGGAGACCGGGGAGCAGTTGCCACGCTCGCCATCCCGCGTCGATTCCGGCCAGCACGAGAAGCCCGACGGCCGTCAGCGCCATGCCGCCGGCGATGAAGGTGCGGGCGCCGACGCGGGAGACCAGCCACCCGGTCACGGGTGCCACCACGGCAATGAGGAGGGTCAGCGGCAGCAGGGCGAGCCCTGCCCGCACCGGCGAGAATCCGCTCGCGAACTGGAGGTACAGGGAGAGGAAGAAGAACAGACTGCACATGACGGCCAGGCTCACAAGGCCGAGGATGTTGCCGGCCAGGAAGTTGGGCAGCCGGAGCAGCGCCCGGTCCAGCAGGGGCTGGGCGGTGCGGCGTTCGATCACGACGAAGAGTGTGAAGCCGATCACGGCGGCGCCCAGTACGGCCCACAGCGTCGGCGATGTCCACCCGTAGGTGTTGGCCTGGGTGAGGCCGAACACGACCGCCGAGAGGCCGACGGCCCAGGCGAGCCCGCCTGTGATGTCCATCCGCCCGTGGCGGGGTGGCAGTTGGGGCCTCGGGAGCACGATGCGGGCGGCGACCGCCAGCCGAAGGCGTCGGTGAGGACTGCGCCCAGCAGGGGGCCGATGGCCAGTGCGGTGGCGCCGACGCCGGACCACACGCCCAGAGCCATTCCTTGGCGCGGTCCGGTGAATGAGGTGCACAGCAGGGCGAGCGCGGCCGGTCCCATCAGCGCGGCCCCGGCGCCCTGCCCGGCACGCATGCCGATCAGTGCGCCGCCGGTCGGCGCCAGGCCGGAGGCCAGTGAGAAGGCCACGAACGCCGCCAGCCCGGCGAGGAATACCGGTCGCGCGCCGAGCCGGTCGGCGAGCATGCCGCCCCACAGGGTGAGCACCGCGAAGGAGAGCGTGTAGATGTTGACCACCCACTCCAGCCCCGCCAGGCCAAGACCAAGATCACGCCCGAGCGAAGGCAGCGCGATGGCCGCTGCGGTGTCGTCGAGCAGCACCAGGAACCACGCGAGACAGACGGTCCCCAGCAACCACCGCCCGTGCGCAGCTGCCGCCGTACCGGCCGGGCCGGCAGGGACACCGGCACCAGGCTCTGCTCCGACGCTCACGCGGTGGGGCGTGGCGTCGCGGCCGGTCGGCGAGCGAGGCCGCTCACCATCGTCTCCTCCGTTCGCCCCGACCTGGGCAGCGTTTATGACCCGGCGCCAGCGCATGCCGATCCGCTCTTGAAGGGCGCCGCACGCTGCACGTCCATGCCGATCACGGTCCACTTCGCCGGCTCGGCTTCACTGGTTCTCCGTGTATCGGTCCGGGTCTGCGGTGAATCGCGCCTTGCAGGCGTGCTGCAGAACAGGTAGGTCCGCCCCTGGTAGCTGATACGGGGCGTGGTGGGGGATTCCTCAACCGTCATGCCGCAGACGGGGTCGGTGGCCTTCGTCGCCATGGTCTTCTCCTGTATTGCTGGTTGTCATCAGGCTGGTGTGCGCCGTTCGGCGTAGCGGGCAGGCTGTCCACGGCCCTGCGGTGTCGGAGGTCAGGCGGCGCGGCGGCCGGTGTCGGGCCCAGCGCTCTCGCCAGTGACGGGGGCGGCCGTGGCGCTGGGGGGCTGGTCGGCGGGCGACGGTGCCGCGCCGGGCAGGTGGAGGCGTTTGAGGGCGAGGGCGTTGACGGCGACGATGATGCTGGACCCGGACATGGACAGCGCGGCGATCTCCGGCCGCAGCACCAGGCCGAGGGCGGGCTCGAAGACGCCTGCGGCGATCGGCAGCGCGATGGCGTTGTAGCCGATGGCCCAGCCGAGGTTCTGCCGCATCTTGCGCAGGGTGCCGCGGCCGATGCGCAGCGCGGTCGGCACGTCGAGGGGGTCGGAGCGCATCAGGACGAGGTCGGCGGTCTCGATGGCCACGTCCGTGCCGGCGCCGATGGCGATGCCGAGGTCCGCCTGGGCGAGAGCCGGGGCGTCGTTCACGCCGTCGCCGACCATGGCCACCTTGCGGCCGCCCCGCTGCAGTTCGGCCACCTTGGCCGCCTTGTCCCCGGGCAGGACCTCGGCGATGACGGTGTCGATGCCCAGACGGTCCGCGATCCGCTCGGCGGTCGCCTGGTTGTCGCCGGTGAGCATGACCACTTCGACGCCGAGGGCGTGCAGTTCGGCCACGGCGGCGGCCGAGGTCTCCCGGGGCGCGTCCGCGATGCCGATCAGGCCCGCCGCCTGTCCGTCGACGGCGGCGATGACGACGGTACGGCCGGTGGCGGCCAGCGCCTCGCGTTGGGCGGCCAGTTGGCCGAGGTCGACGCCTTCGCGCATGGCCAGTCTGCGGTTGCCGACCGCGACCCGGTGGCCGTCGACGGTCGCGCTCGCACCGTGGCCGGGGACGTTCTCGAAGTGCTGCGCGCTCACTGCCGCCACGGCCCGGCTCTCGGCGTACCGCACGACGGCTTCGGCCAGCGGGTGCTCGGACTCGCGCTCCACCGCCGCGACCAGCCGCAGCAGTTGGTCCTCGTCCGTTCCCGGGGCGGTGATCAGATCGGTCACCTCCGGCTCGCCCTTGGTCAGGGTGCCGGTCTTGTCCATGACCACGGTCTGGATGCCGGCCGATGCCTCCAGGGCGACGGCGTTCTTGAACAGGACCCCGCGCCGGGCGCCCAGTCCGGTGCCGACCATGATGGCCGTAGGGGTGGCCAGACCCAGGGCGTCCGGGCAGGTGATGACGACGACGGTGATGGCGAACAGCATCGCGGTGCCCAGCGAGCGGTCGGTGGCCAGCAGCCAGACGGCCAGCGTCGCGGCGCCGCCGATCAGGGCGACGAAGACCAGCCAGAACGCGGCCCGGTCGGCGAGCCGTTGGCCCGGTGCCTTGGAGTTCTGGGCTTCCTGGACGAGCTTGACGATCTGGGCCAGGGCGGTGTCGGCGCCGACCTTGGTGGCGCGCACGCGGAGCGTGCCGTTGGCGTTGATGGTCGCGCCGATGACCTGCGAGTCGGGGGCTTTGTGCACCGGCAGGCTCTCCCCGGTGACCATCGACTCGTCGACGTCGCTCTCGCCCGCCTCCACGAGTCCGTCGACAGCGATCTTGGCTCCGGGCCGGACCAGCAGCAGATCGCCGACCACGACCTCGGCGGTGGGTACCTCCACCGGCTCTCCGCCCCGCACGACGAGTGCCTTGGGCGGGGCCAGGTCGAGCAGGGTGCGGATGGCGTCGTTGGCGCCGCCCCGGGCGCGCATCTCGAACCAGTGGCCGAGCAGCACGAACGAGGCCAGCACGGTGGCCGCCTCGTAGAAGACGTCGCCGCCCCCGGTGAGCGTGATGATCAGCGAGTACGTCCAGCCGGAGCCGACGGCGACCGCGACCAGCACCATCATGTCCAGGGTGCGGGCACGCAGGGCCCGCACCGCGCCGTCGAAGAAGATCGAGCACGAGTAGAAGATCACCGGCAGGCTCAGCAGCAGCGCCCAGACATCCTGGCGCAGTCCGAAGGGCACAGGGACGTCCAGTCCGAGGACGTCCTCGCCGATCGGTGACCAGATGACGATGGGGATCGAGAAGAGCAGCGCCACCAGGAAGCGGTTGCGCATGTCGGCCACCATCGACGCCATCGACATGGCTCCGTGGCCGCCGTGCCCCATCATCTCGTGCGGCGTCGGCATTCTCTCGGCCTCGGCGGGAGCCTCGGCCCCCGCGTGCTCGACGTGCTCGGCATGTCCCGCGGGCGCGGTTGGAGCGGCCACCGGCGCGGCATGGCCATCATGCGTCCCCTGACGGTCCTCAGGGGCTTCGACAGCAGGGTCCGGCTCGGCCATCGGATCACAGACATGGGACGGCACGGACTGGCCGGCGCAGTGGTAGCCGCATTCGGTCACCCAGCGGCGCAGTTGGGCCAGCGACGTACGCCGCGGATCGAAGACCACCGTCGCCGACTGCGCGACCGGGTTGGCCTCGACCTGAAGTACGCCAGGCCGCCGGCGCAGCACAGCGGCGACGGTGCTCTGCTGGGACGCCCAGGCCAGACCGCGCACGTCCAGAACCGCCGTACTGCGCTCCTTGCCAGGATCCTCGGGCCCAGACGTTTCGTGATCGTGATGATTCGCGTGGTGCTGCACGGTCAGTCCTTCTTCGGCGAGTGGGGCCGGGACGGCTGGCGGCAGAGCCGTCGACCACGTGGAGCCGGCCGAAAGGGCGTGAGCGGTTCTGCTTGTCCTACGAGAGAGAGTGCGGTGTCCGCAATCCTGCCCGCGTGGCAGGGCCGGGAACAGGTAGCTCTTGTCACTCTTCGCGCCAGGCAAGTTTGATCAGCAGGTTCTTGGCCTCCTCGGCGACCTCGGCGTCGGCGACCACGTCGTAACGGGCGGCCACGATCTGACTGCGGGAGGAGAAGTCGCGACGGCCGCCGCTGAGAGCATGACCGGCGAAGCCGAAGACCGCACCGAAAACTGCCCCGTAGGCCAGCCCGCTCAGCATCAGCACCAGGACGTGGTGGTTGCCTGCGGCGAACATCGACAGCAACAGTCCGATCAGCAGCCCGAACCAGGCACCGCTGCCGACGCCGGCCAGGGCGGCCCGGCCGCGGGTGAGGCGGCCGAGGACGGTCTCGACCATACGCAGGTCCGTACCGATGATCGCGGTGTGTTCCACCGCGAATTTACTGTCGGACAGGAAGTCGACCGCGCGCTGGGCGCCGATGTAGGTCGGATACGAGCCGACGACCGGACGGTCGACCGCCACTGTGGGCGGGTACTGGGTCATCGAAAGACTCCCTTCGTCATCAAGCAGCCTGCGCCCGCACCACCTCCCGTGCAACGGACACCGCCGACGGGTGAGCGCACGTTGGTGCGCAATGGCAGGGTGGCGACGGCAAGGACGGCCGCCAGACTCGGGCCCGATCGGCTGGCTGGCCGCCGGGAATGCAACTGTGCCGGGTGGTACCGGTCGGCGTTGTCGAGCCTGCTCCTCGGGCGTGGACCGGCACAAGGTCCGACCGGCCCCCCGGGGTGGGCCGGTCGGGCCCTGCCCTCCATGGGCGTCGCGAGGCGAGGATGGTCCCAGGCCGAGCGTGCGGCCCGTGCCTTCACCGGCCCGCAGGGAAGGGCGTGGGTACGCAAGGGCCGAGGTTGCGGCCCGGACCACGGCACCAGAACCTGGGGATGTCCGCCGGCATGGCACGCATGGCCTGGCTGATTGCTCACTCCCGTCGAGAGAAGGCCGCTATGAGCAGCATTGCTCACCGCATAGCCGCCCTGTTCCGGATCAAGGCGAACAAGGCGCTGGACAAGGCCGAGGACCCCCGTGAGGTGCTGGACTACTCCTATGCTCAGCAGCAGGAGATGCTGCGGAAGGTACAACGCGGTGTGGCGGACGTGGCCACCAGCCGCAAACGCATCGAGCTGCAGATCAGCCAGTTGCAGCAGTCCGGCGGCAAGCTGGAGGGACAGGCCCGGCAGGCGCTGGCCGCCGGACGTGAGGACCTCGCCCGCGAGGCCCTGACCCGGCGCACCGCCGTGGCCTCGCAGGTCACCGACCTTGAGACCCAGCAGTCATCGTTGCAGGACCAGGAGGAGAAGCTCACTCTCGCCTCGCAGCGCCTGCAGGCGAAGGTGGACGCGTTCCGTACTCGCAAGGAGACCATCAAGGCCACCTACACCGCGGCCGAGGCCCAGACCCGTATCACCGAGGCCGTCACCGGCATCGGGGAGGAGATGGGCGATGTCGGCCTGGCCATGCAGCGGGCCCAGGACAAGACCGAGCAGATGCAGGCCCGCGCCGGCGCACTGGACGAACTGCTCGCCTCCGGCGCGCTGGAGGACGCCACCCTGCCCGCCGGCCGCGACGACATCCAGGCCGAACTCGAGCGCGTCACCGCCGGCAGCGACGTGGACAAGGAACTGGCCCGGATGAAGGCGGAGCTCCCGGCGTCCGCCGCGCCGCCGGCCCTGGAGGGCGGCGGGACCCGGCAGGCACCGCCGGAACAGGAGACAACGTCATGATCATGCGGATTCTCGGCGAGGGCCAGTACGAGATCGCCGAAGAGCACCTCGACCGTCTCAACGAGCTGGACGCCCCGCTGCAGTCGGCCGCCGACGCGGGCGACGAGGCCGCGTTCACCACCGCCCTGTCAGCCCTGCTGGACGCGGTACGCAGCCTCGGCACACCACTGCCGGACGAGACGATCACGCCCTCCGACCTGGTGCTGCCCGATGCGGACACCAGCCTCACACAGGTGCGGGAACTGCTCTCCGACGAGGGCCTGATCCCGGGATGAAGACGATGCGAAGCCGCTTCGAGCCCGACCGGCAGCTGACCGCCCGCATGATGGTCACGATGTTCCTGCTCGGGCTGGTGTACGTGGCGTTCATCGCCGCGCTGATCGTGCTGCTCAAGTCCGTCGTCGTGGTGGTCGTGATCGCCGCCGGACTGCTCGGCGCACAGTTCTGGTTCTCCGACCGGATCGCCCTTTACGCCATGCACGGCCACCTCGTCACCGCGGAGGAACAGCCCGAGCTGCACGGGGTCATCGACCGGCTGTGCGCCACCGCGGACATGCCCAAACCCCGGGTGGCCATCTCGGAGATGGACCTGCCCAACGCGTTCGCCACCGGCCGCAACGCCGACCACGCCGTCATCTGCGTCACCACCGGGCTCCAGCGCCGTCTGACGACCGAGGAACTCGAAGGCGTCCTCGCCCACGAGCTCTCCCACGTCGCACACCGAGACGTCGCGGTGATCACCATCGCCTCGTTCCTGGGCGTGATCGCCGGACTCATCGTCCGCTTCGCCTTCTACTCCCAGCTGTTCGGCGGACGCAGCCGCGACCAGAACACCGCCGCCCTGCTCGCGATCGTCATGGGAGTCTCCGCGCTCGTCTACGGCCTCAGCTTCCTGCTGATCCGGGCGCTGTCCCGCTATCGCGAACTGGCCGCCGACCGCGCCGCGGCCATGCTCACCGGCAAGCCCTCCGTGCTCGCGTCGGCGCTGACCAAGGTCAGCGGCGACATCGCCCGTATCCCGACGAAGGATCTGCGCACCGCCCAGGCGTTCAACGCGTTCTTCTTCGCCCCCGCTCTGGGCCCCGGCAGCGCGCTGGCCGGCATGTTCTCCACCCACCCCAGCCTGGAACGCCGCATCGAGGCGCTCGCGGAGATCTCCGTGGAGCTGGGCGAGGCGGGCGGGAAACCGGGGGACGACGCGTGACGAGAAGGAGCTGAAGACCCGTGGGTTTCCTGGACGTCCTGCTCGGCCGGACCAAGCCGGTCAAGCCCGACCTGGACCAGCTCTTCGGCCTGCCCTCGGCGGCGATCACCCTCCACGCCGCCAGCGGCCTCACCCCGACCGGAGCGGGCTCGGTGTGCTTCGCCGCCATCGAGGGCGGGGCCTTCGCCCAAGTCCAGCAGGAGGTACGGGCCCTGCTGGACGCCGACTCCCAACGGGGCGGTACTCCAGTGGAGTTCAGCCGTGACTCCTACGGGTACTCGTGGCTGCTCTCCCGTCGCGACCCCGGCGACCTGCCCGCCCTCGTGAGCGACCTGCACGCGGTGAACACCGCCCTGGAGGACAGCGGCTTCGGCCCGCAACTCCTTTGCTCCCTGGTCACGTTCCACGACGCCGAACTGCGCCCCCTCGCGCTGGTCTACCTCTACAAGCGCGGCACCTTCTACCCGTTCGCTCCGCTGCCCGGCCACAAACGCGACAGCCCGCTGGAACTCCAGGTCAAGGCCACACTCAAGGACGACCTGCGCGTCGAGGAGGACCTGACCCGCTGGTTCCCGCTCTGGGGCGCCCCCGGCCTGTGAACCTGCGGCCACCTTCTGACGGGTGCGCCTGGGCCGCGCTGCGGCCCTCCCCAGCCAACGCGAACCCCGAAGGGAGTGCCCGGGGAAAATGTGGAGGGACGTGTCGCTCAGCGCGGGGAGGCGTCGGCCACGGCTGTGAGGGCCCGTCGCAGATGACCGGCGTCGGGCGCGCCGGCAAGGCCCTGGGGGGTGCGGTAGACCCGGCAGGCCAGCCCTGGCGGGCGGCCCGGCTCGGTGAACAGGTCGCGCCCGTCGACGAGGATGGTCGGGGAGCCGGTGAAGCCGTCGCGCTCGGCCTCGGTCTGGTCGGCGATCACGCGCGTGGTGAACCCGGTCTCGCACAGCCCGATGTCGTCGAGCGCCCGCCGCAGTTGGTCGGCGACGGTCTGCTCGTTGGGGCAGCCGGGCACGACCAGGACTTCGATCTCCATGCCTCCAGGATCGCTCGCCTGCGGGCCGCAGGGAAGCCGAAGGGCCCGCGTTCGCCGAGCGCTGCGGCACACTGCCTTTCATCTGGAACCGGAAAGATTGACCGGCCGGCGGCAGGGGCGTCCGCCCCCACACCGTTCCGATGACCTGCCTCTCGCGGTTCCAGGGCGCCGGGCGCCACCGCTCGGGCACTGCTCGCATCTCTCGGCCGCGTTCCCCGGCGACGGTGGTTGGGTGGCACGCAAGCACTCCGCATGCCACCCAACCCCGAGGTCATGCCTGGTAAGCCACGATTGCCATCATCCCGGCCTCGCCGTGGTAGGCGTTGTGGCAGTGCAGCATCCACTGGCAGGGGTTGTCGCAGTCGAAGAAGACGGACAGTTCCTTCTTCGGCAGGACGGTCACGGTGTCCTTGCGCGGGCCCAGGTCGCCGAGTTGGTAGGTGTGGCCGTGCAGGTGCATCGGGTGCCACATGGTGGTGTCGTTGATGAAGTCCAGCCGCACCCGCTGGCCCTCTTCCATCAGGATCGGGTTGGCATCCGGGTTGGCCATGTCGAAGGGCTTGCCGTTGATGGCCCAGTTGTAGTGCATCATGCCGCCGGTGAGCTTGATCTGGTGCGTGACGTCGGTCCTGGCGGACTTGAGGCGCACGTCGTCGGCCGCGCGGAGCTGGGAGGCGGTCATGATCAGGCCGTCGAGTTCCTTCGGCCGTACGGACGCCGACGGTGCGCGGCCGGATCCCGTACGGACCAGAGCCAGGCCGCCGGTGTTCTTGCCCTCGGCCGCGGCGACCAGGGGGAAGACGCCGTCGCCGAGGGTGACCAGGACGTCGTAGCGTTCGCCCATACCGATGAGCAGGGCGTCCACCTGCTGGTGCTGGACCGGGAAGCCGTCGGTGTGGGTGTGACGGTCAGCCGGTGGCCGCCGAGCGCGACCCGGTAGGCGGTGTCGGAGCCGGCGTTGATGATCCGCAGCCGCACCTTGTGGCCGAGCTTGCCGGTGTAGACGTGCGGGTCGGCCGGAATACGGCCGTTGACCAGGTGGTACGGGTACTTCACATCACCGGCGTCGCCGCCGAGCAGGTCGCTCTCGGCGCCCATGAGCATGAACCTCGACGACATACCGCCCGACGAGGAGGACGGGGACGGGGACGGGGACGCCGCATCCTCACCCATGCCTCCCATGTTGTGCATGTCGTGGCCCTCCATGCCCGAGCCGGAGGCACCGCCCGTGTCCATGCTGCCCATGCCCTGCTTGAGTTCGGCGAAGACCTCGTCGGGGGTGCCGGTGACGCCGTCGACCCAGTCGTCGAGGACGACCACCCATTCGTCGTCGTACGCCAGCGGCTCGCGCGGGTCCTCCACGATCAGCGGCGCGCACAGGCCGCGGTCGAGCTGGACGCCGACGTGCGGGTGGAAGAAGTACGTGCCCGGGGCATCAGCGATGAACCGGTAGGTGAAGGTGCTCCCGGCGCGTACGGCGGTCTGGGTGGCCGGGGGACGCCGTCCATGTCGTTGCGCAGGGCGATGCCGTGCCAGTGGAGCGAGGTGGTGGTCTTGCCCGGTAGCTGGTTGGCGAGTTCGGCGGCCAGGGTGTCTCCGGCGGAGAGCCGGACCTCCTTGCCGGGCGTGCGGCCGTCGAAGGTCCAGGTCTTGGCTCTGATGCCGCCGCCGAGGTCGACCGTGGCGGGCACTGCGGTGAGTGTGATCTTGTGCTGCCTGCCGGTGCCGGTCCGCTTCTTCTCGGCGGTGGCTACGGCGGAGCCGGAGGGGCTGACCAGGGTGGGGGTGGCGCTGGTGGAGTTGGTGCAGGCGGCGAGCGTGCCCGCGCCTGCGGCGCCGAGTCCGGCGAGCAGGACGGAGCGGCGGTTGATGCTGTTCACGATGTGAGTCCCCTTGTTCGAGCTGCATGTGGGGTCGCGGACGCAAGACGGCACACAGGTGCCGTGGGCGCGGCCTAGATGCGCAGCTGGGAGAGGACCGACAGGTCAGGTGGCGCGCGGCCGATCGTCGCGGCGGACACCGGGCCGGATTGGGCCTCATACGGGTTTGACGACTGCCCGGCAAGCCCCCGCGGCGGCACAGCGAGCTTGACCACCTCGACGCCCGGAGTGGTGCAGTGCTGCATGCCTGGGGTGGCGTAGGCGCTGTGGGGAGAACTGTGCGCGGACGGACTCGCGCCGGGCACGTCCGTGTGGCCGGCGGCAGAACTCATCGGCATCGCGTCGGCGGACCAGGACGCCATGCCCGGCATTACGTGCCCGGCATGCGGGGCGGAGGGCGCGGAGGTTTCGGCGATCGCGGCGGTCTCATGGTGGACCAGCACGGCCAGGGCGGCGCACAGGGCGATGACCACGCCGCGCACTCAGCGCACGGCGCCCGCGCGGGCTGACTGTGTCGCCATCGCCTCCGCCCGGGCTTCTGTTCTCCGAGCCCCGTGGGTGGGAGCTCGCCCACTCGCCCAATATACCCCCGCGGGGTTTGTCTGGCCTTTGGGTCGCGGAGGCGGTCACAGGCGTAGTGTGCGGCGCAGGGAGAGGGCGAGTTCGCCGAGCTTGGCCTCGCCCGCGGCCGGGTCCGAGCGGGCGGCGTCGGTCACGCAGTGCCGCACGTGGTCGTCGAGCAGGCCGAGCGCGACTTCCTGCAGGGCTCGGGTGACGGCGCTGATCTGGGTGAGGACGTCGATGCAGTACCGGTCGTCGTCGACCATGCGGGTCACCCCGCGCACCTGGCCCTCGACCTTGTGCAGCCGGGCGAGATGGTCGGACTTGTGGTCGGCGTAGCCGTGCGGGGCCGCGCCCGGTGCCGGGTCCGGAGTACCTGCGGGGCCGGAGATGGTGGTCACCTGGTCTCATCTCCTCGTGGCGTGCCTCGCGCAGCAGATGCCCGGTAGCGGTCCGGGTCGGCGCAGAAGGTGGCAGCGCATCCGGCGGAGCAGAAGTAGTACCACTCTGCGTCCATCACGTGACGCTCCGCGGCGGTTTGCGGGTTGATCTGCATGCCACACACCGGATCTGTGACAGCGGTGGCGGACTCGTGCTGATGGTCGTGGCTGGGGCCTTCGCTCTCCGGTGCCGTGGCGGGCTGGGGGGCGTGGTCGGTCTGGATCTCCGTCCGCATCTCGGCCCCTGGTTCGACCGCTGCCGCTGCGGCGGGCGGCAGCGGGCTGGTGTGCCAGCGGCGCAGGCGGGATGCGTTGGTGACCACCGACAGGGAGGACAGGGCCATGGCGGCGGCGGCGATGATCGGGCTGAGGCGGATGCCCCAGATCGGGTACAGGGCTCCGGCGGCGAGGGGGACGCCGACGGCGTTGTAGACGAGGGCGAAGAACAGGTTCTGCCGGATGTTGCGCATGGTGGCCCGCGAGAGCCGGATGGCGGTGACGACTCCGGTCAGGGAGCCGGAGATGAGGGTGATGTCGGCGGCCTCGATGGCCACGTCGGTGCCGGTGCCGATCGCCAGGCCCACGTCGGCGGCGGCCAGGGCGGGCGCGTCGTTGATGCCGTCGCCGACCATGCCGACCGTGCGGCCCTCGCCCTGCAGGCGGCGGATCTCATCAGCCTTGTGCTCGGGGAGCACCTCGGCCAGGACACGGTCCACTCCGACCTGGGCTGCGATCGCGGCGGCGGTGCGGGCGTTGTCGCCGGTGAGGATGACCACGTCGAGGCCGAGCCTTTGCAGGGCTGTGATGGCCTGGGTGGAGTCGTCCTTGACGGTGTCGGCGACGGCGAGCACTCCGGCCGCGCGGCCGTCGACGGCCGCGAGTACGGAGGTCTTGCCCTGGGAGGACAGTTCGGCCGCGACCGGGGCCAGCGCGGTGGTATCGATGCCGGCGTCGGAGAGCAGCCTGGCGGTGCCGACCAGGACGGCGCAGCCGTGGACGGTGGCCTGTACGCCCTTGCCGGTGACCGAGTCGAAGCCGCCCGCCGCACGGGGGGTGAGGCCGCGTTCCCGGGCTCCGGCGACGATCGCCGCCGCGAGCGGGTGCTCGCTGTCCGCCTCGGCCGCTGCGACCAAGGCCAGCAGTTCGTTCTCCTGGAAGTCTGCGGCCGTGTGCACGTCGGTGAGCACGGGCTTCCCGGCGGTGACGGTGCCGGTCTTGTCCAGCACCACGGTGTCCAGCTTGTGGGCGGTTTCCAGCGCCTCGGCGGAGCGGATCAGGATGCCTGCCTGGGCGCCCTTGCCGGTGCCGACCATGACCGACAGCGGGGTGGCCAGGCCCAGGGCGCACGGGCAGGCGATGATCAGAACGGCGACTGCGGAGACCAGCGCGAGGGTGAGTGCCGGTGCCGGTCCCACCGTGTACCAGAGCGCGAAGGTGGCGATGGCGATGGCGATGACGGCGGGCACGAAGTAGGCGGAGACCGCGTCGGCCAGCCGCTGGATGGGCGCCTTGGACGCCTGGGCCTGCTGCACCAGGCGGACGATCTGCGCGAGCATGGTGTCGGCGCCGACCTTGCTCGCGCGCACCCGCAAGGATCCGGTGCCGTTGACCGTGGCCCCGATCACCGTGTCCCCGGCGCGTTTGGTGACCGGCATCGGCTCGCCGGTGACCATCGACTCGTCCACCGCCGAGGAACCCGACAGCACCTCCGCGTCGACCGGCACCGTCTCCCCGGGCCGGATCAGCACCTCATCGCCGACCGCCACGTCCTCCACCGGGATCTCCGTCCCGGTGCCGTCGCGGATCACGCGGGCGGTGCGGGCCTGCAGCCCGAGCAGCGCGCGGATGGCCTCACCGGTGCCGGCCTTGGCGCGCGCCTCCAACAGCCTGCCGAGCAGGATCAGGGTGAGAATCACCCCGACCGCTTCGAAGTACACCTCACGCACGTTCTCGGGCAGCAGGGAGGGGGCGAGCGTGACGATCAGGCTGTATCCGTACGCGGCCATGGTGCCCAGCGTGATGAGGGAGTTCATGTCCGCGCCGCGGTGGCGCAAGGTGAGCCAGCCGGTCCAGTGAATCGGCCAGCCGGTGTAGAGCATCACCGGCGTGATCAGAGCCAGCTGCAGCCAGTGGTTCAGCAGCCAGCCAGGCACCCAGTCGGCGCCGAAGAGTTCGTGCGCCATGACGGCGAAGAGCACCGGGGCGGTCAGCACCGCGCCGAGGGCGACCCGCCGGGTCAGGTCGGCGATCTCCGCGAGCCGCTCGGCGGACTCTGCGGCCTCCGCCTCGGCTGCCGCGGCCTCGCCGCCCGGCAGACTGCTCGTCGGCCCAGCGGCAGTCGTGGTGGCAGCCGCCGTCCGGCCTCCACCGTCCGAGGCGGCATCCGTGCCACTGGCCGGTTCGACCAGCAGCGTGCCGTGGATCATGTTCATCCCGCATGCGAAGCCGAACGAACCGGTCTGATCCGGGCTGAGGTGCACGGTGGTACGTGCGTACGCCGGGAGCCCTGCGCTGACCCGCAGGTCGGGGAAGACGACCCGGGAGGTGCATTCCCCGCTCTCCTGCCGGTCGAAGACCAGCTCCACCGGCACCCCTTGGCGGACCTTGATGACGTCGGGGCTGTAGCCACCCCGGACGATCACTTCGACCCGCTGCATCCCGCCCTCGATCAGCGCGGTGCGGGCCCTGCGCGGGCCGAAGAAGAACCAGCCCAGACCGGCGATCAGCACGGCCGCGGAGACCACCACGACGACATCGGCAACATCCATGACGGATCGGCCTCCCTGCGTGTTCACTCCCTCCAGTCTCACTCGCGGCTACCCCAACCAGGTAAGGGCTGACCGGCCCCACCGCCCGGGACCTGTGGACCCTGTGCTCTCAGGCCAGAACAGGAGGACTCTGGAAGCAACACAAGAACGGAGCCGGACAGCGGGCCCTGCGCCCGCCGCTCGGGTGACCTGGGGACGTGATGGTGATGATGTTCTGGTACGACCACGACGTCAGCGGATGGGGCTGGTTCGCGATGTCGGCCAGCATGATCCTGTTCTGGGCGTTGATCATCACCGCCGCCGTCCTGCTCTTCCGGGCCCTGGGCCGCCCCCACGAGCACACGCACAGCCCGGCCGGTCCCTCGCCCGAGCAGCTGCTCGCCGAGCGGTTCGCCCGCGGCGAGATCGACGAGGAGGACTACCAGCGGCGCCTGGCCGCCCTGCGCTCCTCGGGCCCCCTCACCAAACACTGACCCGCCCTCCCAAGGAGGAGGCCCCGCCATGAGGAACAACCGGAATTACGGCCTGTACGCGATCGCCGTCGCCATCGCCTTCGTCGGCGCCCTGGTGCTCGGCATGCCCCTGGGCAGCCTCGCCCTCCTCGCCATCGTCGTCGCCTGCCCGCTGATGATGTTCTTCATGATGCGCGGCATGCACGGCGGCCACGGCGATGGTGACCAGCACACCGATCAGAGCGATCCGCTGCGCAAGCACGACCAGCACCAGCACCCCGGAGGCCGGCCGTAACCGGCCGGATCCCCGCCTCGACGGCATGGCGAGGAGAACGCCATGAGCGCCGTGATAGCCATTTCGATCGGCACGCTGATCCTGGCGGGCGTGGTCTACGACATCGCGCGCCTGATCATGCCGAACGAGCCCAGCTGCCCTCCCCTGGCACGCCTTCGGGGGCGGCGCGCCGCCCTGGAAGACGCTGAGTGCGGATGCCGCATACGGCCTGTGGCCGCTGGTGGTGCTCCACCCTGCTCTTCATCGTCTTCGCCGCCAGCTTCTTCCACCCGAAAACCAAGCGGGACTGGCGGGCCATGGGCGCCTACAGCGCGTTCCTGGTGGCGCTGTTCACCGAGATGTACGGCACCCCGCTGACCATCTACCTGCAGGGCAGCTGGCTCGGCAACCAGTTCCCGCTGCTCAAGGACACCCACGCAGGCGGTCACCTGTGGAACGACCTGACCGGCTGGGGTGGCGATCCGCACCTGAGCCCCTTCCACCTCGCCAGCTACGTCGCCATCGGTGTCGGCACCTGGCTGATCGCCGCCGCCTGGAAGGTGCTGCACGAGGCCGCCCAGCACGACCACCTCGCCACCACCGGCCCCTACGCCTGGGTGCGCCACCCGAAGTACGACGGCTTCCTCCTCATCATGATCGGGTTCCTGCTGCAGTGGCCCACCATCCCCACCCTGATCATGTTCGCGGTCCTGGTGTACGTGTACGCCCGCCTCGCCCGCAGCGAGGAACGCGAGGTCGCAGACCGGTTCGGCGAGCGGTGGACCGCCTACTCCGCCAGCACCCCCGCCTTCTGGCCCAGGCAGCCCCACAGGACGCCGCCCGCCACGAAGCACGGCACCCCCAGCACCCCCGGGTCCGCGCGCGGACCCGGCTCACCAGCCACGCGGAGGTGACCTGGCATGGAAGCACTCGTCTGGACTCTGATCGTCCTCGGGGTCCTGGCCACCGCCGCGTGCGCGGTGCATCTCACCCGGAGCCAGAGGCGCGACGCCGCGCACCTGGGCCGCTCCATCCACCGCACCGCCCCCGTCCTCCTCGCGGCCAGCCTGCTTCCCCTTCCCGCGCTCCTTGCCGCTGACGCGTCCGCGGCAGCCTGGGGGCTGTGGGGCGCCACCACCATCACCGCCGCCCTGGTCTACGCCTACGCCGACACCCTCGGCGACCTGCCGCCGCACGCATGGACGGCATCCCGGCCCGGGAGCGGGCCGTGAGCGGCCGGGACCGGCGGGAAACACATAACAGCGGTCCCAAGCCGATCGATGCACCGCACATCAGCGCGACAGAACCAGCCCGGCCGAGCGCCGACCGCGCGGCACTGGAGGCAACCGGGATCGAGAAGACCTACCGGCGCGGCCTGTGGCCGGCCTCGCGCCGGATACCGGTGCTGAATGGCGTGGACCTCACCCTGGCCGCCGGCGAAGTGGTCGGCCTGGTCGGGGAGAACGGCTCCGGCAAGAGCACCCTGATGAAGATCCTGGTCGGGGCCCGGAACGCGGCGTCAGGGAGGCAGTGAGGACGTGTCTGTCGATCACTGATGTGCCGCGCCCGGGCTGCTGCGTCTTGAGGATGCGCACCATGGCGTGAGGAGGTGAAGTGCGTGGAGGAGGCGGTGCCGAAATTCGGCATTCTGGACCACGCTCCTATCCACGAAAGTATTTAGGAGCTATGCGCACTTTGCTGGGCATCGCGGATGGCCATGTCGATGAACGCGAGCGCCTGGGAGCGGCGTTCCAAGGGGCTGCGGTACAGCGACTTCTCGGGGGTGCCGCACCTGATGCGCAGGCACTCCTCGATGATGCGCTCCCAGAGGTCGTCGAACCGTGTGAGCGCGTACTCTCCGGCGCCCCGCTTGGAGGTGATCCGGCCGGTGGTCAGGGTGTAGTGCAGGCGGCTGACGCCGAGGACGCCCCAGGCCGGTCCCCAACTGCCCAAGCAGGCAAGGCCCAGTGGAGAGGGAAGCCGTGACGCACGTCGCCACCAGGGTTGCCAGTAGTCGGCCAGATTCCCGCGCGTCCATCCGGCGAGGCCGGCGCGGTCGGTATGGATGTGGATGTCGCCCGGGAGCGGCCCGCGCAGGGCGGTGCCGTGGTCGGCCAGGGTGTGCCAGGTCACGGGGTGGCGGTCACCGTGGGACGTGCGGCTGAACTTGTGCTCGTGGACGTGCGGACCGGGCGCAGCCAGCAGCGGGTCCGCGGCGAGCTCGTCCCAGGTGACGTACGAGCCGTCGAAGTAGGGGCGGGCATACGCGTCCGCCACGTGCGTGTGAACCCGCTCGAGAGCGGCGAGTTGGCGGTCGTCCGGGGGAGCTGCCGTGACGGCCACGAAGTCGATGTCGCTAGCCTCGGGATGGAAGTCGTGCAGCGCTACGGAGCCCACGAGGTAGAGGCCTTGGACCAGCCCCGGGAGGGCCGTGTCGACGGCGTGTACGTAGGTCTGGACGACTACGTAGACGGAAGGATCCAGGATCATAGGGGCAGAGCGTGCACCTCAGTCGTCGTCGGCGCCAGTGTGCATTCCCCGTCCCGTGCGGAGTCGATCAGTCCTCTTCTGCGATGCGGGGCCTGAGGGCCCACTTCTCCTCGATGCGGCCGTAACGCCAGATCAGCAAAGCGGCGGCCCAGGTGACGACGAAGAGCAGGACGACGGCGTACCCGACGCTGTTGAGGTCGATGCCGCCGATCCAGTTCCAGAAGGCGCCGTGAAGGGAGAGCTTCTCCGCGGCGATCGACAGCAGCTCGACCGTGCCGATGAGCAGTGCGGCGGCGACCGACAGGCCGGTGATGGTGATGTTGTAGAAGACCTTGCGGACCGGGTTGGAGAAGGCCCAGGAGTACGCGAAGTTCATGAACGAGCCGTCGATCGTGTCGAGCAGGCTCATCCCGGCCGCGAACAGCACCGGCAGACAGAGGATCGCGTACCAGGGGATGCCGGCGCCCGCCGCACCCGCCGCCAGGAAGAGGAGTGAGACCTCGGTGGCGGTGTCGAAGCCGAGACCGAACAGGAAGCCCAGCGGGTACATGTGCCAGGGCTTGCCGACGGCTCGCGTCGCCCGACCCAGGATGCGGCTCATCAGCCCGCCACCGGCGGTGAGTTGTGCCTCCAGGTCGGCTTCGGTGTGGCTACCGGCCCGCATCCGGCGGAAGACACGCAGGATGCCGATCAGCGCGACGAGGTTGAAGGCCGCGATGACGTAGAGGAAGACGCCGGAGACCGAGGTGCCGATGAGGCCGAGCGTCTGTTGCAGCGCGGAGCCGTCGTCCTGCACCGGCCCGGCGAGGGAGCGCACGCCGAGCGCGAAGAGCAGGGCGAGCAGGAAGACGACGGTCGAGTGCCCGAGGGAGAACCAGAAACCCACGGAGAGCGGGCGCTGCCCGTCGGAGATCAGCTTGCGGGTGGTGTTGTCGATCGCGGCGATGTGGTCCGCGTCGAAGGCGTGCCGCATGCCGAGGATGTATGCGGTGACGCCGAGGCCGACGCCGAACGCCCCTTGGCTGCCCAGGTCGAAGTGCTGCGGGACGACGACGAACAGCAGTGTGCCCCAGCCGATGACGTGTAGGGCGAGGATCGCGGCGGCCAGTAAGCCGGCCCGGGCCCATTCGCGTGGGGTGAGCGCTTCGCGCACGCGCCGGACGAGGCCCGGCTGGGGGTGGGGTGCAACGGTCATCGTGGTGTCCTTGATCCGGGTCGTGCTTACATCGCACTCCATTCTCTATGGCGCTTAGTAGTTAGGTGCAAAGGGATTGCAATAACTTGGACGAGGGTGCTGCTCAGGCTGATGCGGGGTCGTGGGACGAGGGAGCGAGTCAGTGGCCCGAGCGCCCTACGCGGCGGCCATGGTGCTCTTGCCGGCTCGCCGACCTCTGGTTATCCGACGTGAGGTGCCCCTCGCGCAGCCCGGACAGGGTCACCGTGACGAGCCGGTCGGCCGCCGCTTCGGAAGGCAGGGCGGTAGCGGCCGTGAGGGCGTGGAGGCAGTACGTCGCCAGCTCGTCGGGTGCGATGTCGTCACGGAAGGCGCCGGTCTGCGCGCCCTCGGCCAGGAGGTCCCGGATCATGCCGTGGAGCTGCTGCTGCGCTCGGACGACGCGCTCGTCCCGGTGAAGGAGCGCGGAGAGTTCGGTGCCGTGGTGCCCGCGGGACTGGCGTGAGATGTGAGCGAACGCCCTCAGGACCGCCTCGAGTTGTTCGCCGGCTTCGTCGGTCTTATCGCGGACCTCCGCGAGCTGTCCCAGGTGTTCGGTGATCTGGCGGTCGTGCCAGGCGAGCAGGATCGCCTCGACGTCCGGGAAGTACTTGTAGAGCGTGGCCCGGCCGATGCCGGTGTTCTCGGCGATCTGCGACATCGTCACCGACCGCAGGCCGTGCTCGGCGGCCAGCTCGGCGGTGGTGTTCAGGATCGCGTCGCGTACGGCGCGGCGGTGCGCCTCGATCGTCTCGTTCCACAGCTTCGGCACTGGGTCAGTGTACGTGGCGGCGATGTCGATACGCTCTGGTTGACATCGTAGACATCGTGTCTCGTAAACTGCGGCTGGCGCGAACCGTATGACATCCACGCACTGTGAGGAACACGCACATGGCTGACTCACCTTCTCGCCCCGACGCCGCAAGTCATGGGCCTGGTCCCGCGGCGCATCCCGGCATGCCGCGCTGGGCGAAGACGCTGGCGATAGCCGCCGGAGCCGCCCTGCTCGTGGCGTTCGTGCTCATGCACACGCTCGGTGGCAGCATGGGGAACCACTGATCGCGATGACCATGAACCCTCGCCTCCGCAAGTTCGCGCTCACCGCGCACGTCACTTCGTCGGTCGGCTGGCTCGGTGCCGTCGCCGTCTTCCTCGCCCTCGCCGTCGTGGGGCTGACCAGTCAGAACGCCCAGACCGTTGGCGGAGCCTACCTCGCGATGGAGCTGACCGGCTGGCTCGTCCTGGTCCCGTTGAGTCTCGCCTCGCTGCTCACCGGGGTTGTCCAGGCCCTGGGTACCTCGTGGGGTCTGTTCCGCCACTACTGGGTCCTGTTCAAGATGCTGATCACCGTTGTTGCGACCGTTCTTCTGCTGGTGCACATGCAGGTGGTCGGCCACGTCGCCGATGTCGCGGCCGGGACGAACCTGTCCAGCGGCGATCTCGTCGGGATGAGGATTCAGTTGCTCGCCGACGCCGCCGCTGCCCTGCTGGTACTGCTCGTGGCGGTCACGCTGTCGGTGTACAAGCCGAGGGGCCTGACACGTTACGGATGGCGCAAGCAGCACGAGCCGCGAGTCCAGCGGCGGCCCGCAGCCCGAGGCGACCAAGCAGCAGGTCTGCCCGTCTCCTGAAGCGGTACGAGGAATACGAGGAAGTGGTGGGCAGGGTCAGGCAGATGCCGCTTCGATAGGTGTGCGGCGCTCACCGGATTGAGCAGGCACGATCGCTATCCCTGTTCTGTGGGGGTTTCGCGAGCCTCGAGCGTGTGTCCCACGTGCTGTTTCTTCCCGAGCAAAGTGGCCACGAGGCCGGCGCCGAGCATAAGGAGGGCTGCGGCGACGGTGAGCGCCAACGAGAAGCCTTCCGTCGCGGCGCGCTGCGGGGTGGCGGAGTCGGCCAGGTCGTTGCTGCGGTGTGCTGCCAGGGTGACCAGCGCCGCCAACCCCACGGCGCCGCCGACTTGTTGCACCGAGCTCAGGACCGCCGAGCCGAGGCCGGCGTTCTCCCCAGTGGTGCCGGTGAGTGCGGCCATCGTCATGGCGGGCAGGCTCAGTCCGCCTCCGAGGCTCGTGACGAGCATGCCGGGCAGCACTCCGGACGCGTAGCCGTCGCCAGCTGCCACGCCGGACAACAGGAGCAGTCCGGCTGAGCTGGTCACAAACCCTGTGACGAGCGTCAGGCGTATCCCGAGCCTGACCACCGCACGGGAGGAGAGCCACATGCCGGCGAGGATGCCGCCGCCGTAGGGCAGGTAGGCGACGCCGGCCGTGAGCGGACCGTAGTGAAGAACGGTCTGCAGGTGCAGCATCAGTAGGAAGGCCATCGCATAGAAGGCGGCTGAGAACAGCAGGGTCGTACCGTTGGCGACGGCGCGGATCCGCGAGGCCAGGAAGCCCAGCGGTACGAGGGGCTCGGCGGTACGTGTCTCGACCGCAAGGAACGAGACCGCCAGGACGACGGCAAGGACCAGAGGGACGACGGAGGCCGCGTCACCCCAGCCCGACTCCCCGGTCTCGAGCAGGCCGTAGACCAGGGATATGAGCGCGCCGGTGCCCAGCACCGCACCGGGTACGTCGATGCGTGCCCGGTGGCTGGCCCGGCTCTCGGCGACCAGGCGGGGGAGCAGTGCGAGGGCGAAAAGGGCCACTGGCAGGTTGATGAGGAAGATCCAGCGCCAGGACGCCAGACCGGTCAGCGCACCGGAGATCACCAGGCCCAGCGTGCCACCCAGACCCGCGATGCCGCCCCAGACGCCGAGCGCCTTGGCGCGCTCCTCAGGGCCGGGGAACAGGAGAGTGATCAGGGCCAGCGCGGCGGGGCTGGCCATGGCCGCGCCCGCACCCTGGACGAACCGTCCGGCCACGAGCTGCCAGGGTTCCTGGGCGAGCGCGCAGGCCAGGCTTGCCGCACCGAACAGTGCGACACCGGCCAGGAAGACACGTCGGCGGCCCAGCAGATCGGCCGCGCGGCCGGACAGCAGCAGCAGTCCGCCGAAGGCGAGGAAGTAGGCGTTGACGACCCAGGCCAGACCTGTGGTGCTGAAGCCGAGATCGTCCTGGATGCTGGGGAGCGCGACGCTCACCACGGTGTCGTCCAGGACGAGCATGAACTGCACGAAGCACAGGACGATCAGTGCGGGGAGACGGCGGTTGGCGCCTGCGGCCGGGGCCGGTGCCGAGGTCATGCCGGGTATCCGGTCGTGGGCCTGTCCGGCGCGTTCGTACGGCGATGGCGGCGCTCGTGGCGCTGATGAGTGATCGGCATGAGGCGAGGCTATGTACCGGTCCCATGTGGCCGCGATGCGCTACGAGGCCAGGTCGTATCGCATTGAGGACATACGCTGGGACGTATGGATGAGGCTGTCGCGTGTGCGGCCCCAACTGGGGTAGGGGCGATCGTCGTTGGGAGCTTCCCGCTGTCGTCGGGGCAGTGGTTCGACGAGCACAGCCATCCGCAGCACCAGTTGGCCTGGACTCGGCGTGGTGTGCTCGGTGTCGCCGTCGGCGACGCCTACTGGATCCTGCCGCCCACCCGGGCGTTGTGGTTGCCCGCGGGGGTTGTCCACCGGACCGGTGCGACCCGCGACGCCGTCCTGTGCAGCCTCTATCTCGAACCGGACCGCTGCGGCCTGGACTGGGCCGAGCCCACGCCGGTCGGCGTAGACGGGCTGCTGGCCCACCTGATCGCTTACCTTGCCCGTGAGGACCTCGCCGATGACGCGCGGCTGCGGGCCGAGGCAGTCGTGTTGGACCTGTTGCGCCCCCTGCCCACCACGCCCATCGACGTGCCGTATCCCGTCGACGACCGCCTGCGTGCCGTGGCCGACACACTTCTCGCCGACCCTGCGGACCCGCGTCGCCTAGATGCGCACGCACGGGCCGTCGGGGTGAGCAGGCGCACCCTGACACGGCTGTTCGTCCACGACACCGGCATGAACTTCGATCGCTGGCGCACTCATGTGCGGCTGCGTGCCGCGCTGTCTCTCCTCGCCGAAGGCCAGCCTGTGTCCCGTGTTGCACACACCGTGGGGTACGCGACTGCGAGCGCCTTCCTTGCGGCGTTCCGGCGGACTGTCGGTACCTCCCCGGGTCGCTATCTCAACGGCGACGCCATGTTCGGGGCGCCCGAGCAGAGCCCCGACTCCGACGGATGACACCGCGCACCCGATCTGTCGCACCGCGACCTGGAGCGCCCGGCGGCGGAGGAGAGGCCGCAGATGCGTGCTTCTGATGAGGATGTGTCTGTCGGCTTTGCGAAGCCGGGTCAAGAAGCAAGCGGCGCCAGCTCGGAGAAGGTCTTGCCGCCGTCCCGCGACTCGTACACACCCGTCATCGTCGCCGCGAGGACGTGGTCGGCGTTCACTGCGGTCAGCGCCTGGGGCTGCCCGCCGGGCACGGTCGTGAGCTCCTTCCACGTCTTACCGCCGTCCGCGCTGCTGCTCAGCTTCCCGGACGTGCCGATGCCGAAGAGGGACTTCTCCGCGGGCCAGGACACAAACGCCTGCACCGGCTTGGCACCCTTGCCGAAGGTACGGCCGCCATCCGTGCTGGTGACGACACCCTCCGCCGTGGTGGCCAGCAGCTTGTCCCCGGAGGGGTTCACCGCGAGGTCGAGGGCCTCCAGCGTCGTCCGGTCGTCCCAGTTCTTGAGGTCGCTGCTGACCCGGATCCGGCCGCCCTCGTATCCGTAGACGGTGCCCTTGGCCGAGTCCAGGGAGTGGAAGTCGGCCTCCCCGGACAGGGACCGGGACGTCCAGGTGCGGCCCGCGTCCTTGGTCTCGATCAGGCCGACGTTGCCGGGACGGTCGCTGCCCGGGGCGCCGTGTCCGCTGGCGATGAAGGTGTTCTCACTGGTGATGGTGAAGCCCATGAAGTCGTCCTTGCGGTCGCCGACGAGCTTCGGCTCCTGTCCCTTGGCCACGGTGTAGAGGCCGCTGTGGGTGGCGACGTAGACGCGTCCGTCAGCGGGATCGACGCCCAAGCCGTGCACGTGGGACAGCGGCCCCGACGAGTCGGATGCGTCTGCTGCCGTCTCCGCGTCGGGAGGACCGCCTCCGCAGGCGGCGAGGACCAAGGCGGCGATCGAGATGCCGGCGATGGCGAGCAGGGGGCGGCGGACAGGCGGGTGCGCGGTCACAGTGGTTCCTCGGGTGGTGGTACGGGGGTTGGTGCTCAGGGCCTGCTCGCGGCGAAGAACGGCATGGAGTCCAACGGGACGATCTCCACGTTCTTGCCCGTGCGCGGCGCGTGGATGGCCTTGCCGTTCCCGACGTACATACCGTTGTGCTGGTTGTCGTTGTACCAGTAAATGATGTCACCCGGCTGCAGATCGGACTTGGCCACCTTCCGGCCGGCGTCGTACTGCTGCTTGACGGTGCGCGGCAGCGAGACGCCCGCCGCACGCCAGGAGGCGCCGGTCAGGCCCGAGCAGTCGTAGGAGTTGGGACCGGTGGAGCCCCACTCGTAAGGCTTGCCGAGCTGCGCGTACGCGAAGTCCAGCGCGACCTTGCCGCGGCCGCTGGCCGGGCCGTTGTAGGTGGTCGGCGCGTCGCTGGCGCCCGCGGCGGCGTCCTCACGCTCCTGGTCGGCTTCCATCTTGGCGCGCTGGGCAGCGGTCAGGCTGTTGAGGAGCTTGCGCGCCTTCGCCAGCTTGTCCTGGACCTCGGCCTTCTTCTCGCCGGCCTTGGTGCGCGTCTCCTCCAGAGCCTTCAGACGCGTCTGGGCGGCCAGGCGTTCCTGCGTGAGTTCGCGCTGCTTGGCCTGCATCGCGCTCAGGGCCTCGGCCTGCCGGTTGCTCGTACGGTCGAGCATCTGGGCCTTGTCGAGGTAGTCGTCCGGGTCGCCGGACAGGAAGAGCTGCACGCTCGGATCGATGCCGCCGCTGCGGTACTGCGCGGCCGCCAGCGGGCCTATCTTCTCGCGCAGCTCGTTGATCTCCTGCTGCTTGCGGGCCAGCCGGTCCCGTGCGCCTTCCACCTCGCCCTGCAGCTTCTTCTGCTTCTCGCTGATGGCGTTGTACTCCTCGGTGGGGGCCTCAGCCTCCTCGTAGAGCCGCTCCACCTCCTTGCGCACTTCCTCCACGGTGGGGTTGGGGGCCGCCTGGCTCTGCGTCGGCAGGAGGCTGACGGCGCCGGCGGCCATGCCGACCGTGGCGATCCGGGCGCGGCTGGGTGGCTTCGGCCGACGGTGCGTTCCCATCGTGGAGTGACTCCTCTGCGCGTCTGTGGACCGAGCGACGGGCTCTGGTCGTCGGGCGACGCCAGTCAGCTTCGGCACTGTTCCCGTGGACCCGACGGTGGGCGCGGGTTGAACTCGCCCCCGCCCAGCGCCGCATCATCGAGCGGGTTAGAACTTAGTAGCTTCGTATTACGCATCGCAAGTGAGTCCGAGTCACAGCGGCCTCACGCGGAGCTGGAATGTCCTGGCGTCAGGCGAGTCCGGGCGGGCAGGCGACCAGCAGCGGCAGCAGCGGCACTGTCACGACCGCGGCGGCCGCCGAACCCCACAGGGCGGGGTGCGGGGCCTTGCGGGGGCCGAGGACTCGCTTCAGGCGGATCAGGACGTTCTGGCCGCCCGCCGCCAAGGCGCCCTTCGGGGTACGGGCCGAGGCCATCTCGTACATCGCCGTGGCCAGCACCTCGTGGGAGTGGCTTCGCAGTGCGCGGTCGTCCGCGACCATCTCCAGCAGGAGTGCCGTCTGCTCCCGCGCGTGGCGGGCCAGCGGCAGCCACCGGAACACCGAGTGGAACGCTTCCACGGCGGCCAGGAACAGGTGGTGGCGACCCGCGATGTGGGCCTGCTCGTGCTCCAGTACGGCGGCGAGCTGGTCGGGCGTCAGTTCGCGTACGGCCGCGTCGCTGATCACGATCCGGGGATCACGGCCGGGCAGGCAGTAGGCGGCGGGCACGTCGTACGGCAGGACGGTGGCGCGGAGCCGGGCCGAGTGGCGGCCCACCAGGTCGACGGCATCCCGGTGCTCTGTCCGCACCCGACGGGCTCGTACGACGTGGAAGACGAAGCTCGCGATCAGGGCGATCCCGATTGCGGCGGGGACGCCGACGGCAAGCCGGTCCGCGATGTTCGGATCGGGCTGAGCCGTGCCCACGTCCACTCCGCAGGTGTGCAGCAGGCCCACCAGGCCCGCGTGCAGGTGCTCGGCCGGCATGGCCAGGCTGTACGCGGCGAGCGCGGCCCCGATCGAGAAGGAGACCGCCAGGGCGTGCCACACCGCTGCAGCCAGCGCGGGGGCCCGGTGCTGCCAGCTGCCGCGCAGCATGAGGTGCGGGGCGACAAACCCCACCGCTGCCGTGTAGCCGACCAGGGCCGGGGCCGCGTTCACGACTCGGCCTTGTCCTGTCGTCCCACGTTCCGCAGGGCCCTGCGCAGGGCGGCCTGTTCTTCCTCGGACATGTTCTCGACGAAGTGGACCAGCGCGGTCCGACGGTCCTTGCTCTCTCCCAAACCGTCCTCCATGAGCGCGGCGGAGTACGCCTCGCGGCTGCGCACGGGTGTGTACAGCCAGGCGCGACCCTGCTTGCCCCGCAGCAGCCAGCCCTTGGAATAGAGGATGTTGGTGACGGTCATCACCGTGGTGTACGCGACGGGGCGGGTCTTGTTGATGTCATCGACTATGTCGCGCACGGTCGCCGGACGGTTCCATGTCCAGAGACGATCCATGATCTCTGCCTCGAGATCTCCTAGCCGTCGCATCGCCCTGACTTCCTTTCGCCACCGAGTACGCAAGGCCATAGTAGACGGCCGCTCGGTCAGGCTTACGGTGCAAGGTGAAACGTCACGCCCGCCCTGTGAGTGCGTAACCCGCCTCGTCGATCGCCTCACGCACCCGAGTGTCGTCGAGCGGGGTGGTGGACGTCACGGTGACGCGGCCCGTGGGGACGTCGACCTGTACGTCGACGACGGTGTCGAGCGCCGAGACCTCTTCCTTAACGGCGTTCTCGCAATGGCTGCACGTCATGCCGGACACGGAATAGTCGGTCGTCAGTACGTCGGACATGGTTCCTCCCGGCGGGAGCTGTAATACCCTGGGTGGGTATCACGTCTCCGTGTCTACTCTCGTGGCCTCCGCGATGCAAGAGGCTGTTGATCTATGCGTACGATGAAGCCGTGACCCGCTTCGGACAGCTCGCTCGACCGCACTCGACGGTGCGGTCCGGTGGGCTGCTCGTGTGCGCTCTGCTGCTGGGCCTGCTCGGCATGCACGGCCTCGGACCGATTCCGGAGGTCTCCGCTGCCTCGGGGCATGACCGGATGGTCTCGGTCGCGCACGCGGACGTCATGGCGTCGATGCCTGGCGCGTGCGATCACGGCGAGGGTGGCTGTTCGGGCCACACGGATCATGCCGATCCGACCTGCGTTTCGGCGTCCGTCGCCGGAGGCCCCGTGGTGGCACCGGTGCTCCTGCCCGATGTGGCGGCCTGCGCCGGCGCGGTGGACGTGCCTGCCTCTTCGGCAGGCAGTGATCCCGACGGCGGTCGCGCTCCGCCCTCACTCTCCGAACTCCAGCTCCTGCGGATATAGAGCGACCCGCGCGACGCCGTACGCCCACAGGGGGCGGCGCCGCGTCTCGGCATGCCCTACACAGACCCGAACGCAGGAGTTCACGTCATGACCGCACACCGCAAGCTCATCCGCCGTACCGCTCTCGCCGCCACCGCGGGAGTGGCAGCCCTCGTGCTCTCCGCCTGTGGTGGCGGAGGTCACGACATGGGGTCCATGGGCTCCGACTCTGCCAGCCCGTCCGCGTCCGCCTCGGCGGAGGCCGGCAAGCACAACGACGCCGACGTCTCCTTCGCCACGGAGATGATCCAGCACCACCGTCAGGCCGTCGAGATGGCGGACCTGGCCGCCGACCGCGCCTCTTCGCAGGAGGTCAAGGACCTCGCCACGAAGATCAAGGGAGCGCAGGACCCGGAGATCAAGACCATGTCCGGCTGGCTCACCTCGTGGGGTGAGGAGGTCCCCGCGGACATGTCCGGCATGGAGGGCCACGACATGGGTGACATGTCGTCCATGCCCGGCATGATGAGCAGCGAGGACATGGACAAGCTGGAGAAGGCATCCGGCGCCGAGTTCGACAAGATGTTCCTCGAGATGATGGTCAAGCACCACGAGGGCGCCGTCACCATGGCCAAGACGGAGAAGGCCAACGGCGAGTACGGTCCCGCCGTGAAGCTCGCGGACGACGTGATCACGGCCCAGACCGCCGAGATCGAGCAGATGAACAAGATGCTCGACAAGAGCTGACCTGGCGACAGAAGCGGCGCGGCCGGGCGGTGTATACCGCCGTCCGGTCGTGCCGTTTTCTGTTCTCGGCGGCCGTCGCGCGGGGCCAAAGCAGACGTTTGCGAACGATGAAGTCCCCAGCCGTTCGGTGCGGTTGGTCCTTCCAGGTGACCCTGGCGCCGTCATGTGGCTGGGTTCACGCGATGTTCTCCTGAGACGGCGTGCCGGGGTCTCGCGATCAGGTTAGGATCACAGCATGATTACGGCCTGGTGTCCCTCCCGTATGCCGAGGAGCCGCTCATCAGCGGCTCTGTGGCGTGTGCTGGGGCTGGGCCTGTTCCTCTTCGGTCTGCTGTATACGCACGCCGTCAGCCCTGACGCGACGGTGAGTCACCTCGCCTCCGACAAGGGCGTCTCGGCGTCGGGCGTTCATTTCGAGCCAACTGCCGAACACGAAAACGTTGCGAGTGCCACGTCGGCGCAGCCGACGGGCGAGCAGCCGGAGGACCATCACGACGGCCACGGACAGCCGCACGCCGATGCGGACTGTGCGATGGGGCAGCCTTCGCAGGGTCCCGCTGTAACGGAGCCCTGTCTGTCTCCGCTGAACTCGGAGAACGGCGACGGGGCGGCTGGCTCTGCGCCCGCCCGTCACGCCACCGCGGCACGGGACTTCGCGGCCCCGAGAACCCAAGCGGCGGACTCCGCGGTTCTTCGTATCTAGGTCAGCGCCTCCCGAACCGGTCGCCCCTTCCAGGGATTTCCGGACTCGGCCCGAGGCCGCGTCACGTCTTCTCCCGGCGACCGGTCCACGGCGTCTGACCTCCTGCGCACAGCGCCCCACAGCGTGGCGCGGGGACGGTCGACGGCCCTCTTCCCCGACCCCCCACCGATCCCTGCCTTGACCGGGAGAGTTCCCGTACGGGCAGTGACCGCCGCGCGGAGGACCTGTGCCGCCCACCCCTGCCCTTTCCCTTGCCCATGCCTTATGCGCACGTCCGCTCCGTAAGAGCCTGCTCGTCCGGGGCACGTTGTACGCCCTGTTGTTCGTGCTGCTGACGTGCCTCGGCGATCAAGGGCATGCGCCGGAGTCGCCCGCTCGTTCAGCCGCGGCGCCGGCTGAAGCCCCTCTGCCCGCAGAGGGCTCCGACGGCGAGAATCTCGACCCGTCCGAGTCTCCCGACCGTTGCCACGGCCCCCGCCTCGCGCAGGCCATCTCGCCCCAGTCGTCCCCTCGGGTCCCGCCGCCCGCCGTCGCCGTGCTGTCGCTGACGGACGCCACAGCAACTCCCGTGCGCCAGCCCTCTGGAGCCGTCCGAAGACCGCTGCCGAGCGGCGGCCGGTCCGCTCTCACCGCCATCTGCAGGTGGCGCATATAGGAGCCACCCCGCGGGTCGGCCCTGGTCGCCCCGCCGCGCGTCGTGCCTTGTCCGTCGCGCGAGATGAGCATCCGCACGCGTCCATATCGATATGAGAGCGAAAACACATGCACTCCATGACCAAGAGTGACCTGACTCCCGCCGGCTCCGGTTCGGGCTCCGCCCTACGGGGACTTGTCGGCAACACCCCGCTACTGCGCGTCTCCCAGCCCTTCACCGAGCCGGACCGCGGCTTCTGGGCGAAGCTGGAGGGCTTCAACCCCGGCGGCATCAAGGACCGTCCGGGCCTGCACATGGTCGAGCGCGCCCGCGCCCGCGGCGAACTACAGCCGGGCGCCAGGATCATCGAGTCGACCAGCGGCACCCTCGGTCTGGGGCTCGCCCTGGCCGGAATGGTCTACGGGCACCCCGTCACGCTGGTCACCGACCCGGGGCTGGAGATGTCCATGACCCGGCTGCTGACCGCGTACGGGGCCCAGGTCAATCTCGTCTCCGAACCGCATCCCACCGGGGGCTGGCAGCAGGCCCGCCGTGACCGGGTCGCCAAGCTGATGGAGCAGCACCCCGGCTCGTGGTGTCCGGACCAGTACAACAACCCTGACAACACGACCGCGTACACCCCGCTCGCCCTCGAACTGGCCACGGAACTCGGCCATATCGACGTGCTGGTGTGCAGCGTGGGCACCGGCGGACACTCCGCCGGAGTCTCCCGCGTACTCCAGCAGCTCTACCCGGACCTCAAGCTGGTCGGCGTCGACACCATCGGGTCGACCATCTTCGGGCAGCCCGCCCGGCCACGGCTCATGCGGGGCCTCGGTTCCAGCATCTACCCGCGCAATGTCGCCTACGACAACTTCAGCGAAGTGCACTGGGTCGCCCCGGCGGAGGCGGTGTGGACCTGCCGCCAGCTGGCAACCTCCCACTACGCAACCGGCGGCTGGAGCGTCGGCGCGGTGGCGATGGTCGCCGGCTGGCTGACCCGCACCCTGCCTGCGGACACCCGGATCGCGGCGATCTTCCCCGACGGCCCGCAGCGCTACCTCGGCACGGTCTACGACGACGACTACTGCGCCGCCCACGGCCTGCTCGACTCCCCGCCCGCACCCGAACCGGAGGTGATCGGCCGCCTGGACGAGAAGGAGGTCACCCGCTGGACGCGGTGCGAAAGCGTCGTGGACCCGCTCGCGCTGGCCGACTCGGAGCCGCGCTCCGACATGGCCGGTCCGCTCGACGCATACGACGCGGAAGCCGGGGCGTCCGTGGACAGCGACGCCGCCGAACAGCTTGACGGCGGCGACGCGCATGCGGAGGGGAACCGGTGAGGTCGACCATCGCGCAGGTTCGTTCCTACGAACGCAGTGTCCAGTTGTTGATGGTGAATCAGTTCACCATCAATCTCGGCTTCTACATGCTGATGCCGTACTTGGCCGCGCATCTGGCAGGCCCGCTGGGCCTGGCGGGCTGGCTGGTCGGGCTGATCCTCGGCGTACGCAACTTCAGCCAGCAGGGCATGTTCCTGCTCGGCGGCACGCTGGCCGACCGGCTCGGCTACAAGCCCATGATCATCGCTGGGCTGGTGCTGCGTATCGTCGGCTTCGCGACCCTCGGACTCGTGGAGTCCGTACCCGCCCTGCTGGCCGCGTCGGCGGCGACGGGCCTGGCCGGGGCGCTGTTCAACCCGGCCGTACGGGCCTATGTGGCGGCGGACGCGGGTGAGCGGCGGGTCGAGGCATTCGCCCTGTTCAACGTCTTCTACCAGGCCGGGATTCTGCTCGGCCCGCTGGTGGGCATGCTGCTGACCGGCGTGAGCTTCCGCGTCACGTGCCTTACCGCGGCCGGGATCTTCGCTGTGCTGAGCATCGTCCAGATCCGGGCCCTGCCCGCCCGCCGGGGCGACGACGCCAAGCGCGGACAGGAGCAGGAAGGCGTGCTAACCCAGTGGCGCGGCATCGTGGCCAACCGGCCGTTCCTGCTGTTCTCGGTTGCCATGATCGGCTTCTACGTCATGCAGTTTCAGGTCTATCTCGCCCTGCCGCTGGAGGTACGCCGCCTGGGCGGTGACGGGACGTTCGGCACGGGGGCGGTGGCGGTGCTGTTCGCGGTGTCGGGCCTGAGCACCATCCTCTTCCAGACCAAGGTGACCGCCTGGTGCAAAGCCCGCATGGAACCGGGCCGCGCCCTGACCTGGGGCCTGTTGACCATGGGCCTAGGGTTTGTTCCGCTGCTGGTGGCCACCGCGATCCCGGTACCGGACGGCGGCGTGGGGCTGTGGCTGCTCGCGGCCGTGCCGCCGGCGCTCTCCGCACTGCTCCTCGCGATCGGCACGATGATCGCGTACCCCTTCGAGATGGACACCATCGTCCGCCTCTCCGGCAACCGCCTCGTCGCCACCCACTACGGCCTGTACAACACCATCTGCGGTATCGGCATCACCCTCGGAAACCTGCTGACGGGCGCCGCGCTCGACGCCGCCCGGGCCGCTGGGATGTCCGCGCTGCCGTGGGTGGCGCTGTGCGCACTTGGCATCGCCTGCGCGGCCGCCCTCTACGGGCTGCACCGCACGGGCCGGCTGGCGCCACCGGTGCGCGAGGCGCAGCCAGAGCCCGCGAACGCATAACACGACGTCACCTGGTGGAGGGGGCGGACGAGTTCGCTTCCGTCCCCTCCGGCCGGCCACGCCCACGTCGATCGTTGGGCGCGTCGGCCGGCGTGTGCGCCCACGGACACAAGCACCGCCAGGCGCTCGCCCGCCCGTGCCACGACCTCCTGGCCCGGCACGTCATCTGCCCTCAGGACGTACTCGCGCATCACGCCGCCGTCGCCCCGTGCGCGGGCGCGGCACGTTACGT
The DNA here is from genome assembly GCF_055569765.1 of Streptomyces sp. NPDC031365. Taxonomy (NCBI): domain Bacteria; kingdom Bacillati; phylum Actinomycetota; class Actinomycetes; order Kitasatosporales; family Streptomycetaceae; genus Streptomyces; species Streptomyces sp. NPDC031365. Next base: position 339,476 of record NZ_JBVIIM010000005.1, on the reverse strand, counting down.
CTCTATGCCGGCCGCACTCCTCCAGCACCCGTAGAACCACATCGCAAGCCGCCACCACCTTCGGCCGCCGAGACGGCCGTCCGCGAAGCAATAGGTAAGGACTGAAGACCACCGTGAGCCCGAAACCTGCCGTACTGATCGCTGAAGAGCTGTCGCCCGCCACCGTTGACGCACTCGGGCCGGACTTCGAGATCCGGCACTGCAACGGCGCCGACCGAGCCGAACTCATCCCGGCGATTGCCGACGTCGACGCGATCCTCGTGCGCAGCGCGACCAAGGTCGACGCCGAGGCCATCGCCGCGGCCAGGAAACTGAAAGTCGTCGCCCGCGCCGGTGTCGGCCTCGACAACGTCGACGTATCCGCAGCCACCCAGGCCGGCGTGATGGTCGTCAACGCACCCACGTCCAACATCGTCACGGCCGCCGAGCTCGCCTGCGGCCTGCTGATCGCCACGGCACGCAACATCCCGCAGGCCGATACCGCCCTGAAGAACGGCGAGTGGAAGCGCAGCAAGTACACCGGCGTTGAGCTGAGCGAGAAGACCCTCGGCGTCGTCGGCCTCGGCCGCATCGGTGTCCTGGTCGCCCAGCGCATGTCCGCCTTCGGCATGAAAATCGTCGCCTACGACCCGTACGTACGGCCCACGCTGGCCGCGCAGATGGGCGTCAAGCTGCTCTCACTGGACGAGCTGCTCGAGGTCTCGGACTTCATCACCGTGCACCTGCCGAAGACCCCGGAGACGCTGGGCCTGATCGGCGAGGAAGCGCTGCACAAGGTCCAGCCGCACGTCCGGATCGTCAACGCCGCGCGCGGCGGGATCGTCGACGAGCAGGCGCTGTCCAACGCCCTGAAGGAGGGCCGGGTCGCGGGCGCGGGCCTGGACGTGTACGCGCAGGAGCCCTGCACGGACTCCCCGCTCTTCCAATTCGACCAGGTCGTGTGCACCCCGCACCTCGGCGCCTCCACCGACGAGGCCCAGGAGAAGGCGGGCATCGCCGTCGCCCATTCCGTCCGGCTCGCGCTCGCGGGCGAACTGGTCCCCGACGCGGTCAACGTGCAAAGCGGCGTCATCGCGGAAGACGTACGGCCCTGGCTGCCGCTCGCCGAGAAGCTCGGCCGGATCTTCACCGCCCTGGCGGGCGAGGTCGCCGTCCGGCTCGACGTCGCGGTGTACGGCGAGATCATCCAGCACGATGTCAAGGTCCTCGAACTCTCCGCGCTCAAGGGTGTCTTCCAGGACGTCGTCGAGGAGACCGTGTCCTACGTGAACGCCCCACTCTTCGCGCAGGAGCGCGGCGTCGAGGTCCTCCTCACCACCAGCTCCAAGTCCCCCGACCACCGCAACATGCTGACCGTCCGTGGCACACTCGCAGATGGTGAGGAGGTCTCGGTCTCCGGCACCCTCGTCGGCCCCAAGCACATCCAGAAGATCGTGTCGGTGGCTAAGTACGACATCGACCTGGCGATGGCCAACCACTTGGTCTTCCTGCGTTACGCCGACCGCCCGGGCATCGTCGGTACCGTCGGCCGGATCCTCGGCGAGTCCGGCCTCAATATCGCCGGGATGCAGGTCTCCCGCCTGGATGAGGGCGGCGAGGCGCTGTTCGTGCTGACCATCGACAACGACGTCCCGACCGACGTCCTCAGTGAAATCGTCCAGGAGATCGGCGCCACCTCAGCCCGCTCGGTCAACCTCGACTGACCGACAGGCACCCGCTGAGCGGCGCGGAGCGCCGTTCAGCGGGCAACCGGGTACTTGGCGCCCGTATGGTCGCCCGGCGCACCTGCTCGATCTGCACCCCTTCTTGTCCGGGCTCGACCTGTATGTGCTTTCCCTGCAGCTGATCGCACTGGGCGGCCCATTGGACATCGGTTGCCTCCCGCACGTGATCCGGGACGAGGTTGAACCACCCGGTGCGGACGTATGGAGCCCCCGGCCGGTTGAGGCCAGCGGCTCGGAGAGTCTATGGAGGGCCGGGCTGGTCTAGTACCAGTTGTTGGCCTGCCAGAACTGCCAGGCGCCGCAGGGGCTGTCGTAGCGGTCGTTCATGTAGTTCAGGCCCCACTTGATCTGGGTGGCCGGGTTGGTCTGCCAGTCGGCGCCGGCGGAGGACATTTTGGAGCCGGGCAGCGCCTGCATGAGGCCGTAGGCGTCGGACGTGGGGTTGTCCGCCTGGTAGTTCCAGCTGGACTCGCGCTCCACGATGTCGCTGAAGCACCGGAATTGGTCGGCGGGCACCATCTGGCGCGCGATCGCCTGCACCTCTGCGGCGGTGTACGCGCTCTGGACCGGGAAGGAGGAGGAGCCACGGGTCGAGCGGCTGGCGGCCTCCTGTTGGGCTTCCTCCCGCTCCTTCGCGAGTTTCTCCGCCGCGGCTTTCTTCTCCGCCTCGGCCTTCTTCTCCGCAGCTTCTTTCTTGGCCGCCGCATCCTCGGCCGCCTGCTTACGCGCCGCCTCTTCGGCGGACTTCTTCGTGGCGGCGTCCGCCGCGATGGCCTGGGAGTCGGCCTGCTGAGCCATGCCCTGGACCTGGGCCTGCTGGCCCGCGGGTATGTCCGCGAGAAGGGTCGCGTCGGCCGCGGTCGCATCGAAGTCGTTCGATGGCTGTGCGGTGTTGCCCGGGGCAACACCCGCGACGGCGCCAACAGTCGTGACCGCAGTGGCGGAGGCCACGGCGAATCCCCGGATCCGGCTCACACGGTGTCCTTCCAGCATCGCCCGCTCCAGGTTGGGTGACCTAGCGGGCGCGATTGAGCCCCCTGGCGCTGGCCTCCGTTGCTGACAGGTCACGGGAGGCACGGGCCCGGTGCGCAACTCCCTTGCGGGGAGTGTCGCATGGTGATCTCGGGCGGCATGCGGCGACTCGCGATGTTGTTCCGGAGAAGTTCTGGGGTCGTGTGTCGTCACGGGTACTGCTGTGTCGCATGCGGGGCCTGACGAAACCCAGACTCTGCCGGATCGGGACGCCGCGAGGCAATCCTGAGTTGCATGGGAAACGTCACATGCCTTTTGCCCTCTCCGCCTCCGCCGGTCGGGTTGGCGGCGACGTCGCCGTGTCCACCGGTCGGGGTTCATCGGTCGTGTTCGCCGCTGGTTTCGATGATGCGGCAGACGACCACGGTGTCGCCGTCGCCCCCGCGTGCCGGGGCGGCGGTGTGGTGGGCGCTGACCAGGGACTGCCTCGGCTTGCAGCTCCGGCGCTCCGCAAGACCGGCGGCTGCGGGCCGTGGCCGACGGCGCCTGGCGGCTATGCCCATCTGCGTAGCGCGCGTCACATTCCAGGGCTATCGGATCTCGCCGTCCGGTGATGTGCCACACAGGCGTTTTGTCCCTTACTAGGTGGAATAGTGGCGAGGATTGCCATGAATCGAGGTGCTTTCAGCCCATGACTTAGTGGCGGTTTGGGTGTCAGGGGCCGGAGCGGCAGAAAGGCGGGCTGATGGGTGCTATGTGCTGCTTGTGTAGTGCGGGTAAACCTCTCCGCCGAGGGTGGGCGGATGGTGTTTTGGGATGATTTAGTCGCTGGGTCGTGGGTGCCGAAGGGGTGGGGATTCGAGCGCCCGGCTACGGTCCCGATTAGTAGAACGGCCCTTTGAGTAATGGAGGGAGCGCGGGTACCAAGGGGTGGCCCGCCCGGCATGTGGCTTGTGTGCCGGGTCCATTCATGCCCGGAGGTAATCCCGAATGTCCCAGCGCTCTCGCTCCCGCAATCCCGGCTCGTCCCTGCTTCGTACCCGGGCGGCCGTCATAGCCGTTGGTCTCGGAGCGTCGGCTGTGCTGGGCGTGGGCACCGCGGTGGCTGCGCAAACCGGCAAGACCGCCTCCGCGCTGCCCGGCTCGGTCACCGCCCAGGCCGCTGAGAAGGCCGCGAAGAAGGCGCCTTCATGGGTCGCCCCCGTCAAGAAGTACAAGCTCACGGCGGGCTACGCCCAGACGGGCAGCAGGTGGTCGTCGACCCACTCCGGGCAGGACTTTGCCGTGCCTCTCGGTAGCCCGGTCGGCGCCGTGCGTGGCGGTACCGTCGTCAAGGCCGGGCCGAACGGCGGCGGGGACGGACCGGCGTATGGCAATGCCATCGTGATCAAGCACGCCAACGGGACGTACTCGCAGTATGCGCACCTGTCCCGGATCGATGTGAAGGCCGGGCAGACCGTGAAGACCGGGCAGACCATCGCCCGGTCCGGCAACACCGGCAACTCCAGCGGTCCGCACCTGCACCTCGAGATCCGTACGAGCCCGAACTTCGGCACCGCGATCAACCCCCTCGCCTTCCTGCGCTCGCAGGGCCTCAACGTCTGACGCGCGGTCCGAGGCGTGGGCCATGGTGCTCGCGCGCGTCAGGATGCGGTTGTCAGGCGCCCGCGTTGCCTGGGGCGTGCGGGCATGCGCGGCCATGTCTTCGTCGACGACCTGAGGCCGTCCGTGGTGGGACCGCGCGCACGAGCGTATGCCTGGCCTTCGATGACTCTCGGGGATGTATGCGTGGACCCGGCCATGCCGGCGAAGAACGCCCCGACGTGGTCCCCATGGACGTACGGATGCCCGGCATGGACGGCATCGAGGCCACCCGGCGCATCGTCGGCAGCGGCGGCCGCTCCCGCGTCCTGAGGCTCACCACCTTCGACCTGGACGAGTACGCCCACGCCGCACTGCGCGCCGGAGCCGGCGGCTTCCTCCTCAAGGACACGCTCCCGGACGAGCTGCTCGCCGGAATCCGCGCGGTAGCCTGTGGCGACGCGGTGATCGCCCCTCCGCCTGACCCGTCGCCCCCTGGACGCCTATGCCCATCAGCTGCCCCGGCCTGCTCGCAACCGGACAGCCGACGACGACCCCGGAGCGCGCCTCCTCACCGAGCGGGAGCGCGAGATCCTGGTAGCCATTGGCCAGGGCTGGACCAACGGCGAGATCGCCGAGCGGCTGGTGCTGTCGGAGTCCACGGTGAAGACCCATGTCGGACGGGTACCGGCGAAGATCGGCGCCAGGGGCCGGATCCAGGCCGTGATCCTTGCCTACGATCTGGGACTGACCCGGCCCAACAACCGGCTGACCCCCGGCCCGGCCGACCCAGGAAGCCGCGCAGCAACGCGGAAGGCCCCTACTCGTCACGGCCGCTGACCCAGGCTGAGCGTCGAGGCCGACGTGGCCGCTGCCGTCAGCCGTCCGCGGGAAGGGGAAGCCGTCGACGGGTGGGCGGGGGCGGCAGCGAGACGCCGAACAGCGCCCCATCCATCTGCACCCTTTCGCGACCACCGGCGATCGTGACCGAGGTTACCGCTATCCAACTAATTGACTTAGTCGGCTAGGAGATAAGGTGTGTGTCGATCAGCCGAGGAAAATCGGCCCGGCGGCGAGACGGAACGGCACCGCCGCTCTCGGGTACTCCGGAGAACAGGAGCTGTCGTGCCCATCGCGCAGTGCTCGGCCACCGGAGGCAGGTAGTGGCGGACCGGCGGGACGGCCGCCCAGGAGCCTGGGCGGGGCCGGCGTGCACGGGTAGCCCGTCGCGGTCGATTCCTCACGGCCCGGTGCCGGCTGTTCGTCGGCACTCGGGATCCCCGGCGAGATTCACCGCCGGCGCAGGAGGAGCCGTTGGCGCCGGCGCCGGCGCCGGCGCCGGACCTGATCGGAAGTGCTGCCGTCGGCGCTCCGCCGCCCTCAGCCACGCTCCGACGGCCCGGGTCTCCGCTCGGCGGAACCGGCGGCCGGGCCTGTCCTCCAGTGCGCCAACGTCCTGCCCGCAGGGAACTACCGCCCCGTCGGGGCCGGAGGCGGCGGCTCCGGAGCGGGACCGGTGACGGAGCTTACGGAATCACCACGAACCTCTTCTTACCATCACCCGGCAAGTGGCCCTCCGTGCGGGCCCTGCCCGCAACACGTGCCAGTCCCAGACGAGGAGAACCAGTGAGTCGCTCATCCCTGCTCGACCCACCCGCCGACACCACGTCGGCGGGTCGTCGGCGAATAGGCCGTCGTGTCGCGCTCGTGGCCGGGGCGGTGGGTGTCGGTTTCGGCGGGCTGTACCTGGTGGGCCTGCTGGTCTCCGGTGACGACGTCCCCGCGGGCACCCGGGTGAGCGGTGTGGACATCGGGGGGCTGAGCAGTTCGCAGGCGCGAGAGAAATTGGACAGTAGCCTGGGCGGGGCATGGTCGGAGCCGGTGAAGGTGCGCCTCGGTGAGAGTGATCGCACCGTCCACGTATCCGGCATCTCATTGGACAGTGAGGAGACCGCCGCCCGTGCCGCGCAAGCGGGGTCCGACCCGTTCACTGTGATCGGCCGCCTGTTCACGAGTGATGATCGCGAAGTCGCACCGGTGATCCGCGTGGACGAGGCGAAAGCCCGCGCGTCACTGGCCGAGGAGGCGAAGGCCTACGACCGGAAGGCACGGGAGGGAACGGTCACCTTCCACGCGGGCAAGGCGGTGCCGACGCGTCCGGTCACCGGGCGATCCCTGGACGTGGACGGCGCGGTCGAGGCCCTGACTGCCGCGATCCCGGGCCAGGGGAAGGAGCCGGTGCTGTTGCCGGTCCGCACGACCGAACCCAGGGTCGGCGCGGCGGAAGTGAACCGCGCGATGAAGGAGTTCGCCACCCCCGCGATGTCGGCGCCGGTCACGCTCACCGCGGGCGGCCGGGAGATCGAGATCAGCGCGGCGACGCTCGGTAAGCACCTCACCATGAAGCCGGACGGGGACAAGCGGCTGACCCCCGTACTGGACGGCAAGGGGCTACTGGCCGATCCGGCGGTGGCAAGTCCCCTCGCGCTGGCCACCGACGAGGCGGTCAACGCCAAGCTGCGTCTGGACGGCGGGCGAGTGGTGGTGGCCTCGGACGGCAAGGCCGGACAGGAGGTCACGGCCAAGGCGCTGCAGAAGGCCGTACTGCCGCTGCTGACCGAGACGGGGGCTGCCCGCACGGGAGTGGTTGCCACCGAGGAGGTGGAGCCCAAGCTGACCCGTGACAACGTCGGTGGCCTGGGCATCCAGGAGAAGATGTCGACCTTCACGGTGAACTTCGAGCCCGCCCCCTACCGCGTCACCAACATCGGCCGTGCCGCGGAACTGATCAACGGGTCGGTCGTACTGCCCGACGAAACCTGGAGCTTCAACCGCACCGTGGGGGAGCGGACCGAGGCCAACGGGTTCGTGGAGGGCATCATCATCAACAACGACCAGTTCGAGAAGGCGGCCGGAGGCGGCGTCTCCGCGGTGGCCACCACGGTCTTCAACGCCATCTTCTTCGCCGGCGTGAAGCCGGTGGAGTACGGAGCGCACTCGTTCTACATCGAGCGCTACCCGGAGGGCCGGGAGGCGACGGTGGCCTGGGGCAGCCTCGACCTGAGGTTCAAAAACGACTCGGGCAACGCCATCTACATCGACGCGAAGGCCACGGACACCTCCGTCACGATCACCTTCCTCGGCACCAAGAAGTACGACTCCGTCGAAGCGGTCAAGGGCCCGCGCACCAACGTGAAGGAGCCGGCAACCCGCGAGGGAGCATCCGGAGAGAAGTGCGTGCCGCAGACCCCGCTCGAAGGCTTCAACGTCGCGGTCGACCGGGTCTTCAGGGACGGCGGCAAGGAGGTCGAGCGGGAGACCTTCAAGACGAGGTACGTGCCCCGCGACGAAGTCACCTGCGACTGACTGACCGCCGAGTGACGAGCGCCGGACCCGGCGGCGCGCTCCTGGGCCGGAGCCGGCCGACAGCGGCGCGGATCGTTGGTCAGACCGCCTCGACGGCCTTCGGCGGAGTGGCCTTGCGCCGTGCCCGCCGCGCGATGGCGAGGGTGAGCACCATCATGGTGACGATGGCAGCGATCGAGAGAAGGAAGGCCGGGGAAGCGGGGGATGAGGCTGTGGCTCCGGCGATCACGTAAGCGGCGGTGCCGGGCAGAACACCGAGCGCGGTCGCGGCCGTGAAGGACCACGGGCGCACTCTGGAGAAGGCAGCGGCGAAGTTGACCCCCTGGAACGGCACGCCGGGCACGATGCGGAGCAGCAGCACGCTGACGAAGCCCTGATCGGTGAGGCGGCGGTCGAGGGCGGCGAGGATCTTCCTCTTCAACAGTGGCTGAAGCGCCTCCTGGCCGAGGCTGCGGCCGAGCCCGAAGGCGACCACCGCGCCGAGGGTGGTCCCGATCACGGCCAGCGCCAGCCCCTCGGGGATACCGAAAATGGCCCCGGCGGCGACATTGAGCACCGGCTTCGGAAAGAAGGCGAGGGTGCTCAGCGCGAAAACCACGGCGAAGGCCGGTCCGGCCCAGATCCCGGGCACCACGGATGTGAAGCCCTGGGAGAGCAGCCGCTCCGGGTTCCACACCAACAGGGAAGAGGCAGCAACGGCGAGCAGCACTATGAGCAGTGCGAGGCGGGCTTTTGGCCGCAGCATCGGTATCTTCTTCATCTTCCTTGTCCGGTACGGGTCGGCATGGCATGCGGTGACGGAGGCGGCCGGCCGCTCCGGGCCTCTGCGCGGAAGGCGACGAACGGCATGGGCGTGACCGACGGGATCAGAGCCGGTCAAGACTGCCTGTATGTGCCTGACCTCGGTGGACTGGTTCTCCACCACCTCGTCGGCGAGCCTCTTGGCAACAAGATTACGGCGTTCTTCTGCTCGTCCTCGCCGTCTCGGTCACGCGGTTATGAGGCTCGATCATCATTTCCGCGAACCTGTGGTCGAAGTCTGTGCCCCTGGAAGCCAGGCCATGAGGTCTTTCCCCTCCTGCTCAGAGGCTGTCTTCGGCCGACCTGCCAGTGAACTGGGGTTGCCGTTTCTCAGGGGCCGGCGTCCGGTGCTGCCCGTGCTGCGATAGCGGTCTGCCTGGTGGAACCGCGGGCCGTCAGCCAGTTCCAGAGTACTGAACTACTAAGTTTCTACGCAGTGTAGTAATTTCTGCTGGGTGGACGCCGACCTGCGCTCAGCCGCATATCCGAGCCCTGCCCGACTCGCCCCGGGCCAGAACCCCGCCGGGCCTCCGGGTCCGGTGACGAGAGACGCCGGCCCCCTGGCGCACGGCGGCCTTCGAATACGGTCCATGGACCCTGATGACCTTCCGTTCGTCGTCGCCGAGCACCTGAGGTACTTTCCGGACAGCTTCTTCGCCCGCCTCGGGCCGACGTTCCTGATCGCGTACAACGGGACCTACCTCACCGGTCCGGACGCGCGCGCCTACATCGCGGAGAAGGACGGGCAGCCGGTGGGCTTCCTCATCGGTGCGACCGACCCGGCGGCGCACCGCCGCCATGTGATGCGCGACTACGGGCGCGGACTGCTGTTCCGCGCCCTGGTCAGCCTGTGTCTGCGGCCCCGCCTCGCGCTGAACTTCCTGCGTACCCGGCTGGTGCGCTACGGCCGCAAGCTGATACCGAACCGGGCGGCCCGGCAGACCCCCGCTGCCGGTCACTCCGGCGTCACCGCTGTCCTGGACTACGTCGTCGTGGTCGAGCACGCCCGTTGCCGTGGCGTAGGGGCTCGGCTGATCGCGCGGTTCGTGAAGGACGCCACTGATGCGGGCTGCGCGCGTGTCACTCTCGTCACCGCCGCCGAGGGCGGGGCAGGACCGTATTACGACCGGCTCGGCTGGCGGCGTCAGGGCGAGATCCGCACGCCCGAGGGCCGTCGCCTCCTCACGTACGACCTCCCGCTGAACGAGGGCACGACGCCAGAGCGACACTGAGGCGCCGCTGGTCCTGGCTGACCAGCCCCGACCAATCAGATCGTCCCCGTACCGGGATCGCGGCCGTGCCGGCACGAGTCCCGGAAGCACTCCAGGAGATTTTGCTTGACCAGCCACGCACCGGAGGCGGCGCGCATGTGCGACGCGGCCCACCTCCACCACCCGCGCAGGGACACGGCACCATTGACCCGCATGGGTGGGCGGCGCAGGAAACTCGCTCTCGGCAGCCTTGCGCTCCTCTCCGCGACGGCGCTTCTTGCCGGCGGCTGCTCGTCCTCGTCGGCGTCGGGTGCCGCCCCGGCAACGCAGGGTGCCGGCAGCTCCGACGGGACCTCGTCGCGGCCCTCCTCGACCCCCAGTCCGACCCCCACCCCTTCGCCCACACCGTCCCTGGACGCCGCCGTCAAAGAGATCACGGACGCCCAGTGGTCCCGCATGGTGGCGGCGGGACTGTGGCGCAAGGGCTGTCCCGACGTCCGCGACCAGCTGCGCCGCGTCGAAATGAACTACGTGGGCTTCGACGGCAAGGTGCACCGCGGCGTCCTCGTCGTCACTGCCGATGTATCGGCCAGCGTCGTCCGCATCTTCACGCGGCTGTTTGAGGAAGGCTTCCCCATTCGCCGTATGGAGCCGGTGGAGGCCTACGACGGAGACCTGGACGCGAGCCTGGCCGCCGACAACACCTCCGCGTTCAACTGCCGCCGCCCCGACCAGATCAACGCCCCGTTCAGGGAGTCTCCGCACGCCAACGGCCGGGCGATCGACATCAACCCGTACGAGAACCCGTGGATCAACCTGAGGACCAAGAAGTGGTCGCCGAGCGCCAAGTACAAGGACCGCACGGAGGGGAAGGGCAAGATCATCGAAGGAGGCCTCGTCTGGCGGATGTTCACGGAGGAGGGCTGGGTCTGGCAGGACATCAAGGTGCCCGACTACATGCACTTCGACACCGGGTACCCGTCCAGGCCCTTCAAGGGGGCGTCTTCTGCCTCGCCGTCCGCTGCCCAGGAGCCAACCACGGTGGGGTGAGCGGGGTGAGACCGATCGACGAGGTGAGGGCGACACGACCGCGCTGTTCGCCTTCGTCCACAGCGTCGGCCGGGGCCTGCCCTTCCTCGTCGTCGCCCTCGGCTTCCGCCGCGCGCTGAAGGCGTTCGGGTTCGCGCGCCGTAACGCGCGGGGCGTGATGCGGTTCGCCGGGCGATGCTCGTCATTGTCGGCGTCCTCCAGGTCGCCGGTATCTGGGTGTACTTCACGGGGCAGCTGCGCTACTGGGTGGCGGCTTCCAGCCGTGGCTGTAGCGCACCTTCCGTGGGTGCAGCGACGCGGAAGCCCAGGCGTGCGTGAGGCGCAGAGTCGGCTTGCAGTCGTAGAGGCCTTGTTTGACGGCAGGCGTTGCGCTGGTCGCCGCCACCATCACCTACAACGTCATCGAGGCGATCGTCGCCATCACGGCCGGCACGCTCGCCTCCTCCACCGCGCTGATCAGCTTCGGACTGGACTCGGTCATCGAGGTCTCCTCCGCCGCGGCTGTGGCCTGGCAGTTCTCCGCGAGAGACCACGCCGTACGCGAGGCGCGGGAGAAGACCGCGCTGCGCATCATCGCACTCTCCTTCTTCGCGCTCGCCGCGTACGTCACCGTCGACTCCGTGTGCGCCCTGACCGGCACCGGCGAGGCCGAACACTCCACACCCGGCATCGTGCTGGCCGCCCTCTCCCTGACGGTCATGCCGTTCCTGTCCGCCGCCCAACGCCGCGCCGGCCGCGAACTCGGCTCCGCCTCCGCCGTCGCCGACTCCAAGCAGACCTGCCGTCGTCCTGGTCGGCCTGCTCGCCAACTCGCTGCTCGGCTGGACCTGGGCCGACCCCATCGCCGCCCTGGTGATTGCCGCCGTCGCGGTCAAGGAGGGCCGCGAGGCATGGCGCGGCGACAATTGCGGCGCGGTGACCGTCGGAGGGATCGCCGCTGAAGCCGAGGAGCAGGACGGCTGCGGCTGCGGCCCGGGCTGCTCGTGCTGCACTCCGGCGAAGGAGGCGAACACCCGGTGACCGGCTGGGCCTGGGCAACCCTGGCGCTCTACGGAATCTGGCTGATCTCCGCCTTCGGCGTCCGCACGCTCAGCCAGTACCGCCGTACCGGCGACTCCGGCTTTCGTGGCCTCTCGGGCACACAGGGCTCGGCCTCGTGGTGGGCCGGAGTGCTGTTCGTCGTCGCCCTGCTCGGCGCCGCCACCGCGCCGATTGCGACGCTGGCGGGTCTGCCGCTGCTCGTCGACGATGTCCCCGTGGTGCACGGAGCCGGCGTGGTGGTCGCGGCGCTCGGCGTCTACTCCACCCTGGTCGCCCAGGGGGCCATGGGGGCGTCCTGGCGCGTGGGTGTGGACCAGGACGAGCGCACTGACCTCGTCAGCGGCGGCCCGTTCGCCCTCGTCCGCAACCCGATCTTCACCGCCATGGCTGTCACCGGCCTCGGGCTCGCCTTGATGGTGCCGAACGTCATTGCCCTGGCCTCCCTCGCCGCGCTGGTCATCGCCGTGGAACTGCAGGTACGCGTGGCCGAGGAGCCGTACCTCAGGCGGGCGCACGGTTCGGCCTACCTTGAGTACGCCGCCACGGCGGGCCGCTTCGTTCCCGGCGTAGGGCGGCTACGGACCGGGGCCACGACGACCGACTCGTAGTCACAGCTCTTACGTCTCACCTCAGGGCCAGGGAGCCGGCCCTCGACCCTGGGGATGGACCTCGTCAGCGGGGTGCCGAGCCGCGCTCCTTGAGCATGTCGGCCATGAGCTTCATCTCGGACTGCTGGGCCTGCACCATGCCCTGGGCCAGTTGGCGTTCCTGGGGGACCTTGCACTGCTCGGCGCAGGCGCGGGCCATGGTGACGCCGCCCATGTGGTGGTCGGTCAGCAGCTGGAGGTAGAGGATCTCGGCTTGTTTGTCGCTCGTCTTGCGGAGTTGGTCGAGTTCGGTGTTGGTGGCCATGCCGGGCATGAGGGAGCCGTTCTTCGGCTGGTGGCCCATGTGGGCGTCGCCCTTCATCCAACTCATGTAGTCGGGGGACGTCTTCGGCAGGCTCCACAGGTCGAGCCAGCCGAGCAGCATGCCGCGCTGGTTGGCCTGGGTCTGCGCGATGTCGTACGCGAGGCGGCGTACGTCCTCGTTGTCGGTACGGTCGCGGATGATGAAGGACATCTCGACGGCCTGCTGATGGTGGACGGCCATGTCGCGTGCGAAGCCCGCGTCGGCGGAGGCGGCGGTGGGCACGTCGGACGTGTCCTCGTCGCCCAGAGCGGCCACGAACCAGAGGATCAGGCCGAGGGCGACCAGAGCCGCCACGGCGACGGCCCACGGACCGCGGGACGGCTTGCGGGTGGGCACGTCCTCGGAATCCGTCATGTCCGGTGCCGTCACAGTCGTATCGCTCATCAGGCGGTCAGCCCCCCGGCGCAGGTGGCGCCCTTCTCGGGGGTTTGCGAGCCCTGGACGTACTTGGTGAGGAACTGCTCGACCCTGGGGTCGGACGCCTTGTTCACGCTGAGCTGCTTGCCCCAGGCCGACAGCGTGATCGTCCCGGACTGGGTCTTGTCCGGGCTCATCAGGGTGTAGGGCGTCTTGGAGACCTTGTCGCTGAGCGTCTTGATGTCGGCGTCGGTGGCCTTGTCGTTGTAGGTCACCCAGACCGCGCCGTGCTCCAGGGAGTGCACGGCGTTCTCGTTGGGGACGGCCTTGGTGTAGACGGTGCCCTCGCAGGTCATCCACGCCTGGTTGTGGTCGCCGCCGACGGGCGGGTTCATCGGGTAGTCGACGGTGCCCTTGACATGGTTCTGCGTGAGCTTCTTAGCGTCCCAGCTCTTCTCGCCGCTGACGGGCTTCTTCGCGGCGGCGGCCTGTTGCTCGTCCTTCTCGTTGGCGCTGTTGATGTAGTACGCCCCCCAGCCGATCAGTCCGGCGACGATGACCATGCTGAGTGTGATGGTGATGATCCGGTTGCGGCGCTCGCGGGCCCGCTCGGCGCGGCGCGCCTCCTCTATCTTGGCCCGCCGTGCCTCGGATGCGGCCTTCTTGCTGGTCTTGCTCATGGCTGTGTGTTCCTCGTCTCCGCCGCGCGGTGTCGTCGGGCGGCGGTGGGTGCAGGTGTGGGGTGGATGGGCGGAAGTCGGCTGCCTGTGCATGTGGGCCCACGGCGGCGTTGCTTCCGTCTAGGTCCGTTGCACCTGCAGGACGTGGAGGTCGGGAGCGAGGCAGGCCGACGCGGGCCCGGTGGAGAGCGCGGGGGTGTCCGGCTGCCGGGGGAGGTCCGGCATGCGGGGCAGTACCGCCGGGAGTGGCTGGGAGGGAGTGGCGAGCACGGCTCGTACGCCGTCGGCCGGGCGGCAGCACACGTCGCCGGGAAGGCAGTCGGAGGGGTGCGCGGCTGTCGTCGCGTGGTGTTCGGCCGGGGTGTCCGTCGGGGCCGCGGTGGCGGACATGGTGGTCATGGAGGCGGTGGCCGGGGTGCTCTGGCCGTGGGCCACGGCTCCCAGGCAGATCACCAGTGCGGCGAGCAGCACGGCCAGGGCAGGGCAGAGTGCCGCGATCCGCGTGGTCCACCACGTTCCGCGGGCCGTGTGCTGTCTCAGGCTCCCCATCACAGTCGATATTAGGCGAGTCCTGTGGGCGGACTGTCGCCTTCGCCCGGACGCTCACTAGCCATGGCCGTCCCCCTCTGGCTCCGGGTAGACGAGGGTGCGGGTGACGAGGTGGTTGGGTGCGGTCAGAGTCTCGTGGACGATCCGGCCGGTCTCGTCGAGGGTGAGGTCGAGCTGCGTGTGCTCGGCCGGGTAAGCGAGGGCCAGGCGACGGTGGCCGTTCTCGTCCGGCAGCCGGGTGATCACCGGGGCGGTGCCGCTGCCGTACGGCTCGGAGGCGAGGAACTCCGTGCCGGTGATCGGAAGCTGCCTGAGGTTGCCGAGGCCGCGCGCGGTGTTGCTGGTGACCAGCTCGTGGAGGGTGAAGCGCGGGGTCTTCTTCATGGCGGCGACGGTCTCGCGCAGCAGGGCCGTGTCCGGGCGGGGCGGCCACGTGATCGCGAGGCCCGCGCGCCCGCCGGCCCATTCCTCGCCCGCGGACGCGGTGAGGGTGAGGCGGCTGGTGCCCCTGCGCCAGGTGACCGGGGTGTAGAAGCAGCCGGTTCCGCAGCCGCGGAGCTTCAGGGCCCGGCGGGTGCCGTGCGGGTCGGCGAGGGTGGCCTTCAGGCCGTACGACTGCTTCTCGTTGCCGCCGATCTGGGGCGCGGTGAGATCGATCACGAGCCGGCCGGTCGCGGCGCGGGCGCTGATGCCGATCTCCCCGGCGCGGGTGCCGGCGGGCACGACCGGGCCGTCGAGCGGCGGGGCGAAGGGGAGGGACCGGTTGGCGTCGGCGGGGACGGACAGCACGGTGAGCGTGGCGGAGAGGGCCAGGACGATGGCGAGCGCGCCGGTCTCGGCGCGGGCCGGGCGCTGCGGCGATGGCGTGTCGGCGCGGTGCAGGCGTCGGCGGGCGCCGAGGGCGAGACCCGCGACCACGGTGACCAGGGCGATCTTGGCGAGCAGCACCTGCCCGTATGTGGTGGTGGCAAGGTCGCCGAGCGGGACGAGGAGCAGCGCGGAGATCAGCCCGGTGACGACGACGGCGGCGAACAGCCAGGCGGCGAGGCGGGCGTAGGAGAGCAGCAGGGCACGGACGGGGGAGCGTTCGCCGCGCCATGCGGCCAGGGTGTGCAGCACGTGCAGCAGCGTTCCGGCCCACAGCGCAGCGGCCGTGAGATGTACGAACGTGAGCAACGGCCCCGCGATGGTCTGCTCGGCCTGCGGGTGGGCACGCAGAGCCTCGGCGACCAGGACTGCGGTGAGCGAGACAACCGCCCAGGTGCGGCGGCGTACCAGCACCGCCACGGCGGCGAGAGCGAAGCCCGCGACCTCGACCAGGGACAGGACGCCGGGCCGGGTGCCGGTCAGGGAGAAGAACGAGCCGTCCCCGAGTTGCAGGGCGGCCAGCACGAGTGTGGCGGCGGTGCCGATAAGCGAGGCGGGCAGGGCCCAGGAACGTGGGCGCCGGGTAGGGGTGTCGGGGACGCGGGCGGTGAGGCGTCGGCCGGCCTCCTCGCCGAGCATGACGGCGAGGGCCGCGAACAGCAGCCAGCGCAGGATCGTGGTGGGGGTGGCGTCCTTGGCGGCGGTGGTCTGGCCGGAGGCGAGGGCGATGGTGCGGGGGCCGACGGCGAAGCGGTAACGGCCGGTCATGACGTCTCCGTCGCGGGCGGTGACCTGCCAGTCGATGGTGCGCACGCCCTCGGCGAGGGTGGAGCGGACGGGGACGGTGACCGCTTGGTTGCCCTGGCTGAGCGTGGCGGTGCCCAGGCGGGCCGAGGGCTCGACGCGTACGGAGGTTCCGCTCAGGCTGACCGGCTGGTCGAAGACCAGGACGAGCGACTTCGGCGAGTCGGCCACCGTCGCGTCCGCGGCGGGGCTGGTGAACAGCAGGGTGGCGTGCGCGGACGCGGGCGCGGCGGCGCCAAACAGCAGGACCAGGACGAGCGAGACGAGCGGGACGAACGAGCCGATCGTGACGACGGAGCGCCGGACCGTTGGTGCGGAAGAGGTCACTTGTCGAGGATCTCCGGTCCCTTGGAGGGGGCGGCAGGCGGGGTGGCCTGTTCGCGCAGTTGCCGGACTTCCTCGCGGGCGCGCCGCAGCTCTTCCTGGAGCTCGGGATCGTCCGCGCCGGCCTGAGCGGAGTGGCAGGAGCGGTTCTTGGCCATGGGGCGTATACAGCACCACCAGGTGAGAGCTGCGGCGAGTGCGGTCGCCGCCAGCGGGAGCCAGACCCCCGTCATGCCGGGCGGTCCTGCGGGGTGGTGTCCCGGGACGCCTGCTCGCTGCGCAGGGCGTCGATCTCCTTGCGCAGGCGGGTCAGCTCTTGGCGGTCCCCGGTGGGGTCGGCCTGGGAGCCGCGCTTGGGGCGCATCATGAACCACATCATCAAGCCCATACCGACTGGGCAGGCGAGCGCGGGGAGGATGTAGAGCAGGTTTGCCATGGCGGGATTCCTTGTCCGATCAGGTCTGGGGGAGGCGGTTGAGCTCACGTCGTAACGGGCGGGCGGCAACGCACCCGTCCGCGATGAGCCGGTCTTCGTGGAGGAGGTGGGGTGCGAACAACAGCCGATGGGCGGCGGAAGCAGGTGGCCAAATATGTGGGCACATCACGGACACGCAGCAGGACGCGAGCAGCGCGCCACGACGTTTCCGAGGTACGACGCCAGCAGCGTCGTACCGAACAGAAGCTCTCCCATGCGGACGGCGCTTTCCGTAGTTACGTAACAGCGTGCCCACCACCGACCAGCTGCCCGTCGTGGTCGTCGGAGCCGGCCCGATCGGCCTGGCCGCCGCCGCCCGCCTCATCGAGCGCGGCCTCGAACCGCTCGTCCTGGAGGCCGGGCCGTCCGCCGGCACCGCCGTACGGGCCTGGTCGCACGTGCGGCTGTTCTCCCCCTGGGCCGAGGTCACCGACCCGGCTGCGGAGAAGCTCCTCGCCCCCACCGGTTGGGTCCGCCCCGACGGGACCGCCTACCCCACCGGCGGCGACTGGGCCGGGCACTACCTGCAGCCGCTCGCCGACGTCCTCGGCGACAAGGTCCGCTACGGCGCCACGGTCACCGGCGTCGCCCGCGCGGGCCGGGACCGCATCGTCGACTCCGGCCGCGACGAGCAGCCCTTCACCATCCACATCCAGCTTGCCGACGGCCGCGAGGAGCTTCTTGCCGCCCGCGCCATCATCGACGCCTCCGGCACCTGGTCCACCCCCAGCCCGATGGGCGCCGACGGCCTGCCCGCCCTCGGCGAGAAGGCAGCCACCGACCACATCTCCTACCAAGTCCCCGACCTGGGCGACCCGGCCGTACGTGCCCGCTACGCGAGCAAGCGCACCGCCGTGATCGGCTCCGGCGCCTCCGCCTTCACCGCCCTCGCCTACCTCGCCGACCTGGCCAAGGAGGAGGACGGGACGCATGCCGCGTGGATCCTGCGCCGCGGCATCGGTGCGAGCACCTACGGCGGCGGCGAGGCGGACGAACTACCTGCGCGCGGCGCACTGGGCCTGCGCGCCAAGGCGGCCGTCGAGGCCGGCCACGCGAGCGCGGTCACCGGCTTCCGTACACAGGCCGTGGAACGCAACGGCGACCAGCTCGTCCTCGTCGCCGAGGATCGCCGCCGCCTCGACCCGGTCGACGAGGTCATCGTCCTGACTGGCTTCCGCCCCGACCTGTCCTTCCTCTCCGAGCTGCGCCTCGGCCTCGACGAGCGCCTCCAGGCCCCCACCGCGCTCGCCCCGCTGATCGACCCGAACGTCCACTCCTGCGGCACGGTCTACCCGCACGGCGTCAACGAACTTGCCCACCCGGAGAAGGACGTCTACCTGGTCGGCATGAAGTCCTACGGCCGCGCGCCCACGTTCCTCGCGATGACCGGCTACGAGCAGGTCCGCTCCATCACTGCCGCGCTCGCTGGCGACCAGGAGGCCGCCGAACGCGTTGAACTCACCCTGCCGGAGACCGGCGTGTGCGGAGGCGCGGGCCTGTTCGACGATCCCGACGCCGCCCAGAGCAGCGAGGGCGGCGGCTGCTGCGCCGCCCCAGCCACCCTGCAGATCGGCATCGGCACCCCCGCAACCGCGTCCGGCGGCTGCTGAACTCCCCACCTTCCCAGGAGGTTCGCCATGTCCCGCGTACAGCTCGCCCTGCGCGTTCCCGACCTCAATGCGTCCGTCGCCTTCTACAGCAAGCTGTTCGGCACCGAGCCCGCCAAACTCCGCGACGGCTATGCCAACTTTGCCATCGCCGAGCCGCCGCTCAAGCTCGTCCTCCTCGAAGGCACCGCGGGCGAGGCGACCCGCATGGACCACCTCGGCGTCGAGGTCGAGACGACCGAGGCGGTGCACGCCGCCACCGCCCGCCTGGGCGAGGTCGGCCTGATCACCGACGTGGAGAACGACACCACCTGCTGTTACGCCCTGCAGGACAAGGTCTGGGTGCACGGCCCCGGCGAAGAACCCTGGGAGGTGTACGTCGTCAAGGCCGATGCCGACTCCCTGGCCAAGCAGCAGGGCAGCACCTGCTGCTCGGGCGGGGCTTCGGCCGACACCGGCTCGAAGGAACCGGTAGCCGCGGGCGGCTGCTGCTGATCCGTCGATGACCGACCTCCAAGCCAGCGAGGCCGTGACCGGCACGGGGGACCGGTCACGGCCTCGCGCCGCGCTGCCCGCCCTGTGCGTCACCCAGATCACCAGCTGGGGAATCGTCTACTACGCGTTCCCCGTTCTGAACCCCGAGATCACGCAGGCGACAAACTGGTCGGCAGGAGCGACCACCGCTGCGTTCTCGCTCGGCCTGGTCATCTCCGCGCTCGCCGGTATCCGGGTCGGGAGGATCCTCGACCGGCGCGGCCCGCGCGCCGTCATGACAGCAGGATCAGCCCTCGGCGCCGCCAGCCTGCTCGTGGTGGCTACGGCCCCCAACCTGCCCATGTTCTTCGCCGGTTGGGCGCTGGCCGGAGTCGCGATGGCCGCCACGTTCTACCAGCCCGCGTTCGCCGCCCTCACCCGCTGGTGGGCCCCGGACCACGTCCGGGCCCTGACGATCGTCACCCTCGCCGGCGGCCTGGCCTCTACCGTCTTCGCGCCGCTGACGGCCCTGCTCGCCGACCACTTGTCCTGGCGGCACACCTATCTCGTGCTGGCCGGGATCCTCACCACCGTCACCCTCCCCGCCCATGCCCTCGCGCTGCGAGCACCATGGCCCAACGCCCCACGCAGCCCTGCGCACGCCGCCGGCGCGGCCCCGGTGGCGCGCAGTCGGCCGTTCCTGCTGCTCGCGGCCGTCTTCGCCCTGTCGGCCTTCGCGATGTACGCCGTCGTCGTCGCCCTCGTACCGCTCCTCCTGGAACGCGGGTACACCACGAGCCAGGCAGCATGGGCGCTCGGACTCGGTGGCGCCGGACAAACCCTCGGCCGCACCCTGTACGCCACTCTCGCCCGACGCACCGCCGTGGCCACGCGCACGACGACCCTGATCGCCGCCGGCGGCATCACCACCGTCGCCTTTGCCGCCGTACCTGGGCCATACGCCCTGCTCATTGTCGTGTCGCTCGCGGCCGGCATGGTCCGCGGCAACCTCACCCTGCTCCAAGCCACCGCCATCACCGACCGCTGGGGCGCAACCCACTACGGGCGACTCTCCGGCCTGCTCGCCGCGCCAGCAACCACCGCCGCAGCCCTGGCTCCTTTCGCCGGGGCCATGCTCGCCGCGCCACTCGGCGGATACAGCCACCTCTTCGCGCTCCTCGCCGTCATCTCCATGGCCACCGCAGTCACCGCACCCTGGACCGTTCCTGCTGACGACACCCCGTCCGGAGCGTCACTCCGCTGACAGACCCGCGCATCGAAACTGTCCTGCGTGCGCGGCCGTCAGTTCCTGCGGCGGAAGGAAGTCGTTCTCACCTCAAGGGCCGACAGGCCGGCCGTCGTGGCAGCGGTCAATCATGCGTACTGGGCGAGGAGGCTCTCGGCTCGCGCTAGATCCTCAGGGGTGTCCACCGCTACGCCGTCCTCCTCGACAGTGATCATCTGCACGGCGTAGCCGTGTTCGACGAAGCGCAGCATCTCCACTCCTTCGGCGCGCTCCAAGGGCCCTTGCTGGAGCTGTCGGAAGCGGTGGAGAGCTGGGCCGGTGAAGCCATAGAGGCCCAGTTGGCGGAGGTACTTCGGTCGTTCGCCCTTCGGATAGGGGATGGGCTGGCGCGAGAACATCAGGGCCTCCCCATGGGCCGAGACAACGACCTTGACGACGTTGTGGTCCAGGACGGCGCCGACGTCGGCCAGTTCGGTGTACGCGTTCACGGCGAGCGCGCCCGGCGGCAGGTACTCCAGGGCCTCGGAGATGGCGTCGATGCCGGTCGGCGAGATGAACGGCTCGTCGCCCTGGACGTTGATGTACGCCTCGGCCGGCAGGCGCTCGGCGACCTCCGCGACGCGATCGGTGCCGGTGAGGTGCTCTCCGGTGCGGATGCACTCGATGCCCAGCTGGCGGCACGCCGCTTCGATGCGTTCGTCGTCGGTCGCCACGACGGCTCCGTCGAGACGTTTGGCCTCCAGGCACCGCTGGTGGACGTGCCAGAGCAGCGGCTTGTCGCCGAGGCGAGCCAACGGTTTACCGGGAAAGCGCGAAGCGCCCCAACGGCAGGGTATGACGGCGACGTGCCGGCGCCGTGTGGCGTCGGGAGCTAGAGCTGTGGTGGCGGCCACGGCGTCCTCCTGGTGGTCGAGTACGGGCGGGCCTTCAGGGCAGCAGAGCAAGCTTGGAGCGGACGGTGGGCGACGCGGCGCTCGTGAACGGCCGCCATTCGTAGCCGTCGACCTCCTCTTCCTGGAGGGTCACCGCGTGCCCTGCGCCGAGAAGGAAGGCCCAGCGGAAGTCCACGTGGTGGTGGGCCGGCTCGTCCTTCGAGGGGTTCGCGTCGATGGTGTGCACGTCGATGTCGAGGGGAACGTCCTCGAAGCCGGAGAGAGGAACGACGGCGCTGGGCGGGATGCCTGCCTCCTCGTGCAGTTCGCGCAGGGCGGCGTCGCGCAGGTGCCGGTCATCCGGTTCGTTGTGGCCGCCGGGCGCCAGCAGTTTCCCGGACGCCTTGTGCACGATGTGCAGCACATGCTGGCGGCCGTTGATGACGATGGCGCTGCATGTGACGTGGGCGGGGAACGTCTTGCGGTTCGTGGGGTCGTCAGCGGCGGCGAGCGCGGTGAACAGCAGGGTGAGGGATTCGCGTTCGCTCGGGTGGCGGGTGAGGTACGCCTCGGTGACGGAGCGGACGTGGTCGACTGAGGGAGGCACTGGGTCACCTTTCGAAGTGGTGGAGCCAGGTTGTGGCGATGGAGCCGCGGTCGGCCGCCGGCATCTCGTGCAGTCCGGGCTGGAAGCGGGCGTGGCTGAGCGCGGCGGTGGCGGCGAGTATCTCGGCCTGGACGAGGTGGATGTACGCGCCGACAGCGGCGCCGTGCACGAAGTTGACGGCACCGCCGTCAGCGAGGACGTAGAAGTAGTGGCCGGTGACTTCGTATCGCGTCAACTGGGCGCTGACAGGGCTGCGCTGGTAGAGGTCGTGGAGGCTTCCGAGTTCGAGTTCGTCCTCGGAGGAGGTCACCGATCCCAGGTACGCGCCGTTGCGCAAGGCGGCGAAGTCTCCCTGCCGCAGGGCGAGATTGCCGGTGGCGCACAGGACGAGCTCCGCATCGCGTACGGCCTCGGCGGTGGACGCGCTGGTGCGGAAGCCGAGGGAGTGCGCCTGGACTCGCTTGATCGGATCGTTGTCGTACACGGTGACGCGCAGGTCTTGGGCGCGCAGGGTCTGGGCGATGGCGCGGCCGATCTTGCCGAAGCCGATGACGCAGGCGTTGCGGCTGGTCAGGATGTCCCCGCGGGCGCGGACGAGGGCGTCGGTGGAGAACACGATCGACCGGCCGACGAGGTGGTCTTCGCAGTCCTTGAGTGGGGAGCGGGCCACGGAGACGATCGGGCACGGTAGGGAGTGGAGCGCCGCGTACCGCTGGTGTCCGTTCTCGGTGTCCTCGACGACGCCGAGGACACGGCCGGAGAATTTGCTCACGAGGGTGTCGAGGCTCGCCGCGAAGTAGCCGCCGATGTCCACCAGGACGACGTCCCTGCCGCCCGCTGTGTCCTCCAGGTAGTCCAGAGCCTGGGTGTTGTCGGTGAACCGTTCTCGGGTCAGGTCGTGGACGGGGAAGGTGCGGCGGACGGCGTCGAGGGTCGGCTGGTGGATCGATCGAGGTTTCGGCAGCACGGCGCCGACCGTGGACACCGCGGTCATGGCCCGCAGGAACGCCGGCCGTTCGGGGAGCAGATGCGTGATGACGAGCGTCGTGATCGCGTCGTCGGCAGGGAACTGCGTCGTGATCTGCCGGAAGAAGGCGTCCAGCCGCACTCGCTCGGGACTCTCCACTGCGTTTCCTCTCGGGCTCCGGGCCGCGGGGTTACGCGGCTCGGCTGTAGTCGGGGACCTGGGCGGCCAGGGCCTGCATGTGGGCGCGCAGGCCGTTGTGGAGGTCGACTCGCGGCTGCCACCCGAGGACTTCTCGGGCACGGCTGGGGTCGGCGCGGGTTAGGAGGACGTCACCGGTGCGCGCGTGGTCCTGCTGGAGCTGGATGTCGCGGCCGGTGAGGCTGGTGGCAATGTTGATCACTTCCAGCAGCGATGTGTTCGACCCGCCGCCCACGTTGATCGCGCCCTGCGCTGTCGGCACGGTCGCGGCGGCGATCGTGGCAGCGACCACGTCATCGATGTAGGTGAAGTCGCGTCGCTGGTGACCGTCTCCGTACAGGCGAAGCGGCTGTCCGGTCAGAGCGGCCTGCAGGGCGCGGTGGGTGAACATGTCGGCGCGCTGGCGGGGGCCGTAAACGGTGAAGTACCGCAGGGCGACGACGCTGGGACCGACGGGGCGCTCGGCGTAGGCGAGGCAGAGCTGTTCCTCGGCCAGTTTGGTCACGGCGTACGGGGAAGCCGGCTTCGGACGGTCGGCCTCGACACTCGCGCCGCCGTCGGTCGGGCCGTAGATGCTGGAGGAGGACGCAACGACCAGTCGCGGGACGCCGATGCGGGTGCAGGCTTCCAGGACCCGGTGGGTGGCCAGCACGTTAGACGCGAGGTAGTCGCTGAACTGCGGCCCCCAGGAGGGCCGTACGCCGGGAATGCCGGCGAGGTGGAAGACCGCGTCCGCGTCGATCAGGAGTGGGTCGATCGCGCAGTTGAGGAGGTCGGCGGTGATGTGGTGGTACCCCGGGATACCGCGCAGGGAGGCGAGGTTGGCGATGGCCGTGGCGTCGGCGGAGGGGTCGCGGCGGTCAACGCCGATGACGGTGGTGCCGGCCTGTACGAGGGCATGTGCGAGGTGGGAGCCGATGAATCCGGCGCAGCCGGTCACCACAGCCCGGCGCGGGGCGGCGGTGGTCGGGTGCTGCTGCTCGTGGTGCGGCACGGGCATCTCCAGGAAGGTGATCGAAGGGAGGAAGTCAGGTGAGGCGGGACAGGACGGTTCGGCCGTGCGCGCTCAGGGCGAGGTCGTTCTCTTTGTGGCCCTTGACCAGGGCGGTGGTCGCCTCGATGGCGCCGAAGGACTCCAGAAGGCGCCGCTCGGTGTCGGTCAGCGGGCGGCCGTACCCGTCGAGGAAGGCGGTTCGCAGGTGGGGCGCGGCCTGCCAGCGGCGGAATTCGAGCCGGGCGAAGTCGCGGACGCGGGCGTCGCGTCGCATGTGCTCGAAGTCGCAGATGCCGAAGGCATCGCCGATCAGCCAGTTGCGCGGCTGGTAGTCGAGGTGGCAGATCGCGCTGTCCATGAGGCTGTTGCCCAGGATGGCCGCGTGGTGCTTCAGCAGGTTCCGCTCGGCCGTGTCGATGAGGCCGACGTGAGCGGCCCGGTCGATCCAGCTCTGGAGGCGTTCGGCGAGCGCGGCGCCGACGGCGCCGCCCTGGGGCATGGCGGTTGCCTGGTGGAGCTTGCCGAGGACGTGGCCGGCCTCGTGATGGGCCAGTTCCTCCTCGGGTGAGCCCGGGGCCGCGGTGTCCGCCCGATCGCCTGCGAGCGCGGTCAGCAGAAGGGTGCGGGTGGCGTCGTCACGGCCGACCAGCTTCGGCGCGTGGCCGGTCAGGTGGGTGCCCCATGTCCGGTAGGCGTGGAGTTCCCTCGCGTATCGGTCGGGCTCGGTGTGCTGTTTGGCGACGAAGTGCTGCCCGTCGTCGGCCACTACGCGCACGACCCGGGGAGGGAGCAGGGGGTCCGGCATAATCTCGACGGCGCCGAGGAGGTCGTGCGCCAGTTGGATCCGGGGGTCGTCCGATGTGGCGATCACGGGGTCGGCTCCGGTGTGAGGAGACTGAGGTGCTCGGTGTCGTTGTGCCGATCGAGCATCCAGCGGGTCTGGCCCAGGCGGTTGCGGTGGTGCTGCCAGCGGGTGATGGAGGCGTGGTTGTGCGTGAAGCCCGCCGGCGAGCCGATCGGGATGTCGAGGAGCAGGGTGTGCGCGGTGATCACCGTCTCTCCGTGGGCGGCGAACACGATGCGCTTCCCCTTGTTCTCCTCGATGAGCTGACTCAGGTTCTTGCTGGCGCGCTTCAGGTACCCGTTCCAGGTGTCGGAGCCAGCGGCCCAGGGAGTGTCGGGGTGCGCATGCGGGCCGCCGTTGGCGGCTGTCTTCACCGCATCCCACGGTTTGCCGTCGGCATCGCCGTGGACGGGGCCGTCGAGCCGGTCGTCGAAGTGCAGCGGAATCTGGAGCGTCTGGGCCATGATCTCGCCGGTCTGGACGAGGCGAATCCGCGGGCCCGCGTAGACCATGTCGAAGGGCTTCTTCAGGTGCTCGGTGGCCAGGCGGCGCGCGGCCTGTTCGGCCTGGGCGTACCCGAGGTTGGTCAGTCCGGTGCAGGTGCGCGGGCCCCCGACGAGGCCGTCGGCGTTGCACTGGGCCTGGCCGTGCCGTACGAAGACGAGTTCGGTAGTGATCACGGGGTTCCTCGGAGGTGGGAGCGGAGCGGCCAGTGGTAGCCGTTGCGCCCGACGTACGGGGCGGTCAGGACGGCGTGCAGGGCCAGGAAGTCGTCGAGGCGTCCGCGGTTCGTTACGTCGAGCTGGGAGCCGTAGCATCCGGCCGCCGTGTTGTACGTGCAGAGGGCGGCGTTGACGGCTTGGTCCGTGAGTGCTCCGTACGTCAGGTGGAGTGTCGCGATGAGCTTGGCGAGGTCGTATCCCATCGGGGCTAGGGACAGGTCGTCGGTGTCGACGGTGACGATGTCCCCGGCCGTGGTGATGATGAAGTTGCGGGGGTTGCTGTCCTTGTAGAAGGCGAGCGGTCCCTGCGCGGTCTCCTTCAGCAGGCCGAGCATCGCGTACAGGGCCACCTTGTTCGGCAGGTAGCCCTGCACGTGGCGTCGCCGGAGCGCGATCTCCCGCGGGCCGAGGTAGTCGTCGAACGGCGTTCCGTCGTTGAAGCGGTGCGGAGTGCCTAGCGATGCCGACTGCAGGTCGCTGCGCCATGCGGCACCGTGCGCGCGGCCCAGCAGTTCCGCCATGCGCGGCAGGTCCTTGGGGCGTACGGAGCGGCCCTCGACTCGCTCGAACGCGAGACTGGCCGGTCTGATCGCGTGAAGGGCCGGCTGTCGCAGCGGCTTCGCGTGTTCTTTGATCCACCGGTAGTGGCGGACAGCTCCCGCCGCGCGCTCCGGTGTCTCGTAGTGCTTGGTGAACGCTGGGAGGGTCATGCCGGCTCCTCCTGCGCCTGTGCGACGACGAAGGTGATGAGGGACCGAGTGGTCAGCGGCTGGTCCGGAAGGAACTCGTGCAAGGTCGCTGCCAGGGCCCCGGGGTTCCCGTACAGGCCGGGCGCGAGGTCGTACTTGGGGTTGGTGGCGAGGTACTGCGCGAGGTGGTCGTGGCCGTCGAAGGTGAAGGCATGCTTCTCGTCCAGGGTGGCGATCACGTCGAGCGAGGAGGTGGCCAGAGCGGCGAGGTTGCCGCTGTGCGCGGCGGTGTAGAGGCTCTCGTGCTTCTCGGCCCGCACATCGAGGCCGGCCGCGGCGACCAGCTGGTCCATCTCCCGGTAGCTGTCGAGTCCCTTTGTGACGAGTACGGCCAGGCCCCCGGGGGCCAGAACTTCCGCGATCTGCGCGATGACGTCGTTGGGCCGCGGCGAGTGGTAGAGGCAGAACGCGGCGACGGCAACATCGCACGACCCGGCGGGCAGCGGGAAATCGTGGAAGTCCCCTTCGACGAATTCCGCCACGGTGTCGGGCAGTTCCTCGGAGCGTGCGCGGGCCTGGACGAGCAGGGCGGGGGCGGCGTCCAGGCCGATGACGCGCCGGGGCCTCAGCTGCTCGACGATGGCCAGGGTGCTCGTGCCGCGACCGCAGCCGATGTCGAGCACCATGCCGAGGCGGTTCGGATGCGCGTGGTGGGCCTGCACCAAGCTGACGATCGTCTCGAGCACGGGGCGACCGGACGTCTTCGCGCGCATCAGGGCGCTGGTCCGTCCGGCCAGCCGGGAGGCGTGACCGTACAGCTCCTGCCGGCGGGCGGGGTCCAGGAACGGGTTGGGCTCGTTCATGCCGCACCCCCGCTCCAGGGGCGCGGGCCGTTCAGGACTGCTCGGCGGCCACCTTCCGCAGCCAGCGGCGCGTCTGGCGCCGGTTGGCCAGCAGGACCACGTCGGCTCGGCCGGCGGCGTACTCCTCGATCTTCGCCATGACCCGGGGCCGCATCTTGCGGCGGTACGTGGCCACGTACTTGATCACGCCCCAGTGGATGCGGTTGTGTACGCCGTTGCCCTTGTGCCCGGCCCCGTGCCGGATCTGCCGGGAGAAGATCCCGTACAGGGCCGTCACGGTCGACACATCCATAAGGACCACTGTGTCGCAGGCTTCGAGCCGCACCGGCAGCGTCGAGTTGTAGTTGCCGTCGATCACCCACCGCGGCTTCGCGACCAGCTCGCGCTGCACCTCGGTGAATTTGTCCATGGGCAGCGCGTTCCACTCGTCGTCGTAGAACGCGGCATCCAGGTGCGTCACCGGGGCGTCGAGGATCCTGCCCAATTCGCGGGCCACGTGGGATTTGCCGCTGCCTCCGCAGCCGACGATGGCGACCTTCTTCATGGTGCTCCAGCGTAGAGAGGTTCGGGTGTGTGGCGGAGCCATCCCCCCGGACACGTTCTGATGACCCAGGCGTCAGGGTCTGTCGAGCGGACTCCATCAAGCAGCTCCCCGCTCGGTTGCCGTGGTCTGGACGAGCCCGTGCAGTGCGGATTCGAGGGTGTCGACCTGCTTGTTCCGGCCGAACAGGCGCAGGCGGTCCACGCACGCCGCGATCAGGTCGGCGTGCTGCCGTGTGCCGGCGATCTCGCGGAGGTAAGACAGCCGCTCGATGACGTCTCGGCCGGAGCGCACGATCAGCTCCTCCGGTACGAACCGGTCCGCGAAGCGGACGTCCGCCGGGACTAAGGGCAGGCACCCAGCGAGCACGGCCTCGAAGATGCGCTGCGTCATCTGCCCGACGGCGGCGTACCGCTCGGGCAGCATGAGGACCGTGGCCAGAGACCGGCCATAGACGTCGGCGGCGGCTTCGAAGGGGATTCGGCCGACGAAGTGGACGTCCGGCCAGCGGTCGGTCTTCGTCCACTTCCCGGCGACCAGGTGCTCGACCCGGGCGGCGGCCGGGGCGAAGAAGCGGTCGAAGGGCTCGTCGCGGTCGTACTGGTTGCCCACGTAACCGAGCGCGAGGTCGCGGGGGCGCGCGGCGAGGGTGGCGGGATCTGCCTGGGCGATGAAGTGGTCGGCGACGGGGAAGAGGAGGGAGCGCGCGCCCAGCGTCGGCGCGAGGGCAGCCTCGCAGACGAGGGTGTGGGCGGTACGCCGCCACACGCTCTCGGCCTGCAGGGTGCGGTCCTTGTCCCAGATCACGGTGGGCGTCCGGTGCCGCACGGTGTAGTGGTTGATGAGTTGGGCCTGGCGGTGCAGGTCGCAGGTGTGCCCCTCGGTCCCGCAGACCGTGGTGTTGCGGCCGGTGATCGCCCAGCGCCATTCCAGGAACACGACGTCGATGCTCGGGGTGCCGGCGTCGAAGGTGTACGCGCCGCC
This sequence comes from Streptomyces sp. NPDC031365, assembly GCF_055569765.1. Lineage (NCBI taxonomy): Bacteria > Bacillati > Actinomycetota > Actinomycetes > Kitasatosporales > Streptomycetaceae > Streptomyces > Streptomyces sp. NPDC031365. The sequence goes on along the minus strand of NZ_JBVIIM010000005.1, from coordinate 311,094 downwards.
GAGGTCGTCGCCGGCTTCGAGGCGGTCGCGGTCGGCCTGTAGGAAGACGATGTCGTGGCCGCGGGCGATGAGGGCGTCGATGAAGGGGCGGCGGTGGCTGCGGCCCCCGTCCGGGGTGTCGGTGACGCCGTTGCCGAGGAAGCCCCAGAAGCTGTATCCGATCTTCACTTGGTGATCCACCGCCCTTCTAGGAGCAGGGCGTCGAGTCCGGAGTTGGCCAGGCAGTCCAGCGCCATCTCGGGCGTCCCGCAGATCGGCTTGCCCTTGACGTTGAGGGAGGTGTTGATCAGCACGGGCACGCCGGTACGGCGGCCGAAGGCGGTCAGGACCGCGTGTATGAACGGGTTCTGCGCCTTGGTGACGGTCTGCAGGCGGGAGGTGCCGTTGGCGTGCACGATGGCCGGCACGCGCTCGCGCGTCTTGTCCGTCACGCCGGAGACCATGGACATGTACGGCGCCTGCTGCCCGAGCGTGAAGAACTCGCCGGCGCGCTCGGCCAGGACCATGGGGGCGAAGGGCCGGAAGGGTTCGCGGAACTTCACGGTGGCGTTCAGGCGCTCGACGACGCCGGGCTCCAGTGGGGAAGCGAGGATCGACCGATTGCCAAGGGCGCGCGGCCCGGCTTCGACGGCCCCCTGGAACAGGCCGACGATCGTGCCGTGGGCCAGCTGGTCAGCGAGGAACTCGGCGGTTTCGATGCCACGGGTCTTCTGGTGAAGGCCGGGCCAGGGCGTGAGGTCGAGGGGCTGGTCCTCGTAGGAGGGGCCGAGGTAGCAGCTGCGGGCGACGCCGGCCAGAGGGCGGGGGCTGCGTCCGTCGACATGTACGGCGAGGGCGGCGCCGATCGCGGTACCGGCGTCACCGGGCGCGGGCGGCACGAAGACCTCGTCGAAGATGCCGGCCTCAATGATCTTCCCGATGCTCACGCAGTTCGTGGCGACACCGCCACCCACGCACAGGCGTTGGGAGCCGGTGAGCACGCGAGCGTGGCGGGCCAGGTGCACCATCACCTGCTCGGTCCGCTCCTGGAGGGCAGCCGCCAGGTCCCGGTGGAGGTCCGTGAGCGGCTCGCTCGGGTGCCGTTCGGGGCAGGTCTCGGCGACGAACTGCCGGGATGTCCTCGGGTATCCCGACGTGAGGGTGCGCGTGGGGAAGTAGCCGGGATTGATGCGGAAGCCCGTAGCCGTCGTGCGGACCGCCTGGGCGAACAGGTGACGGAAGCGGGCGGGGTCGCCAAGGGCGGCCAGCGCCATGACAGTGCCTTCCTCGTCGCCCCGGCGCCAGCCCAGGTGATCGGTGATGGCGCCGTACACGTAGCCCAGGGAGGCCGGGTCGTTGATCGCTTCCAGGGTCTGTGTGCGGGGGCGATGTGTGCCGTGGCCGCGGGCGATAGTGGTGGTCTGCCGCTCGCCGAGACTGTCGACCACCAGTACGGCGGCTTCGTCCCAGCCCGAGGCGGCGAAGGCGGTGAGCTGGTGGGCGCGGTGGTGCAGGATCGGCGCGACGCGAGCAGAGGGGAACTGCCGGCCGAGGATGCGCAGGCGCCGTTGGGTGCGCACGGCCACCTTGGCGAACCCGTGCGCTCGGGCCAGGCTTCGCTCGCGTGTCGCCGGGGAGAGCGCCAGGCGCAGGGCGGCGGGCGACTCGGCGAGGTAGCGGGCGGGCTGGAAGTTGTAGGCGACGGCGTCCACTTCGGCGGCGGTGAGTTTGGCCTGGCCGAGCAGCCACTCGATGGCCAGGGACGGGTAGAGCTTGGTGTGCTTCTGCTCGGAGAGGCGCTCCTCCTCCACGAAGCCGACCAGTTCGCCGTCCACGAGGAGGGCAGCCGACGAGTCGTGGGTGTACGAGCACAGGCCGAGGATGACCGAAGGCGTGCGCTTCATGGCGGCGGTCACCTCGCCCCGGCCGTCGCGGCGGGCTTGGTCGAGCGCCGCTTCAGTTCTCCGTACCAGGCGGTGAGGGCCTGGCCGAGGGGGCCGTCGATCTTGTCGGCCGCCCGCCATGCCTGCTCGCGCTCACCGTCCTTCCACAGCCGGTAGCTGTGCAGCGTCTCGGCCATCGTGTCCCAGCCGGGGTGGCCGGTCACGTCGCGGGCCTCGACTTGGTCGAGCAGAGCGTCGAAGCCCGTCCACGACGTTCGCAGCTCGGGCATGAGCGGGCTCGCCGTGAGCGAGGTCAGCAGCTCGGCCTGCTCGACGTGCTCGTCGTAGATGTGCAGCGAGCCGACGTGCAGGTGGAATTCGCCCAGCTTCGAGTCGAGCCACCCGGAGACCAGCTCGTGCAACACGGTGTAGAAGAACACGTCGTACGGCATGCCGATCCACACGTCCTGGCCGCGCATCATGGTCGCCATATGCAGGCGGCCGTCGCGCAGATGGAAGCGGAAACCGAGGGTGCAGGGCACGTCCTTGTGCCCTGCGGCGTCCTGGGCCGGGTCGTAGAGCTGGACCAGGGCCCGCCGGGAGTCGGGGTCCTCCTTGAGGATCTCCACGACACGGGCCAGCTGGTCCACCTTGCCACCCCAGTTCCGCATCCTGGGCCCGTACGCGCCGAGCAGTACGCCGTCGTTGGCGTACCGCCGCAGCCGCGCGTTGTAGTCGAAGATCCACGGGTCGTCGGAGCCGGAGAGGTGCCAGACGGTCTCGGCGACCGCGAAGGCCGGGTTCACGATCCGGGCCGGGGGAGCGTAGAGCAGGCGGGCGCGCGGCTGGGTGAGCAGCAGGTGGACGTCACGGACTTCCCGCGTGGCCATGCCCCGGGGGCTGACCTTCTCGCCGGACTTGGCCAGCATGATGGCGCCGGAGAACAGCTCGGCCATGCTGTCGGCGGTGAGGTGTGTCATCGGGCAGGAACTCCTTTGCCCTGGGGCGACGCAGAGGTCGCGCCGAAGGCATCGTGGTGGACGTGATCGGATGATCTGGCGCTGGCTTTGGCGCGCTGGGTGATGAGGCGAGCGACCTGGGCCGCGCTGTCGCCGCGCCACCGGCACACCGCGTCCATGGCCGTCTGCGGAACGGGCGTGCCCGGTTCAAGCAGTGCGGAGAGCGCTTCGGCGACGTCAACGGCGTTGTGGCACCGGGTCGCCAGGCCGTGGCCGGATAGGTTCAGCGTGCGTTCGCCCGGCGGGCCGATTTCGAGGACCGGGACGCCGAGCAGCGCGGCCTCGATCCCGCACGTCGAGTACGCACTCGCCAGAGCGTCGGCCCCGGCAAGGCAGCCCCGCGCGCCGACCCGCGGATCGGCCACGGCCACCAGCGGCCCTCCCTCCTGCTTCAGCAACGTGGCGAAGGCATCGGCGCCCTGCGCCGGGTGCGGAGCGATGACGAGACCCCAGTCGCCGTCCGCCGCACTCAAGCCGTCCAGGAGGAGGTCCGCCTGGGTCTTGAGGTGACCGGGGCTGAACGGCTGGCAGGCCCACACCGCGATCCGGGCAGGGACGCGGCGATTGCCCGGAGCCAGCACCTTCTCCAGGTACCGCCGCTGTGCCTCACGGCCGAGGGCGGCCAGCGCGTCGAAGCGAGGCTGTCCCAACACGTGCACCTCGCCTGCGGGGTGGCGGACCCACGCTCGGGCCAGGGGGAGGTCCCGTTCGCCCATGACGACGATGTCGCGGCTGTGAAGTGCCGGCCAGGCGACTGACTCTGCCATCCACGCTCCGTGCTGGACGTGGACCGTGTTCGCGCCGTGACGCTCGGCCGCGTGCGCGGCCAGTGCGCCCAGCGGGCTGGTGTCGTTGCTCAGGAGGACGGTGTGCGGCCGGGTCGCGGACAGGACACCGTCGAGCCAGCTCTCTGCGCGGAGGAGTGTCCGCCATGACGGCTGAGTGCACCCGCCGCTGGTTTCGAGGAGTACGGACAAGAGCCGTACGAGACGCGCGAGTTGGAGGCAAAAACCCTTGACGCGGACGATGCGCTCGTCGTCGGGCAGATGCAGGCCCTCGGCAGTGCCGGAGAGGGTGAAGAGGTCGCTCGGCGCCGAGCGCAGGTCGATGCCCGACGCCGTCGGCGCGGCGCACCGCTCCGCAGGGTCGGTGGCGAGATCGAGCAGCAGGTTCGTCCGTTCATCGCGCTTCAGCTCGACGAGAACCGGCATCAGGGTGGCCGCATGCCGGGAGGTCCACGACAGCGCCACGACGTCTCGCTGCTGCAGGTCCGCAGGGAGCGGGCTCGGCTCCGTGTTCGCCGTGCTGGAACGGGAGCGGTTGCGTAACTGGGCGGAGCGGGTCGGGTTGTGCGGAGCCGCTGCCCCGAGCAAATAGGCGATGCCGGACCATGTGACGGTGTACGCGAGGTACTCCCGCGAGCTGCTGGTACGAAGCCCGACGAGCCCCTCGTACGGGGCGAGGGCCAGGGGCCCCGGAGCCGTCGCGAACGGCTCCCAGGCGTCCAGGGCCAGCAGCTTGCGCAGGATCTCGGCCACGAAGCGCCGAACGGGAACGTGCTGGACGTGGAGCCAGCCAACGCCGCCCGGTGTGGAGGCGCGCGAGGATCCGTATGGTTCCAAGGCGTCCATGACGTCCTCGACGAGGGCGCGCAGTTCCTGCCGGTCGACAGGGATGGTCTCCAGTTCCCGGGTCCGGATGTGGTCGGCCTTCGCGTGGTCCAGGGCGCCGCTGCCGACGAGAGCCCATCGGGGCTGGCCGGCGAAGTCGGAGCGGACCAGACCCAGACCGCCGGTCGCACGGGTGCTCACACCAGGCTCCCCTCGACGAACGGCGAGGCGGAGGTAAGCAGTTGCAGCAGTTCCTCCGGCGAGGTGACGATCTCGGGTGCGGGCGAGGTGGGCTGCCCGTATCCCCACCCGGCATGGACGTAGGCGACACCGGCGCGGGCCGCCGATTCCTGGTCGACCGCCATGTCCCCCACGTAGACAGCCGCGGCGGGGTCGACTCCGAGGTCGACCAACGCCAGGAGGATCGGGTCGGGGGCCGGCTTCGCCCGGCCCGGCCCAGCGGAGGTGCGGACGGTGGCGAAGGGGCATCCGAGCTGCGCGAGGAGCGGGGCGGCACGGTTGATGTGCTTCGACGTCACGATGCCCAGCCACCAGCCGGCGGCCACGAAGGCATGGAGCACTTCGACAACGCCGGTGAATTCGTGTGCGAGGTGTGCGGCGGCGACGGATTCCGTCTCGTACGTCCGGCGGACTGCGTCGACGTCGGCGACGCCCAGCCGATGCATGATGTCGCCGAACTCGCGTCCCAGGTGACGCTCGTAGTCGGTGAACGGAAGGGTGATGCCGTGGGCCTCCTGCACCTGCCGCCACGCCTTCTGCATCACCGGACGGGTGTCGAGCAGGACGCCGTCGAGGTCGAGAAGAAGCGCACGCTGCGCGCGGCCAGCGTGCTGTCTCTCGCCAGCTGTGATCTCGGATGCGGCCGGAGGCGGTGTCGTAATCGGGGCGGGAACGGTCATGCTCGTTCTCCTCATCAGGGTGGCTATTGGCAGCAGGCGGCGTGACTCAGAGGTCCGAGACCGGGTCGACTTCACACTCGGGGTACTGGCTGGGCCCGCCGGCCTTCTCGAACGGCGCATTGAGGCTCGTGGGTGGGTGGTGACGCGGGGCGACTCGCACTCCTCTGCCGGACCGTGTGGGCGACGGCTGCGGGCGAGGCTGGCGAGCACACGTCGGATACCGACCGGATCGAGGAAACCGCTGTAAGGCACCGTGACGGGACGATGAAATCGGATCACTCACGGTTCACTCATCCACTCGACCGGCAGCGACCTTTCCCCCTCACTGGCTCGACTTGAGGTAAGGAAATGCCGGGCTGACGAGTGGACGCCGGTGCCGACGAATGGTCACAAGGTCCGGTTGCGCGGGTTGGACAGGAACAGCGCGGTTTGTCTGCCGAGTCAGCAGCGGTTCTGTTTGGCCCAGCCGTTCTGGAGGTCCTGCACTTGTTCCTCGGTGAAGCCGCGCTGCCAGGGCCTCTCGGCCGGTTCGCCCCCGCGCTCGGACCAGACACGAACAAGGACGTACAACTGCCCGCCAGGGCGCAACCAACGGCGTGCGTCGACCATGAACCGCGTGTGGTCGATGAACGGCAGGATGTTGCGGCAAACAATGAGGTCGAGCGAGCCGGGCTGCAGTCGAGGCGGGATTGCCCCCGCGTCGAAATCGTGCACACCGTAGCGCAGCCGACCGTTGACGCCTTGCCGATGCGCGGTCCGGATCGCGATCGGCGAGAAGTCCAGGCCCAGCACGTCGTAGCCCCAACGGGAGAGCTGTCGGCTGAAGCTGCCGATGCCGCAGCCGACGTCGAGTACGGATGCCCCGGCGTGCGGGTTGACGTGCTGGAGAAAGCGGTCGACCTCGGCGTCGGTCACGAGGCGGTCTATAGCCCGACCCTGGCTGTACCAGGCATCCCACTGCTCGGGACTGAGGCGATACAACAGCGACTTCATGCTGCGTCCTGTGGGTCATCAGTCGAAGCCGAGGCTGCTCCGTTCCCTGAAGCCGGCAGGCGGGAGAGCCGGTGAAAGCGGGAGAGGTCCAAGCCGCCACCTTGCACCTCGCCGGCAGGGACGGCGAAGAGATCGATCCCGGCCTCGCTAGGCAGTTCCGGGGCGGCCTCCTGGATGGCGAGGAGCGCCTCGCCTTGCTCGCGGTGCGGCAGGAGCCGCGGCGCCCGGTCGGTGTGTCCTTCGAATGTCATGGTGGGCCTCTGGTCAGGTGAAGTTGAAGGTGATGGCGAGCACGGCGAACACGGTGGCGATGAGGAGGACCTGGGCGCTGATCTGCCTCCAGCCCCAGCCCTTCTTGTCCATCCAGCGCAGCGGACGCCTTCAAGTCGGCGCAGTGGGCTCCTCGGGGATCACGAGGTGTACGAACGCCTGGTACCGCTCGCCCAGATGCTTGATCACGGCGCGGTACTCGTCGTCATCGGAGCTGATGTTGTGCCGGTCGAGGACGATCACACCCTCTGCGAATCCGCCTCGGATCTGTCGCTCGACTTCCCTCCATCCAGGGCGCTGCCAGGGGGGCGTGTAGACGCTCCGGCCCGTGCGCGAGCCGGGGAAGTACGTTGTGGGCACGGGTGCGGCAACATCGTGGAGCCTTGCTCCTATCGCGTAGCCGTGCTGCTCCGCCTCGGCATGGAGGGTGTTCCAGTCCTCGTCGGGGCTGGCCCCCGGACTCGGCACCAAGCTGTACGCCAGGACGCGAAGCTGCCGGTCGCTGCTTTGACGGTCGCGTTTTCCGACAGCCTCTCGATGGAAGTGCTGGCGGAGCTTACGGAGCTGCCCATTGTGCGACTGGCGCTCCAAGGGGTCGGGACCACTGTGCCGCCCCTGGATCCGGTCATTGCCGGCATTCGGCCAGCTGCCGGATGACTGCACCTCCAGCCCCAGACCACGGTCGGCCACGGAGCTCAACACGTCGGATCCAAGGTTGGTTGCGTCGTGCGGCGACATGGGGGCGCCTCCGTGAGAGTGGGAATGACCGCATATGTAGTCCGGCCGCTGTCGGTTACGCCCCACCGGTGTGACAGGCGTGCTACTAGGAGCAGCCCTCGTCCACCCAGGTCGTTGGCGCCGGCGCGTCGTCGCTTGGCCGGGGTGGTGCTCCCGTCGGTGACCTCGATCCGGAGCTGGCGGTTGCCGTACCGCACCCGCAGACCCACAGCCCCAGAGCCGTGACTGATTGCGTTGGTCACCAACTCTGAGACGACAAGCTGGGCGTCTTCTGCCGGGGCGTCCGGCAGGGCCCACTGCCTCAGCACGGCCGCTGTGGTGCCTCGTGCTTGAGCGACGTGAACACTCGCCGGCGCCATGACCATCTCGAAGGCACGGGATGCCAGCGCAGACACGGTCGGCGCGCTGCTGGCGGCGGTGGGCCCGCCGTCAGTCATCCGAGGGTGGGGAGGCGTTGCTGCCCGGTGCGTGGTCATGTGCCCATCGCACCGTGGTGTCGTGATCCGGAACAGGGGAAACCTGAGGGGGAAAACTTTGTCAAGGGGGGAAAGCGAGGGGGGAGTTGGGGTCAGGATTGGATTCCCCACCGATAGAGGTCACACTCATGGCAGCAGATCCGTTCGCCGAACTACTCCGTCAGCTGCGCCGTAACGCGGACCGATCGCAGGATGAGCAGGCGGATGCGATCAACGCGGCCTCGGGCCGGGCGACGGTGACCCGCCGAGAGGTCAGTCGGTACGAGAACGGTGAGAACGTCCCTACGAACCACACACTTGGGCACATCGCTGTGGCCTGCGGCGTCCCGTTGGAGCCGCTCCTGCGGGAGGCCAAGGCCGCCCGAGCCAGGCGGAGGAAGAAGGACGACGCTGAAGGGGAGGACCTGGACGACGTGAAGCGCCGAACGCTGCTGGGAGGCGCCGTCGTCGGCGCTGCTGCCGCTGCCGAGCCTTGGGGCCGACTCGCCTACGCGCTCAGCAAGGGAGCCAGGATCGACCCCGAGTCCGCGTCGGTGCTCATCGATCACGCGGCCGAGTTGCACGTGGACGAGCTGAGTGAAAGCGCACGCAGTTTGCAGAACCGGGTCGAGTCTCACCTCGACGCGATCACGGCGGCCCTTCCGCGCGCTGGCGGCCACGAGCGAGCGCTGACCATCGCGGCGGGGGAAACCGCGGCCCTTGCCGGATGGGTCGCCTGGGACCTGGGGGAACACGATAAGGCTGCTGCCTATTACCGGGTGACCTCGGAGTGCGCGAAGGAGGCCGGGCACCCGCCCTTGCGCGCCCTGGCGCTTGGCTACGCGAGCTACGGTGCCGCTACCCCGGGTAAGGCGCTGGAGATGCTGTCACAGGCGGCTCAGGATGTGCGGGGGCATGGCAACGCGACCGCTGCGGCGTGGGCATTGGGACGGTACGCGGAGGAAGCGGCTCAATCAGCTGACGAAGCCGGCGCTCTCCGGGCCTTGGAGCAGGCGAGATTCGCGTATGACTTCGCGGATCACACGAACGAGCAGGCGTGGGTCCGCTTCGTGACGCCGTACCGGATGGACTCACTGGCGCTTTCGGTATACGGCGAACTCAAGCGCCAAGAACTGACGGTCACAGCCGACTCCGCGGTCGAGCGCCTCGGTGAGGAACTGCCTGACTCTGGAGTGGTGGTCCTCGGTGACCTGGCGTCGGCACTTCTGCACGGCGGCGACGTAGACCGTGGGGTCTACGTCGCGCGCCAGTTCGCCGCAGCAGCGGAGTCAAAGCCGAACACCATGGGACGTCAGCGAGCGCAGAGCATCGCTGCCTGGCTCCCCGACACGGAGCGCGACCTGGCCGGCCACTTGTTGGCGTTCGCGTCGTGAGCCATCCGGCGAGCAGGCTCGGTGACGGTGAGACGCCGGGTGGCGTGCCCTACTGCGGGTGAGTCTCCTCGACCACCCAGGACAGGTACGCCTCCGATCCTCCGGTCACGGGCAGCGTGACCCACTGGGGGACGTCATACGGATGCTTCTCGTGCAGCCACGCCTCCAGTGCCGGGAGACGGTCCGATGAAGTCATGTACGAGATCCGCCACTCCTGCGCCGTCTCGACCTTCCCCTTCCACCAGTAGAAGGCGGTGATAGGCGCATCGATGTGAACGCCCGCTGCCAGCTTGCTCTCGACCGCACCCCGAGCCAGCGCCTTCGCCTGATCCTCGTTGTCACTGGTCGTCTGCGCGATCACAATTTCGTGGGCCATGCAACTACCTCTCCAGCTCGGGTACCGCGACCCTACCCAGCCGTCCAGCGCATGCCGACGGGCGGTCGTTACCAGTTGCAGACCTACGCGGAGCCGGACGAGGACGAATGCTGGACCGACCGCGAGGCACGGGACGCGGCCCTCCCCATGCCCGAGCCACCGTGCGCGGATCCGGCCTTCGCGGTGCTTGGCGTCAACAGCCGAGTGCCCGGGACACTGGTGGACCTGTGGCGCAGATGGCAGAGCGGGCCGGGCCGCCTCTGGGAAGGGGCGGGGACATGTGCATACCTCTCGGACGAGATCGTGCGAGGCATCCGCGGTAACGAGGTACCCGATCTCGTCGCCGAACAGCTACTGAGCCCGGCGAGCGGCCTTCCGTGCAGCCCGGCCGACGCAGAGCCGGACCTGCCCGAACGCGACCACGGTCCGGAAAGGCGGCCGGGCACCGTTCGGCCAGGCATCTTCGAGGACAACCCGGTCTTCGACCGGCGCCCTGTCACCCTCGATCACATCCGTGCGCTGCGCACGCTGGCGCCCCGTGCCGATGAGCTCGGCCTCGTATTCTCGGCGAGCGGAGGAGCAGAAGTGCTGCCTCTGGGTGCCATCGAGAGGCGGCTGACCAAGGGGTGGCTGGGCGTCCGCAGCGCAGGAGCCCGTCACCTGCCCGGTAGCGTGATCGGCCCGGAGGAGCCGGAAGCAGTCCCGAGCCGAGGCACGTGATGCCCAGCTGCACGGTCGCGGCCCGGGCGTCCACGATCCCCATGTCGCCGAAGGTCTGGGGCTTGACGAGTGCAGACGCCGAACCCTCCGCCAGACCTACGGCAACCGAAGATCCAAATTTGAATCTTCGCCTGCTTGCCCTGGCGCGCGGCGCGCACGACGTGCGGAGCCTGGACGCCGGATGGCCTGGCTGGCTACCGGTAGCGGTATGACACGGCCTGCTCACGGATGATTTGGGGACCAGCTCTGGGGACCAGTGCTCGGTGCATGGATCTGCCTTGCAGCGGCGCCCGTGGCAGAGGTCTGGGATAAGAGGGAATGCGCCCCAGGGTCGAAACATGGGGCGGTCAGCACAGATTGCTGCGCGAGACAGATCCGGATTCCGCGCTGCTCCACGGGCCTCGTGTCCAGTTCGCGCCCGGAACGGGCGTTCATCCGTCTATGAGCGTCCGCGTGACGGCATTGACGGACGTGCTTGGGTTGGGGACCATGTCTGGGGACCAGTGGTGGATACATGCATTGCTGCCGGCATGGTGGCACGGACTGCTGAGCTGCTGGCTACCCAGCGCGCCGGATGCTTGCCACGTTGGCTCCGGACTCGGTGCCGGCAGTGAGCGTGATGTGCCAACCATCCGCGGTACGGCGGTGTTCGGAGGCATACAGCGGAGGCAGAGTGCGCTGGACCGGGCCGATGGGGACGTCCTGGCCGAAGATCCTTATCTCGTAGGCGGGGTGGTTCTGCCTGAGCTGAACAGGCTGTGGCGCGGTGAACAGCCCTCGTATGGATTCGGTGTCATCGGCTTCCATGGTCACTGAAGTGACTACTTCATCGACCACTCCACCCGTCAGCAGTGTGTGGGCCTCGCGTATGGCACGAAGGTCTTCGGGGCTCGGGTCTTTGGGGACCATCAGAGTGGTCACCGCCAGCTGCTCGATGGCGACGAGCTGTTCGAGTACCCGCAGCACCGGCACCGCGCCGTCATGGCGCGGTGTGATGCGGAAGGGCGCGGGGTCGCTCACGGCGTGTCCCGCCAGGGTCATCTGAAGGCATCTTGCCGACTCCGCATAGGAAGCGAACCGGACGACATCCAGCCATTGCCCAGGCCGTAGCGCCTCGGGGACGTTCACATCGATCCTGATCGAGGACTCCCGCGTCGTGCGGTCCAGGCGAAGCCGGCAGGTGATCGCTCCTGTGGGGTCGGCTCCCAGGAGGGTTCCTCCATGAGAGCCGGAACGGATGGACGTCATGTGCAGCCCGAGCGCGGCGAGGCGTTTGCCTGCTGGGTCAGTAACGATCAACTGGGCCGGCAGGCCCCGGGGCTCGGGAACCGCTTCTAGGCGGACGCGGTCGGAGCCCTGCGGCGGTAGGAGCGAGGGCGGGCCGGACATCTGCACGTGGTGTGCCGGCAGCTCGATGGGGTCACCGTACCGTCGGCAGCGCTCGAATTCCGAAGCGGCGGACTCACCCTCCGGGGTGTCGGGGTCGGTGATGCTGAGCGCGATGTGGAGTGGCTGGTCGCGATCGGCTCCCGGATAGGCGGGGAGAACTTCAATGTCGGTGTGCGGCCCCGGGCCGGCGGTGATGCGGAAGGTGTAGTGCGGGTCCAGCTCGGCCAGGCGGTCGCACAGCTGTCGGAGCCGCGCGGCTGCGTCGGCCGCCGTGTCAATGGGCGAGATGTGACTCCGGGCGATCTCCTGAAGCAGGTGCCCCAGCTCCGCGTGATGGTCGGCGAAATAGAACCGGCGCACAGCCGGGTGCTCGGCCAGTCGGGCCTTGATCCAGGTGGCCCCGCGCCACGAAAGGGGGAACGAGAACCTCTGCTGAAGGCCGCTGAACCACTTCTCCTCGGTCGGGTTGAGGTCGATCGGCACGATGACGTCCCAGCTGACGGGGTTCAGCAGCGCGGCCCGACCCAAGGACTTCTCGACCTTGTCCCGACGCCCCTTTGTCATCCGGCCGGTGAAGGATTTCATCTCGAAGACGTGGAGCCCGTCGGGGGCCGTGAGCTGTGCGTCTCTGCCGCCATCGCCGCCTGATCCATCGACGCGCAGGAGCTGCGGGTGCATGCAGCTGAGTAGGACGGCGACGGCCTGTTCGTAGGCCCCTGGGTCCTTCGGCCACTCCACGTCACCCACGCCTGCCACCCTCCGAGGCCACGAGCCGACCTGGTCCATCCCTCACAGTAACGTCGGCCACTGACAGAGCCCCCGGAGCCGTCACAGCCGAGCGAGCGGTTATCGGCCCGAACTCGGCTGTGGGGCTGGACCTGGTCTGCGTTCTGGGGACCAGTTGGGGACCAAACGGCATGCGCGGTGTCGAACTTCATACCGCGAAGCGCACGGTATCTGCCCCTGAAATAGCCGGTTCATCCAGATAATCCCGGTAGCCCGCACTCCTGGGGGTCAAGGGGTCGCAGGTTCAAATCCTGTCGTCCCGACTGTGCGGAAACGCAGGTCGGAGGTCGTTCTCTCATCCGTGAGAGGGCGGCCTTTCGTGCGTGTGGGGAGCTGGTGGTCGGGGGTGGGGTCGCGGGCCCGGGAGAAGGCGGGTGTGTCAGTCTGCTGAGCTATCCTTCCCGCCACCGCACACCGACTGTAGGGACCACGAGAATTGACCGTCCTGTCTGCTTTCCCGCTGCCCTTTCACACCTCCCGGTCCATATCGTTCGCGGCACCCCGAACGCTGCGGGAACTTCAGATGATGCAGTGCAGCGCGCACATCCGCGCGAAGCCGGGGTGGTTCGACAAGATGAACGACGCCGGCATCGTCGCCAGGTGGACGCAGGAAGCGGTCGCCCAGGGCCTCACCGAAGCGCAGGTACGTTACGTGCTCGCCGAACTCGTGCACTACGCCGCGCTGCGGGACGGACGAACCGGCATCGAGGTGTCCGCCGTCGACGGGGTGTGGCAGTCGGACACCCTGGTCGAGGACCATCTCAGATCCCGGCTGCGCGAGGCGGTCCGGGTCCTGGAACAGATCCCCGAAGCAGAACAGGACTGGCATCCCGGATCCGGCAGGCAGGTACTGGATCTGGTTCATCCCTCACTGTTCTGCCTGGTGAGAGAGGTGAGCGGGGCGCCCGAGCGGGCTTGGCGGAACCCGACGGACCGCCACTCGACGTACGAGTTCTCGGAGAGATTCCAGTGGCTCCCCACGGACGTCGACGTCAGTGACGACGGCGATGTTGCCTTCCGTTCGTACGTGAACAACGTTCACCCCGAGAGGCATCACGCACTGGCCACCGTCCTGCCGGACGTGTTCTCGCGCATGCGCCCGCTGCTGGAGAACGTGCTCACCGATCTGCGTCATCCGCGGCCCCTGCGGATCGAGGCCGATCCCTTCGGGTGGTACGACGCGGAACCGGAGTGGCCGGACGAGTCTTCCTACAGTGATGCCGCGGCCTACACCGAAGCCCTCCGTGCATGGGAAGAGGCCCAGGACGACTGGTGGGAGAACCGCCGCCCGGCCGTCCCGGACGCCCCGGCCTTCACCCCGCCCGGGGCGCCCGACGACTTCGCCCGAGTCGACCTGCGCGGCCGCCGCCTTCAGGTCATCGTCAAGCTCGCCACCGTTCAACTCACCCCGGACAAGCCCGAGTACCCAGGCGGTTCCTGGCATGTCGAGGGGATGTTGAACGAGCGGATCGTCTCGACCGCCATCTACTACTGGGACAGCGAGAACATCACCGAAAGTCGGCTGAGTTTCCGGGCGGCACTCGACGACCCGCACTATGAACAGAACGACGACAACGGTCTGCGGGAGGTCTACGGCCTGGAGGACGAAGACGCACTGAACCAGATGCTGGGATCGGCATCGACGCCGGCGGGTCGCTGCCTGGCGTTCCCGAACATCCTGCAACACCGCGTCAGCCCGTTCAGCCTCATGGACCCCACCCGCCCGGGACACCGCAAGATTCTTGCGTTCTTCCTGGTCGACCCGTCGGAAAGAATCGTCTCGACTTCCGATGTGCCACCGCAGCAACCGTGGTCCGACACCTCGACCATGACGCTTGAACAGGCCAAGAGCTACCGCGAACAACTCATGCAGGAACGCAAGTTCTTCGTTGACGAACACAACGAGCAACTCTACGAACGAGAATTCTCCCTCTGTGAGCACTGAACGGCTTGACCCGCGCTCCTGGGGTGCAAGGCACTTCGGGGCCAAGGGGGCGCAGGTTCACATCCCGTCGTCCCGACGGCTGGTCCTGCCCGGCGCGCGTGGGCCGGGGAACGCCACCCTCCCCCGAAGGTGACGTCCCCCGGCCGCTCCCCCGGCGCCGGAAATGGCTCTGGTGTCCGCGGCCGGCCCGTGCCGTTACCAGCACATGACCGCAGTCTCGCCCGGCCCCCACGCGGAGTACAGGCGGATACGGACGTGATAGCGGCGGCCCTTGACGAGCCGGGCCCCGATCGCCGCGTCGCGACGCGTGCCCCCGTCGTCGTCGCCTGCGAGGAAACGGGGTTCCCCGTCCCGCTCCTCGAACAGCACGACGACCCGGTCGGCGTCGCCGAAGGTGCCCACCGTGTAGTCGCGGGTCTCCGGCGGGTCGACGAGGAAGTCCGCCTGCTCCCCGGGCCCCAGCCCCAGCGGCACCGAGCGGAACGGCACCAGCGAGGGCGGCGGTGTGGGCGGCGCCGGCGGATACCTGCGCAGTATGGATTCCTTGTCCGCCGGGGACAGGGTGCCCGGCGGATGCACACCCCCGCGGTACTGCTCCGGCTCAAGGATCAGCCCCGGCGGAAGCGCGGCGTGCATGATCGACTGCGGGTCCCAGAGGGAGCCGTTGGCCTCGTCCGGGCCGAGCCTGCGCAGGACGGTGTCGTACGTCCTGTCCCGGCTGAAGTGGTTCGGCGGGCACGCCAGTTCGGCGTACACGGCCTCGTCGTCCCAGTGGATGCCGGCGTACGGGCTCTGGTGCTCGTGCAGCATGCCGAGCGCGTGCCCGATCTGGTGCAGTGCCATCGCCCGTTCGCCCGGCACGGTCAGGTCCCAGCCGAAGTTCATGGTCCGCTCGTGCACACCGGTGCGCAGCGCGTCCCTGCCCACGGCCGACCAGGAGCCGTCACCGCACTGGAACCCGATGCGCAGCTCCGCCTCGGTGCGGTCACGGACCTCGGCGAACGTCAGCCCGAGACCGAGCCCTCGCCACTCCTCGAAGCACTCGCGCACCACATCCTGCTGCTCCTTGGCCCCGCCCCAGGCGACCCAGCGGGCCCGCCCGGTACCGGGTACGGCGATCCGGGAACCGGCCTTGTCGCCGTCGAAGAAGTAGTAGTGCAGCACCGTGCCGTTGACCCACAGCCGTCGCCCGCCGGTGAGCGCCCCGAGCCGCTCGGCGGCCAGGCCCGGCGGATACGCGGGGGCCGGCTGCCGGGGCAGCGAGCAGTGGCGAGCGGTCATGGACCACAGGCTGCCCTGCGATCCGGCCGGTGCGCCTGAGTCCGGGTCTCCTCAAGTGCCCCTGTATCAGGCTTGAGTATCCGCGCTCCTGTTCTCGTGACGAATGCGCGACGGTATGCCAACGGGCCGCAGGGGCCGCACGGGACGGTCACGACGACGCTCGGGCCGCCCTGGCCGTTCACCGGCCGGGAGGCCGAACTGGACCTCATACGACGGTCGCTGAGCGGCGCCGGGCGCGGCCTCGTGGTGACCGGGGCGGCCGGACGGGGCAAGACCCGGCTGGTCGCCGAGGCCCTCCGCGGCACCGACTGCGCCCGGGTCACCGGAACTCCGCAGAGCCGGCACCTCCCCTTCGCCGCCCTCGCCCCCCTGCTGCCCGAGCCCGTCACCCTGCACCGCGCGCTGCACCACCTCTCCGGGGTGCGGACGCTGCTGGTCGACGACGCCCATCTGCTCGACGACGCCTCCGCCGCGGTGCTCCACCAGCTCGCCGTGCACGCACGCACCCGGCTGCTGGTCGTCGTCGCCGACGACGGGGTGGTGCCGGCCGCCGTGTCCCGGCTGTGGACCGGGGAACTGCTGCCCCGCGTGGCCCTGGCACCGCTGCCCCGGGAGGAGACCGCGCGGCTGCTCTCGGCGGACGCGGACGACACCCCCGAGCCGCTCACCGTGAACCGGCTGCACCGCCTGTGCGACGGGGACCTGCGGTTGCTGCGCGAACTCGTGGACACCGTACGGGCGTCCGGTCTGCGCACCGGCGTCCAGGGCTCCTGGGCCTGGCGCGGCCCGGTGCCTCCGACCCCGGCGGTACGCCGACACACCGCCCCTCTCCTGGACCGTGCCGGCCCTGGGGTGCGCGAGACGCTCGACCGGCTCGCCTCCGCCGAACCCCTGCCGCTCGACGCGGACGAACTCGACCTCACCGCCCTGGAGCAGCTGGAGGCCGACGGCCTGATCGACGTCGACGGCCACGGCCGCGTCCGCCTGTCCCACCCCCTGCACGGCCCTGTGCTGCGCTCCGCCGCCGGCCGGTTGCGCACCCGCCGGCTCGCCCGCCCGCGCGAGGAGCGCGCCCTCGCCCTGGACGCCGAGGCGTCGGAGCTGGCGGAGCGGATCGAGCGTGCCGACGTCTCGGCGGCGCACGCACCGGTGGGCGACTGGCTCGTGGGGGAGGGGGCACCGGTCCCGGCCGGGTACGCGGCCCTGCGCGCCCGGTACGCACGGCTGCGGGGCGAGCTGCGGGAGGCGGCCGCCTGGGCCCGCGAGGGCCTGCGCACCGCCCCGGCCCACGATCCCTGCCGCACGGAACTCGCCCGCGCCGATGGGCTTCCCGTGGCGGAGGGCGATCCGTACGACGCGGTGCGCCTCGGCACCCCCGAGCGTGCCGGCGGGCGGCTCACCGGCGTCTTCGCCGACCACGCCGACGCCCTCGCCAGAGCCGACGGACCCGCCCTGGACCGGGTCGCGGGGGAGTTGGCCCAACGCGGTTTCCTGCTGTTCGCCGCCGAGGCGTACGCCCAGGCCGTGTCCGCGCACCGGGAACCACTCGCCGCCCGCACCGCCCGCACGCGTGCGGTCGCCGTGGCCCGCCGTTGCGAGGACGCGGGTACGCCTGCGCTGGCGGGGCTGGTGCTGGGTGAACTCACCGCTCGGCAGAGGCAGATCGTCGCGCTGGCCGCGGCGGGACTGAGTAATCGGCAGATAGCGGAACGCCTGACCCTGTCCGTCCGGACGGTCGGCAACCATCTGTACGGGGCGTATATGCGACTGGGTGCGCCGAGCCGGTCTCATCTGCCTCGTGTCACGGAGTCGCGGGAGGCGATGCCTGCCTGAACTGTCCGCCCAAGAACCCGGAGGGTTCTTCGGCGTGGTCGGCCGCGGGCCGTCGGTGGCTGGTCGCGCAGTTCCCCGCGCCCCTGGAGGCGGTCAGCTGCACCGATCTCGCGGGCGCGGGGCTGTGTCGATATGGCTCCGCCGCGTGGGCGCGAGCAACCACGCTGTACCCGCAGCCGCAGCCGCAGCCGCAGCCGCAGCCGCAGCCGCAGCCGCAGCCGCAGGTTCACGCCGCCCCGAAGGCGGTGAAGGCCCATCCTGTCGCCCGGTGCACCGCATCGCCCGGAAGGGCGGCGCGGGCGTCACGCAGGGCCTCCGCCAGGGAGAGGCCCGTGTCGAGGCCCTCGTGGAGGGCAAGCATCAGCGGCACGACCGCCGCGTCGTTGACCGGGGCGCTGCACGCCACCACCCCCGCCGTGCCCAGCGGCAGCAACGCCGTGACCAGCCCGAGGAGTTCATCCGCCCCCACCGTCGCGAACCGAGCCGTGTCGCAGCACGACAGGATGATCCGGTACGGACTGCGGTCCAGCCGCTCGAAATCGTGCACGATCAGCGGACCGTCCGCCATCCGCAGGGACGAGAACAGCGGCCCGTCCGCGCGGAACGCGCCGTGCGCGGCGATGTGCGCCAGCGCGGCACCGTCCAGCTCCGTCAGCACCCGCGGCACCGTCGCGTCCTCGTGCTCCAGGACCGTCGCACCGCCGTAGCGGCCGGCCAGTTCGACCACCTCCGCGCCGCCCGTGGCGAGGCCCGGACCGCGCACCAGCACCTGAATGCCCCCGCCTGGCGGCGCCGTCTCCCTGGCGCGCAGCCAGCTGCTCGCCGACGGCGACACGCTCAGCACCCGCTCCCGCAGGGAGGGCAGCAACGCCCACGGCACCCGGTGCAGCCTCCCCGGCGGCACGATCACCACCGGCCCGTCACCGAGATGCGCCGCGGCCGGACCCAGCAGCAGCTCCTCGAGCCGGCGGCCCGCCGCCTCCACCACCGGCAGCCGCGTCTGCGCCCCCGGATGGGCCAGCCGCCGCAGCCCCGCCTGCACGTGCTCGGCCTCGGTCTCGGCCGCCGCCAGCGGCCCCGCCTCGAACCGCCGCACCCTGCCCTGCCCGCACAACAGCACCTGCACCCGCCCGTCGAGCACGGCCAGCTCCACCAGCCGTACGTCCTCGCCCAGCCGCGCGAGCAGCCGGCCGACGTCGAAGCGGTCCCCGCCGTCGGGAGCCTCGCCCCGCATGTGCAGCGTGCGGGACCGGATCTCCCGCTCCAGGCGCCGCTGCTCCCGCTCCAGGGCCGGTACGGGCCTGCCCTCCATCCGGGCTTCCTCCGCGCGGGCGGCGATGACCCGGTAGGCGGTCATGTCGCTGAGCAGCGCGGGGTCGGCAGGAGGCCGGGTGGGCGGTGCGGACAGGGCGGTGGCCCGCCAGCGTTCGCTCCACACCAGCAGCCGCCGAGGCCCGCCCGAGACCAGGCTGGCCTTCTGCGCGAGGGCGGCCAGTTCCGCTCCCTGGGCGGTGGCCCGGGCCCGCAGCTCCGAGGCACCCAGCGTCATCCGGTGGTCGTCGAGCACGTCCAGGCCGCGCCGGCACGCCTCCAGAACCCCGCGCGGGGAACCGGCGGCCTGGGCGCGCAGCGCCTGCGCCGCCCAGCCCGTCATCCGCGCGAGCGGCGGCCCGCCGCGTCTGCTGCGCGTGGCGAGAGCCAGATGCCGCTCCGCGTCAGCCGTCCAGCCGAGGTCCAGCGCGATACGGCCCGCGAGCAGCGACG
Source organism: Streptomyces sp. NPDC031365 (assembly GCF_055569765.1). Lineage (NCBI taxonomy): Bacteria > Bacillati > Actinomycetota > Actinomycetes > Kitasatosporales > Streptomycetaceae > Streptomyces > Streptomyces sp. NPDC031365. The sequence goes on along the minus strand of NZ_JBVIIM010000005.1, from coordinate 291,739 downwards.
CCTCGGGCGCCGCCGGAGCGCCGAGCGCGAGCAGCCTCTCCGCCACCGCCGCCGCGTCCGCGACCAGCCGGCCCGAACCCCGCCCCGCCGCGTGCCGGGCGCCGATCAGCACCAGCCGCGCGTGCGCCTCCCACCAGGTGCGCCGCTGCCCCGTGAACAGCCGCACGGCCAGCGCCGCACGTGCGATCGCCGTCTGCGGCTCGTCCGCCAGCCGGGCCGCCCGCGCGGCGACCAGCAGCAGCTCGGCCTTGCGCGTCGACTGCCCGCCGATCCCGTCCAGCGCCCCGAGCGCCGTGTCCGCCTCGGCCAGCGCCTCCGCGGCCAGCCCAGCGGCCATGAGCACCTCACAGCGCCGGATGTTCAGCATGAACGTCGGTGTGCCCAGCTTGGCGTAGCGCTCCTCCGCCTCGTCGAGCAGCCGCAGCGCCGCCGGGACGTCGCCGGAGCGGAACGCCGCCAGGCCCCGGCTCTCCACGGCGTCCGCCTTGTCGTGCTCCTGGCCGGTGGTCTCCCACAGGGCCTCCGCCGCGGTGAAGTCGGCGTCCGCCCGGTCCACCGCGCCCAGCGCGAGATGGACCGTCGCCCTCAGCGTCAGCGCACGCGCCGTCCAGATCACGTCATCGGCCTGCCGCAGTACGGGAACCGCCCGCCGTACGTCCTCCAGCGCCTCCTTGTGATGGCCCAGCACCCAGTACGAGTACGCCCGCCGGAACAGCACCCGCGCGCGTGTGTGCCCACTGCCGCGCTCGACGCCCCGGCGCAGGGCGTCCAAGCCCTGCCGGGTGCGCCCCGCGTGCACCAGTGCGACCCCGAGGGTGGCGAGGACGTCCGCCTCCCGCTCGGCCGAGTCCGCGCGCGACGCCCAGGCCCGCGCCCGACGCAGATGGCTCAGGGCGAGCCGCATGTCGCCGAAGTCCCGCTGCCAGATGCCGATCACCTGGTGGGCGACGGAGGCGTGCAGCGGCGCGGGACGGCCGCCCAGGACCGTTTCCGCCCTCGCCAACGCCTCACCCGGGGCGGCGAACACCATCGGCAGCAGTTCCAGCACCGTGTCGCTTCCCGCTGTCACCCCACGATGGTAGTGGTCCGCAACCGCGTCCCACAGGCCCGACGTTGTATCAGACGACCGTCCCGCGACTCTGTATCACGACAGCTCCGCGGCCCCGGCCGCCGTCGCCCGAGTGGAGGACATGCCATGGCACCACAGCGATTCCGTGAGCAGTTCGCACAGATCCAGCGCTCCATGCCCGACGTTCCCCTGGCGATGGGGCCGGACGACGCGGGAGAGTTCCTCTACGAGAAGGGTGTCGTCCTCGCCCGCGACGGAGAAGAGGCCCGCGTCGTCGAGGACACCGTGCGGCAGCACTTCACCACCTTCGCCGGCCTCACTCCGGACCGTGTGCGCCGGGCGGGCCCGGAGACCAACCGCTCCGGCATCACCCGTATCCAGGTCGCCGACCCGGGCCAGGGCGACGGCAGCGGCGATCCGGCGGTCGCCGGCGCCCTGCGCGCGCTCTCGGCGACCGAGGGCCGTACCGGACGCCGTCTGGTCAGCCGCAACCACGTGGTGTCGATCGCCGTCAACGCCTGCCCCGGCGACGAGCCCGTACCCGTGGCGCCCGGCGCGGGGCCCAACCCGGCCGCTGCCGACGCCGCCCACGACCCGGACAGCGCCGTCGGAGTCCTCGTCATCGACACCGGCCTCATGCACGACCACCGTTCCTACCCGCTGCTCGCGCACACCCGGGGCGACGCCCAGGTCGCCGAGTGCGACGACGACGGAATCCTCCAGCAGTACTGCGGCCACGGCACGTTCATCGCCGGACTCGTCGCCGCCGTCGCCCCCAACACCGACATCACCGTCCGCGGCACGCTCAACGACGCCGGGGCCATCCTGGAGTCCGAGTTCGGCGAGAAGCTCTTCGAGGCCGTCGACGAAGGCGGCTGGCCCGACGTCATCAGCCTCTCCGCCGGCACCTCCAACGGCCGCACCGACGGGCTGCTCGGCGTCGACGCCTTCATGCGGGAACTGCGTGAGCAGCACACCCTGCTGGTCGCCGCAGCCGGCAACAACGGCAGCGCCACACCCTTCTGGCCCGCCGCGTACGCCGACCTCCCCGGCTACGAGAACGCCGTGCTGTCCGTCGGCGCGCTGCGCGGGGACGGCGAGTTCGGCGCCTGCTTCAGCAACCACGGCGGCTGGGTGAAGGCCTACGCCCCCGGCGAGCGTCTCACCAGCGCCCTCACCGGCTTCGACACGCCCGTCCCGTACGTCTACCAGCACTCCACCTACGACGCCTGCCGCTACGGCTTCACCTACGCCTGCACGTGCCTCCACCCGCGCCACACGGGGGTGCTGAGCGAGGACGGCGGCTCGGGCAAGCCGGACCAGGTGATGTTCGAGGGACTTGCCCAGTGGAGCGGGACCTCGTTCGCCACCCCCGTCGCGGTTGGCATGATCGCCGCCCAGATGACGGGACAGGCTCAGACCGACCCGCGCAAGGTGTGCCGTCAACTGATGGACGCGACGACCGAGTTCGCCGAAGTGCGCGGGGCGCACGTCCCCGCCCTCCTGCCGCCCACCTGGCGTCCCGTGCGGGTCTCACCGTCCTCCACGCGGGCATGAGGACCGGAGTCGTCCCCTCCGCGGCGTACGATGACGGGCCGTACACGAGGGGTGGGACCGTGGAGCGTAGGGAAGTCGGCGCGTTGGTCCGGTCCGCTGGCGACGGCGACGCGGCGGCCTGGAAGGCGATCGTGGAAGGGCTGGGCCCCCTGGTGTGGTCCGTGGTGCGCGCACACCGGGTCTCCGAGGCCGACGCTCACGAGGTCTACCAGACCGTGTGGTTCCGCTTCGCCCAGCACCTGGGGCGGATCCGGGAACCGGAGAAGGCGGCCTCCTGGCTGGCCAGTACCGCGCGGCACGAGTGCCTGAAGGTGCACAGGAACGCGCGCCGCCTGATCCTGACGGACGACCCGCAGCTGCTGGACCGGGTGAGCGAGGACGGCACGCCGGAGCAGTCGCTGCTGGAGACGGAGGAGGCGGCCGCACAGACCGAACGCGTGCGGCGGTTGTGGCAGGAGTTCGAGGAACTCGGCGAGCGGTGCAGGCAGTTGCTGCGCGTGCTGATCGCCTCGCCGCCGCCCAGTTATCAGGAGGTGTCCGCGGCGCTCGACATCGCGGTGGGCAGCATCGGACCACTGCGCCAGCGCTGTCTGCGCCGGCTGCGGGCCCGGCTCGAGGCACGGGGGACAACGTGAACGACATGACCGGTATGAACGACGACGAGGACTTCGGCAGCGGGCTGCTGGAGGAGGAACTCCGGCAGGCGGCAGCCGTCCTGGACCCGCTGCCTCCCGCCCTGCTGCAGATCGCGGTGGATGCCTACGCGCTGCACGACCTCGACGCCCGCGTGGCCGAGCTGACCTTCGACTCACGGGTCGATGCCGTCCCGGTCAGGGGTGCGACGGACGTGCCGCGCATGCTGACCTTCGACGCGGGCGAGGTGACGCTGGACGTCGAGGTGAGCGAGCAGGGCCTGATGGGCCAGGTGCTGCCGCCCCAGCCGGCCCGCATCGAGGTACTGCGCGGTCCGCAGCCGACCGCCGTCCTCACCGCCGACGACATGGGCCGTTTCACGGCCGACGCCACCCCCTCGGGCCCGTTCGCCCTGCGTCTGCGCACGGGCGACGACGTGGTCGTCACGGAGTGGCTGCGGACCTGACCCTTCCGGGGCGGGGACGGACGACACGCCGGGCCGGCGTCCCCTCCCGTGCGGGCGGGCGGGCGTGGCCCCGGGGCCGTACCGCCGCGGCGCCCGCGTCAGCGGGACGCCGCGTCGACGAGGGCGGCGAGTGCCGAGGCGAGCCCGGGCAGGCCCTCGCCCGCGGGACCGCCCGGTTCGGACATGTAGGTGTCACGGCGGATCTCCACCATCAGCGCCGACACCTGAGCCCGCTCCCCGTAGAACTCCAGCGGTACGTACGTCCCGGCGAACGGGCTGTCCAGCCCCGTCTCCCCGCACGGCGCGAACGCCTCGCGGGCCGCCTCCAGCAGCCCTGGCGGGGTGTGGAAGGAATCGGTGCCCAGACACACCTCCGGCCGGGGCCCCTCGGCGTGCAGTTCGTAGGGCAGCGGCGCGCTCGGATACGAGTGCACGTCGACGATCACGGCCCGCCCCGTCGCCGCGAGCCGGCCGGCGACCGCCTCCGTCATCGCCCGCGCGTACGGCCGGAAGTACCGCTCGACCAGCGGCCCGGCGTCGAACCCGTCGGGCCGCAGCACCTCCTTGTGCGTGGTTCGCGTGTAGACCGCGCCCATGCCGACGGACAGCATCTCCTCCCGCTCGTCCGGGAACCGCTCCGGATCGACGACCAGCCGCGACAGCCGGTTCACGAACCGCCACGGCGTGACGCCGGCCCGTCGGGCCGCCGCCTCGGCCATCGACGCGGTGTGCGCGTCCGTGATGTGGTCCAGCTCCCGCTCCAGCCCGGCGTCGTCCAGCACGATCCCGGACCGCACATCGGCCGGTATCTCCCGCGCCGAGTGCGGCACATGGAGGATCACGGGGGAGTCCGGGTCGCCGGGAAGGAACGCGAAGGACGGTGGGACGTCGGTCATACGGCTGCTCCGGAAGCGTTGTCGGTGGTGCACGGAAGGATCAAGGTGCCACACCCCACTGACAACGCCGACAACCGAGGACCTCATGCCGATCAGCAACGAGCACGTCGCCGCCCCCGCGTTCCTGCGGGTCCTGTACCGGGACGACTACTACCCCGACCACCTCGTGGACCGTGGCCGGGCCGTCCTGCTCACCCTGTGCGAACGCGTCGAGGCGGACCGGCCAGCGGACCTCGCCGCGCTCCGCGCCCTGACCCACGCCGCCACCGAGGAGTTCAACGTTCTCGCAGCCGCATGCGAGGCGGCCGTCGGCAGCGAGATCGAGACGGTGGCCCGGGAGGAGATCGCCGAGGAGTTCTGGTTCGTCGCCCGCGCCCGCGCCCGCGCCCGCGCCCACGGCTTCGCGGACGCCGGTGCCGAGGAGCTGATCGCCCCGCGCGAGTGGTGAGCCGCCCTGCCGGCGGTACGGCTCCGCCCCGGCCGGGCGCGAGGCCGGCCGGGGCGGAGGACGAGGGCTGCTCCCGTCAGCTCAGGGACGCCAGCGCCTCGTTCCACGTGGTGGACGGGCGCATGACCGCGGCGGCCTTGGCCGGGTCGGGCTGGTAGTAGCCGCCGATCTCGGCCGGCTTGCCCTGCACGGCGTTCAGCTCCTCGACGATCTTCGCCTCGTTGGCGGCGAGCGTCTCGGCGAGCGGGGCGAAGGCCTTCGCCAGGTCCGCGTCGTCGGTCTGCGCGGACAGCTCCTGCGCCCAGTACAGGGACAGGTAGAAGTGGCTGCCGCGGTTGTCGATGCCGCCAACGCGACGGGTCGGGGACTTGTCCTCGTTGAGGAAGGTCGCCGTGGCCCGGTCCAGCGTCGCGGCGAGGACCTTGGCGCGGCTGTTGCCCGTGGCCGCCGCGTAGTGCTCCAGCGACGGCACCAGCGCGAAGAACTCACCGAGCGAGTCCCAGCGCAGGTAGTTCTCCTTCACCAGCTGCTGCACGTGCTTCGGCGCCGAGCCGCCGGCACCCGTCTCGAACAGGCCGCCGCCCGCCATCAACGGGACCACCGACAGCATCTTGGCGCTGGTGCCCAGTTCCAGGATGGGGAACAGGTCGGTGAGGTAGTCGCGCAGCACGTTGCCGGTCACCGAGATGGTGTCCTCCCCGCGGCGGATGCGCTCCACCGACAGCTTGGTCGCCTCGACCGGGTTCAGAATGCGGATGTCCAGGCCCTCGGTGTCGTGCTCCGGCAGGTACTGCTTCACCTTGGCGATCAGGTTGGCGTCGTGCGCGCGGGTCTCGTCCAGCCAGAACACCGCCGGGTCGCCGGTGGCGCGGGCGCGGGTGACGGCCAGCTTCACCCAGTCGCGGATCGGGGCGTCCTTGGCCTGGCAGGCGCGGAAGATGTCACCGGCGGATACGGCCTGCTCGAGGATGGCGTCGCCGTTGCCGTCGACCAGCCGGACGGTACCCGTGGTGGGGATCTCGAAGGTCTTGTCGTGGCTGCCGTACTCCTCGGCCTTCTGCGCCATCAGACCGACGTTCGACACCGAGCCCATGGTGGACGGGTCGTAGGCGCCGTTGGCGCGGCAGTCGTCGATCACGGCCTGGTAGACGCCGGAGTAGCTGGAGTCCGGCAGGACGGCCAGCGTGTCGGCCTCCTGGCCGTCCGGGCCCCACATGTGACCGGAGGTGCGGATCATGGCCGGCATGGAGGCGTCGACGATGACGTCCGAGGGGACGTGCAGGTTGGTGATGCCCTTGTCGGAGTCGACCATCGCCAGCTCCGGGCCCTCGGCGAGTTCGGCGTCGAAGGACGCCTTGATCTCCGCGCCCTCGGGAAGGGCCTCCAGGCCCTTGTAGATGCCGCCCAGACCGTCGTTCGGGGTGAGGCCGGCCGCGGCGAGCTTGTCGCCGTACCGGGCGAACGTCTTCGGGAAGAAGGCGCGCACCACATGGCCGAAGACGATCGGGTCGGAGACCTTCATCATCGTGGCCTTGAGGTGCACCGAGAACAGCACACCCTCCTGCTTGGCGCGGGCGACCTGCGCGGTCAGGAACTCGCGCAGCGCGCCGACGCGCATCACGGAGGCGTCGACGACCTCGTCCTTGAGGACGGGTACGGACTCGCGCAGCACGGTGGTGGTGCCGTCGTCACCCTTGAGCTCGATGCGCAGCGCGCCGTCCTCGGCGATGACGGCCGACTTCTCGGTGGAGCGGAAGTCGTCCGCGTCCATGGTGGCGACGTTGGTCCTGGACTCGGCGGACCAGGCGCCCATACGGTGCGGGTGGTTCTTGGCGTAGTTCTTCACCGAGGCGGGGGCGCGACGGTCGGAGTTGCCCTCACGCAGGACCGGGTTCACGGCCGATCCCTTGATCTTGTCGTAGCGGGCGCGGATCTCGCGCTCCTCGTCGGTCTTCGGGTCGTCCGGGTAGTCCGGCAGCGCGTAGCCCTGGCTCTTGAGCTCGGCGACCGCGGCCTTGAGCTGCGGGATCGACGCCGAGACGTTCGGCAGCTTGATGATGTTGGCCGCGGGCGTCTTCGCCAGCTCACCGAGCTCGGCGAGGGCGTCCGGGATGCGCTGGTCCTCGGTCAGGTACTCCGGGAACACGGCGATGATGCGCCCGGCCAGCGAGATGTCACGCGTCTCCACGGTGACACCCGCCTGCGAGGCGTACGCCCGGACCACCGGCAGGAAGGAATACGTCGCCAGGGCCGGGGCCTCGTCAGTGTGCGTATAGATGATGGTCGAGTCAGTCACCGGGTGCTCCGCTCCACGTCTGCAACATTGCTCGACATCAAGATATCTTGTGACGGCCCCCGGCTCGACAGGGGTCCACGCCGAGTTCCGGGCAATCGCCCGCCACACGGTCATGGCGTCGCGGCGGGAGACCACCCGTCCGGCCTCCCGGACCACCTGTCCGGCCTCCCGGACCACCTGTCCGGCCTCCCGGACCACCTGTCCGGCCTCCCGGACCACCTGTCCGGCCTCCCGGACCACCTGTCCGGCCTCCCGGACCACCTGTCCGGCCCTTCGGACCACCTGTCCGGCCCCTCGGACCTCAGATCGGCCGGGCGGTGATCATGTCGTCCGGCGCGGACTGCGTGTCCCGCTGGTGGGGGAACGTCACCGTGCCCTGCTGGAGCGCCACCGTACGCGCGGGGGAGGGGATGCGGATGCCCTCCTCGCGGTAGCGGCGGTGCAGGCGCTTGATGAACTCGTGCTTGATCCGGTACTGGTCGCTGAACTCGCCCACGCCCAGGATCACGGTGAACCCGATACGGGAGTCCCCGAAGGTGTGGAAGCGGACCGCCGGATCGTGTTCCGGCACGGCGCCGGTGATCTCGGTCATCACCTCGGCGACGACCTCCATCGTCACCCGCTCCACCTGCTCCAGATCACTGTCGTACGACACCCCGGCCTGCACCAGGATCGTCAGCTGCCGCTCGGGGCGCATGAAGTTGGTCATGTTCGTCTTGGCGAGCTGGCCGTTCGGGATGACCACGAGGTTGTTGGACAGCGCGCGGACGGTCGTCTGACGCCAGTTGATGTCCTCGACATAGCCCTCCTCCCCGCTGCTCAGCCGGATGTAGTCACCCGGCTGCACGGTCTTGGATGCCAGGATGTGGATGCCGGCGAACAGGTTGGCGAGCGTGTCCTGCAGTGCCAGCGCCACCGCCAGACCGCCGACGCCGAGGGCGGTGAGCAGCGGGGCGATGGAGATGCCGAGCGTCTGCAGGCCCACCAGGAAGCCGATCGCCAGGACCAGGATCCTGGTGATGTTCATGAAGATGGTCGCCGACCCGGCGACACCGGAGCGGGCCTGGGTGACCGAGGCCACCAGCCCCGCCACCACCCGGGCGGCCGACACCGTCGCGGCGAAGATGACCAGCACGGTCAGCACCTGGTTGACGTTGTGCTGGACGGTCCGGGTCAGCGGCAGCGCCGCCGCCGCGGAGGCGACGCCGCCCGCGACCGCCGCCCACGGCGCGATCATGCGCAGCGCGTCCACGAGGACGTCGTCCCCGCGCCAGTTGGTGCGCTCCGCGAGCCGGCCCAGCCGGCGCAGCATCATCCGGAGCAGGAACGCCACCAGCAGGCCGGCGGCGAGGGCGATACCGGCGAACACCAGATCGTCCATGGTGAGCGAGCGGGTCACCGCTCACCTCCGGCGCATGCCCGGGCCGACGGGGATATGTGAGGTCGTGTCACGTGGTCACCTGCTCGAGTTCAACGGGATGTACGACGGGCCGGCCTTCCTGACCTGCGGTCGGCACGATCGCTCATCCTGCCGTATCCGAGGGGCAGTTCGTCCGGCGGGTCGGACCCCGACCAGCCCACCCCGCGGTCAGATCACCTTCAGCCGCACCAGCGCGCCCAGCGTCAACGCCCCCGGCAGCAGCGGCAGCCACACCGTGATGACCCGGAAGACCAGTACCACCGCCGTGGCCGGCGCGGCCGCCCCGCCCACCGCCACCAGCGCCACGACCAGCGCAGCCTCGACCGAGCCCAGCCCGCCCGGAGTGGGCACCAGCGCCACCGCGACCGTCGCCGCCAGGTATGCCACCGCCATGTGGGCGGGTGGCACCGACAGCCCGAACGCCGTCCCCACCAGCACCAACGCGGTCGCCTGCAGCGCGGGGAAGGCCAGCGCCCCGCCCCACAGCGCCAGTGCCCGGGAGGGCAGGGCATGCACCGACCGCGCCTCGCCCAGAGCCGTCCGCAGGAACGAACACACCACCGTCCGCACCCGCCGTACGGCCGCGAGCACGCCCACCGCGACGACCACCGCCGTGCCCGCCGCGAACAGCAGCGGACCGAACACCCCTGCAGGCAGCAGCGAGCCGAACCGCAGTGCGCCGGGGAACGCCACGAGAAGGGCGGCCAGCAGCCCCACCCGGCCGACGGACTCCGCCAGCAGATACAGCGCCAGGGCGGCCGAGGAGCGGGCCGGCGTCAGCCCGCACACCGCCATGAACCGCAGATTGACGGCGCTCGCGCCCAGGCCCGTCGGCAGCAGGTGGTTCGCCGCGCCCGCCGCGAACTGCGTGGCCAGGAGCCGCCGCCCGGGCAACCGTTCGACGACCGCTCCCTGCCGGGTGAACGAGGCCGCCACCCAGGTCAGACAGGTCACCCCCGCCGCGGCCAGCAGCCAGGGCCGGCGGGCGGTCGTCAGCAGGGCGAACCCCTCGGCCAGCACCGACCGGTGCCGCACCGCGACCACGGTCACGAGCAGCAGCGGCAGCACACACAGGATCCGGCGGAGCGTCCCCGTCACACCGGCCGAGCGTGTCCCCCGTAAGCCAACGCCGGGTTGCGGCGGCGCGGACGGCCGCCGGCCGGGAAAAGTCGGGTGGGGCGCGGCGGTGACGTCCTTGACCTCACTCATGGTCGAGGTTCTACCTTCGCACTCATGAGTATGGAGACCACAGCGTGGACACAGCTGCGCAGCGTCATGTCCGCCGAGGACGAGCACCGCCCCGTGACGGGGGAGACGCTGCGCCGTATCGCCGCCTTCGCCCGCCCGCACCGCCGCCGGCTCATCCTGTTCGTGCTGCTCGGCACGGCGACCGCCGCGCTCGCCGTCGCCACCCCGGTGCTCGCCGGACGGGTCGTGGACACCATCGTGTCCGGCGGCGACGCGGCCACGGTGGTCCGCCTGGCCCTGCTCATCGCGCTGATCGCGATCGTGGAGGCCGCCCTCGGCGTACTCGGCCGCAGACTGTCGGCGGCGCTCGGCGAGGAACTCATCCTCGATCTGCGCACAGCGGTGTTCGACCATGTACAACATATGCCCGTCGCGTTCTTCACACGCACCCGTACGGGAGCGCTGGTCTCCCGTCTCAACAACGACGTCATCGGCGCCCAGCGGGCCTTCAGCAACACCCTGTCGACCGTGGTCGGCAACGTGGTCACCCTGGTGCTCACCCTCGCCGTGATGCTCACCCTGTCCTGGCAGATCACCCTGCTGGCGCTGGTGCTGCTGCCGGTGTTCGTCATCCCGGCCCGGCGCATGGGCCGCCGCATGGCCGGGATGCAGCGCGAGGCCGCCGCCCTGAACGCGGCCATGGGCACCCGTATGACCGAACGGTTCTCCGCGCCCGGCGCCACGCTGGTGAAACTCTTCGGGCGTCCCGAGGAGGAGTCGGAGGAATTCGCGGTCCGTGCCCGCCGGGTCCGCGACATCGGCGTCCGCACGGCCACGGCCCAGACGGTGTTCATCACCGCGCTGACCCTGGTCTCCGCCCTCGCCCTGGCCCTGGTCTACGGCCTCGGCGGCCGGCTCGCCCTCAGCGGCGTGCTGGAGCCCGGCGCGGTGGTGGCGCTGGCGCTGCTGCTGACCCGGCTGTACGCGCCGCTCACCTCGCTGGCCGGGGCGCGGGTGGAGGTCATGAGCGCGCTGGTCAGTTTCGAGCGGGTCTTCGAGATCCTGGACCTCGAGCCCCTCATCCGGGAGAAGCCGGACGCACGCGAGGTGCCCGAGGGCCCGGTGGCCGTGGAGTTCGACGACGTCCGCTTCGGCTATCCGTCCGCCGACAAGGTCTCCCTGGCCTCCCTGGAGGAGGTCGCCACCCTCGACCCGCGCGGCGGCGAGGAGGTCCTGCACGGCATCTCCTTCCGCGCCGAACCGGGGCAGACCGTCGCCCTCGTGGGCTCCTCCGGCGCGGGCAAGTCGACCGTCGCCGGCCTGCTGCCGCGGCTGTACGACGTCGACTCCGGCGCCGTACGCGTGGGCGGCGTCGACGTCCGCGACCTGACCGCCGCCTCGCTGCGCGCCACCCTCGGCATGGTCACCCAGGACGGTCATCTCTTCCACGACACGGTCCGCGCCAACCTGTTGCTGGCCCGGCCGGACGCGAGCGAACCCGACCTGTGGGACGCCCTGCGCCGGTCGCGTCTGGAGCCCCTCGTACGGGCCCTGCCCGACGGACTGGACACGGTGGTCGGAGAACGCGGCTACCGGCTCTCCGGCGGCGAACGCCAACGCATGACGATCGCGCGGCTGCTGCTGGCCCGTCAGCGCGTCGTCATCCTCGACGAGGCCACCGCCCACCTGGACAACACCTCAGAGGCCGCCGTCCAGGAGGCGCTCGCCGAGGCGCTGGAGGAGAGGACGGCGGTCGTGATCGCGCACCGGCTGTCCACCGTCCGGGCCGCCGACCTGATCCTGGTGATCGAGGCGGGCCTGATCGTCGAGCGCGGTACACACGAGGAGCTGCTGGCCGCGGACGGCCGCTACGCGGAGCTGTACCGCACCCAGTTCGCCTCCGGGCCGGCCGAGCACGACCCGGACGGGCGTGGCGCGCCGGCGGCAGTGTAGAACCCCGAGCAGCAGAAGCGGGGGGGGGGGGGGGGGGGGGGGGGGGGGGGGGGGGGGGGGGGGGGGGGGGGGGGGGGGGGGGGGGGGGGGGGGGGGGGGGGGGGGGGGGGACG